>NZ_CP016756.1:618333-927500 GCF_001700965.1 Stenotrophomonas nitritireducens
CTCGGACACGGCCATGCGCCGACGCGCGTTCAGCTGCTGGAAGAATGCTGGGCATACCCTTTCCCCATATGGACGGCTTACTCTATTTGCTGGAGACCAGCCACTCCACCAGTTCAGGGATGAACGGCTCGATCCGGCGCATGAATGGCTTAGTTCGCACTCCCCTTGCTTCCACGGAAACCAACGCCGCATGTCCACGCCCCAGCCGGCAGAACTGAACCCTCTGGACCCACTCTCCCAGGCGCAGACCATCATCCGCATCATGCTGGCTGGCGAGGCATTGGCCGCACTGCTGACCTTGTCCCAAAGTGCACGCGTCGACCTCCTCACCTACTTCGGCTTGGCCTCGTTCACCATCCAATGGGTGGCCCTGGCATCGCTTGCCCTGCTTTACATCGCGCGCCGACACCTGCGCCGCAGCAGCCCAACGCAGATCTCGGTGGTAGCGTTGATGGCATTGCTTTGCAGTACCTGGCTGGTCACGGCACTGGCAACGGTCCTGCTGAAAGACACGTGGCTTGCCCCGCCGGAAGGCTGGGCGATATTTGCGGCAAAGCTGAGCACAATGGCGCTGCTGATAGGCCTTGTAGCGCTTATCGCCTTCCAAAGCCATTGGCGTCTAAGGCAACTGGCGGTGCGCGCCAAACAAGCCGAGTTGGAAGCACTCCAGGCCCGCATTCGCCCCCATTTCCTGTTCAATACCCTCAACACCGGCGCTGCCTTGGTCCATCAACGCCCACAGGATGCCGAGCGTCTGCTACTGGACCTTGCCGACCTGTTCCGAGCGGCACTCGCCGGTCCACGCACGATCCCTTTGAGTGAGGAAATAGCATTGTCCCAGCGCTACGCCGAAATCGAAGGATTGCGCTTCGGCGACCGCATGCAGATTCACTGGCATCTACCTGCCCCCATACCTGAGCAACGTGTGCCGACGCTTTCCATCCAACCCCTGATCGAGAACGCGATCCGCCACGGGGTTGAGCCATCGCCTGAAGGCGGCGAGATACAAGTTCGCATGCAACAGCTGGCAAACGCACTCAACATCACCATCGAGAACGCCCTACCCCCTGCCGGCGCCCCCAACCTGAGAACCGGCCACAAGGTGGGGCTTGAATCCTCGCGCGCGCGCATCCAGGCCATGACCGGCGGGTTGGGCGATGTAACAACCCGCGTTGAAAACGGCCGCCACATCACCACCATCACCCTGCCTGTTTTACCGCACTGATCAGGCAACCACCTGATAACAAGGGTGATATTCGCCGGAAATCTTCATCCGGCGCTGCTCGACGAAGGCGCGCAGCAGTTCGTCCAGCGCCTGCATCATCTCGGAATCGCCGTGGATCTTGAACGGGCCGAATTCCTCGATCCGGGCCATGCTCTCTTCCTTGACGTTGCCGGCGACGATGCCGGAGAACGCACGTCGCAGGTCGGCGGCCAGATCCGGTGCCGAGCGTCCCTTGTGCAGGTCCAGGCCCGCCATCGCCTCGTGGGTAGGCACGAACGGCTGCTGGTAGGCCAGCGGGATCTCCACCTGCCAGTTGTAGAAGAACGAATCGCGATGCGCCAGGCGGAACTCGCGCACCCGCTTGATGCCCTGCGACATCTTCCGGGCAACGCCAACCGGCTCGCCGACGATGATCTCGTAGCGCTCTGCAGCCTTGTCACCCAGGGTCAAGCGGATGAAACGGTCGATCTGCTGGAAGTAAGGCGCGGCGATGGCCGGGCCGCTGAGGATCAGCGGGAACGGCAGATCCTTGTTTTCCTCGCGCAGCAGGATGCCGAGCAGGTACAGGATTTCCTCGGCGGTGCCCACGCCGCCCGGGAACACGATGATGCCGTGGCCAAGACGGACGAAGGCCTCCAGGCGCTTCTCGATGTCCGGCATGATCACCAGGTGATTGACGATCGGGTTCGGCGACTCGGCCGCGATGATGCCCGGCTCGGTGATGCCGATGTAGCGGGTGTTGGTCTTGCGCTGCTTGGCGTGGGCGATGGTGGCGCCCTTCATCGGGCCCTTCATCGCGCCCGGGCCGCAGCCGGTGCAGATGTCCAGGCTGCGCAGGCCCAGCTCGTAACCGACCTGCTTGGTGTACAGGTACTCATCGCGGGAAATCGAGTGGCCGCCCCAGCACACGACCAGGTTGGGGTCGCTGGGCTGCAGGATGCGCGCATTGCGCAGCACGCCGAACACTGCGTTGGTGATGCCGTCGGAGGTCTCCAGATCGGAGGCGTATTCCGGGCCCAGTTCGATGGCCATGTAGGCCAGGTCGCGCACCACCGAGAACAGCAGCTCGGCGATACCGCGGATGATCTCACCATCAACGAACGCCATCGCCGGCGCATTGCTCAGGTCGATGCGGACGCCACGGTCCTGCTGGGTCACCTGCACGTCGAAATCAGGATAGAGGTCGCGTGCAGCGCGCGGGTCATCCGAGGCGCTGCCACTGGTCAGCACTGCCAGCGCACAGCGCCGCAGCAGCTCGTGCATGCCGCCACTGGAGGCGTCGCGCAACCGCGCCACTTCCGTCCGCGATAACACATCCAGCCCACCGCGGGGATAAATACGTGCGTCCTGCACCGGCAGCGCCCTCGCTGGCCCTTCATTCTTGGTCATTTCCACAACTGCTCCTTCCTCTTTGGCGATCGACTTTAGCGCTCCCCCCATTAAAAAGAAAACGGCCGGGTCGCCCCGGCCGTTTTCGGTTTACATCCGATCAATCAGACGATCAGAACTGGTAGCGGAAGCCCAGCTGCAGCGACCACTGCGAGACACCCTGATTGAAACCATCGGCGTCCGCGTTGGCGGCGGTCGGCTTGTCGTTGTACAGCTTGTCGTAGACGTACTTGCCATCGACCATGCCGGCCAGATTGGCACCGCGGGCATTTGCATAGAAGCCGTAGTCGTAGATCTGACCCCACTTCTTGTTCAGCATGTTGCCCACGTTCTGCACGTCAAGCCAGATTTCCGACTTGTGGCCCTTCATGAAGCCCGGCAGTTCCTGCGACACGCGGATGTCGAAGGTATTGATCCAGCCGGTACGGAAGCCATTGGCCGGCGCGTAGCTGCCAGCGTACTTGGCGAGCTGCGGGTTCTCTGCCAACCAGGCAAAGAACTGCTCCTCCAGCTTCGGGTCGGCCTTGAACACGCCGGTCTTGGAGTCGAAGCCGCCGAACAGCACGTCACCCGGGCCCTTCGGCACGTAGAACAGGTCGTTGGAGTTACGGCCGTCACCATTGGCGTCGCCGTTGAAGATGTAGCTGTACGGACGGCCGCTGCGGCCTTCATACACCAGGCCAACGCGGGTCTGGTAGTCACCGAAGAACTTGTGCTTCCAGTCCAGCGAACCGGAGACACGGTCCTTGATCTCGTAACGCGAGGTGGTCTCGGTGTCCGAGTTGACGTTGAAGGAATACTGGTTACCCCAACCCGAGCTGGCGGTGGAGCTGGTCAGCGAACCCACTTCGGTGGCGTCGGTGTAGGTGTAACCCAGGCTCCAGGACCAGTCGCTGCCTTCGGTGAACGGCTTGCTCAGCGAGACGGTGAACTGGCTGGTGCGGCCCTTGTCGGTGTTGTCGATCAGGAAGACGTCGCTGTACGCCTTATTACGACCAGCGCGGTTGTCGTCCGTAGTCCAGGAGCCGTTGACGCTCTTGGCCGGGTTCCAGTACATGTCACGACCATCCGGACCGATGAAGGACGGCACCAGTTCGCCATCCACCACCTTGCCGATGTTCAAGGACTGGTAGTACAGGCCATCCTTGGTCTTGGTGACCAGCACCTCGGCCGACGCCACGATGCCATACCACGGCAGTTCGTGGTCGAACGCCAGGTTGGCCTTGTACAGCGACGGCAACTTGAAGTCCTTGCCGACAAAGCTCACGCCCTGGGCCGCAGGAGTCGCACCCGGGACCGGCTGATTGCTGCCATCCGGGCTGAAGTTGAACGGCGGCGTAGTAAGGTTGCCGTTGTTGATGTTGTACGAATCGTAGTTGTAGCCGGTATTGGAATAGCTGTTGCTGATCCACACCTGCGGCGCGTCACCCTGGAACAGGCCAACACCACCACGCAGCTGGGTCGGACGGTCCGAATCGAAGGTGTAGTTGAAACCAGCGCGCGGCTGGATCAGGAAGCCACTACCGAACACCTTGCTGTTGTTATAGCCAAAGTAGGCGTCCGCCGGGGCGTTGTACTGCGGCGCCGGGCTGACTTCCGGGCGATCGCCACGCAGGCCCAGGGTCAGGGTCAGGTTGTTGTTGACGTACCAAGTGTCCTGCACGAACAGACCGAGGTTGCTGTTCTTGTAAGTGGCCGCGATCGAACCTGGAGCACGCTCCTTGTTGTACTGGTAATTCGCCCAGTTGCCCTTGGCGAAGTTGTCCAGGCCGAGGAACGTGTAAACGCCCCAGCTGGCACGACCAAACAGGTTGTAGATATCGTTGTCACTGTAATCGACGCCGAACTTCAGGGTATGGTCGCCGAGAATGTAGCTACCCGAACCGGAGTAGTTCCAGGTCTTGGTCTGCAGGATGTTGCCCTGCGAGTTAGTTTCAGTACCCATGAACAGCACGTCGCCGGTCGGGCGCGACTGGGTGCCGTCGAAGTAGATGGCGATGCTCGGCGCATTGGTCGGCACTACGCGCTCGGACGCGAAATCACGGTACGAGACCTTGAATTCGGTGGAGAAGTTATCGCTCCAATCGCTGAACAACTGGCCGACATAGCTCTCGACCGTCTTGTTCTGCTGGTACCAATACGAGCTCAGCGAAGCCTGGCTGCTGCTGCCCATGCCGTTGATGCGCAGCTTGCTCTGGTCCAGCTTGCTGTAGCGGACGCTGGCGCGGTGATCGTCGTTGATGTTCCAGTCGATCTTCAGTGCGTACTCTTCCAGCTCGGTATCACCGTTGCTGGACAGGCCGCCGGCATCGATGCCGTAGGTGTCCTTGGCAATCTGCTGCGCCTTGGCAACTTCAGCCATGCCGTACTTGGCGCCAGCCTTGCCCAGCACGCTGCTGCCGATGTCGGCACCCGGAGCTGCCTGCTTGAACTTCTCGTAGTTGGCGAAGAAGAACAGGCGATCCTTGAGGATCGGGCCGCCGAAGGTGGCGCCGTAGGTCTTTTCTTCGGTGAAGCCGTTGAACTTCTTGCCGTCCGGGTTGTTGCCGAACCAGTCGCCATCACGGTAGGTGCCGTAGACCGAACCGTGGAACTCGTTGGTACCGGACTTGGTCACGGCGTTGACGGTTGCACCGGCAGCACTGGCAATGGACACGTCGTAGTTGGACAGGTTGATGTCCAGCGCTTCAATGGCTTCCATCGACACCGGCTGACGCCGGGTGGTCATGTTGTTGCCTTCCAGACCAAAGGTGTCGCTGGCCGAAACGCCGTCGATGTTGATCGAGTTGTAACGCGGGTTCAGGCCGCCGGCCGAGATGGCGCCCGAGGCACGGTCAACGAAGGCCACGCGCGGGTCGAGGCGCATGTAGTCCTGGATATTGCCGCCGATCGAGGGCAGCGCTTCCATCTGCGCCTGGCTCAGGTTGGTACCCGAACCCATCTTGGTGGCGCTGAAAACTTCCGAGCCGCCACCGATAGCCATGACCTGGATGGCTTCCAGGTTGGTAGCTGCCAGATCACCGGTCAGCTGGGCATTGATGGTGCCGGTCTGGTTCACGCCCAGATACACGCCATCTTCGGTCTTGGTGCCTTCACCTGGCTTGGTGATGGTGATGGTATACGGACCACCCACGCGCAGACCGCGGGCGTTGTAACGACCAGCCGCGTCGGTGGTCGCACGGCTGACCGTGCCCGACTCGACGTGGGTGATGGTAACTTCAGCACCAGCAACCGGCTGACCGCCGTTGTTCATGACCTGACCGCCGACGCCGGCAGAGGTGCTTTGTGCGAAAGCCGGAGCAGCCGCAAGTGCGACGACAAGACCAAGTGCAAGCTTGGACATCTTGATACGCGGGTGGTTCATTATGGGTAGCCTCGAAACGAGTTGGCGATTGAGAAAAAGCGCGATCCATCAGCCCCGGGGTCAACCGAGCGCCTGATCGTCTTGAATCTTGGGGGTCCCTTCCGAGGCGGTTTCAGCCGCAACGGTTAAGATAAGGTTAACACGGTAATGACTGTTTATGACTGCCATAAGACAGTGATGCTGCACTGCGGCAGCACCACCTACGGCCAATCAATCACTTACCTTATTGATGCCAGATACGTCGCCAATCCATCGAGCAGCATCTGCACCGAGATTGCGACCAGCAGCATGCCCATCAGGCGCTCCAGCGCGGTCAGCGCGCGGGCCCCGAGCAGCTTGTAAAGCAGGGTTGCCGACATCAGGATGGCCGCCGTTCCGCCCCAGGCCAGCAGCAAGGCCAGGCTCCAATCGCCAAGTCGCTCTGGCTCATTGCTGCCCATCAGCATCACCGCCGCCATGCCCGAGGGGCCGGCCACCAGCGGGATGGCCATCGGCACGATGAAGGGCTCACCGTCCGGCACCGCGCCCATCAGGCCTTCCGGGCGCGGGAAAATCATGCGGATGCCGATCAGGAACAGCACGATGCCACCGGCGATGGCCACCGACTCCTGGCGCAGGTGCATCAGCTCCAGCGCGTATTTGCCGCCCCATAGAAAGGCCATCAACACCGCCAGGGCGATCAACAGCTCGCGCACCAGCACCACCCGCTGACGCCTGGGCGTCAGGGGCTTGAGCAGACTCAGGAACACCGGGATATTGCCCAGCGGATCCAGGATCAGAAACAGCAGCAGGGCCGCTGAAAGGATCGTCACCCGGCCAGGTCTCGCACCTGCCCACGCCAGGCCACGCCATCGGCGGCGAGCAGCTGCACGGCAGCGTCGGCGTACTGGGCAGGATCCACCGGCGCCGCGTCTTCCTCATGGGTGAAGGCACGCGCGCGCAAGCCGGTCCGCATCGGCCCGGGCTGCAGGCCGCAGACCCGCACAGGCCCATTGCGCAACTCGTGGTGCAGACTCTCGATAAGCCCGCGCAATCCATACTGGGCCACGCCGTAGCCGCCCCAGTAGGCTTGGCCGACCCGCTGGATATCGTCCAGTGCAAACACCACCGCCGCGTCTTCACGCTGCCGCAGCAGCGGCAAACAGGCCTGGGTCAGCCAGGCGCGGGCGGTCAGGTTGACGTGGATGGCGCGGGCAAAGGCTGCCGGGTCGCCCGACGCGAACGGGGTCAAGCCAGCGAAATCGGCTGCGCAATGCAGCACGCCGTCCAGGCGCCCGACTTCGGACTCCAGCCGTTCAGCCAGTGCCGCATAGTCGTCGGGGCTGGCGCCTTCCAGGTCCAGCGGATACAGCAGCGGCTCCGGACCAAGCTGGGCGGCGCTGTCATAGACGCGATTGAGCTTGGCCACCTTGCGCCCCAGCATCACCACGGTGGCGCCGGCCTGCGCGCAGGCCCGCGTCGCGGCAGCCCCCAGGCCGCCGGCGGCACCTGCAATCAGAATGACCCGACCGGCAAGATCGGCGCCCTCGCCCACACGAGGCTGGGCACTCACGCTTGCCCGGCCTCGGCAACAATACGCTTGAGCTCGCCGGACTCCAGCAGCTCCAGAAGAATGTCGCAGCCGCCAATCAGCTCGCCATGCATGAAAAACTGCGGGAAGGTGGCCAGGTTCGAATAGCGCGGCAGGTTGGCGCGCACCTCCGGGAACTCCAGCAGATTGACGGTGCGCAGGTTAATCGCACCGGCGGCCAACAGCGCCTGCACCGCGCGGCTGGAAAAGCCGCACATCGGGTATTGCGGCGTACCTTTCATGAACAAGACGAGGGGGTGTTGCTCCACCTCAGCCTGGATTTGTTCCATCACCGGCATTCGAATTCTCCCTACTGCGAAAGAACGGCCCGTCCTGGTCGGATAGACTTTCCCGTGGTCGACCATTGTAAGCCGAGCCGGCCGACTCCCGGCGCCCTGCCCCGAAAAGAATCTCCAATGCCCGTCCAACTGCCTGACCTACCCTACTCCCGCACCGCCCTGCAGCCGCACATCTCGGCCGAAACCCTGGACCTGCATCACGGCAGGCACCATCGCGGCTACGTGGACACGGTGAATGCGCGCATCGCCGGAACCGAGCTGGATGCGCTGCCGCTGGAGGAAATCGTCCGCAACAGCCAGGGCAGCCTGTTCCAGGCGGCCGCACAGGCGTGGAATCACGATTTCTTCTGGCAATGCCTGCATCCGCGCGCCGGTGGCGATCCGCATGGCCCGCTGGCCGAGCGCATCAATGGCCAGTTCGGCGACGTGCAGAAGCTGCGCGAGGAGTTCAACCGCGCCGCGCTGGCGGTGTTCGGCTCGGGCTGGACCTGGCTGGTGCAGCACCCGGACGGCAAGCTGGCCATTGTCAGCACGCGCAATGCAAACACCCCACTGACCGGCAGCAGCACCCCCTTGCTGGTCTGCGATGTCTGGGAGCACGCCTATTACAGCGACTACCAGAATGAGCGCGCGCGCTTTCTGCAGGCCTTCTGGAAGCTGGTGAACTGGGATTTCGTGGCGGCACAGCTGAGCTGAGCTGGCCTGCGCCAACCCCAGCCTGCTGGCGAAGGGATCGCGTGCGCCGTAGCCCGCAATTGAACCCTGATCCGCGCGCGAGCGGGATCAAGGGACCTGAAGCTTGCTGGCCGCTATGGCCGGTACGCGCCAGCAAAGGACTGGCACATATTCGAACCGACGTGAGGCGAACTAAGGCCGCGCTCAATCGTGCGCAGCTACTGCATCCAGCACCCGCGCCGAATACACCATCGCCGCGCCGGCATTGAGTGCTACCGCGACGCCCAGCGCCTCGGCGATCTCCTCGCGGCTGGCGCCCTGCTTCAATGCCGCGTCGACGTGGGTGGTGATGCAGCCATCGCAGCGCGTGGTCACCGCAACCGCCAGCGCGATCAGCTCGCGGGTCCTTGCATCCAGATGGTTGGTCTGGGCACCGGCGCCGCTGAGTGTCAGGTAGCCCTTGAGGGTATCCGGCGACAGTTTGCCAAGCTCGCCGATGCGGCCCTTCAACTCACGGCGATAGTCATTCCAATCGAGCATGGCAGGTTCTCCAGTAGGGACCGGAGAACCTTACGCCGGCAATGCTTAGTTTGGCGTCATGCCGCCGCGCAGCGTGTCTACCACCGGCGCCACCTGCGCCTGCCGCCCCAAAGCCTCGCCTACGCGCTGCAATGCTGCCGCCAGTGCGAGTGCGGAGTCATCACGCAGATTGGCGTGGCCCACCTTGCGACCGTCGCGCGCCTGCTTGCCGTAGTCATGCCAATGACCGGCCGATTCGGCCAGCACCGGCTTGCTGTCGGGCATCTGACCCAGCCAGTTGAGCATGCAGGCATGGCCCAGCACGCGGGTATCGCCCAAGGGCAGGCCCAGCACCGCACGCAGGTGGTTTTCGAACTGCGAGGTTTCCGCACCGTCGCTGGTCCAGTGGCCCGAGTTGTGCACACGCGGCGCCATCTCGTTGGCCAACAGCGCCTCACCACGGCAGAACAGCTCCAGCGCAAACACGCCAACGTAGTCCAGCCGCTCGGCAACCCGCTGTGCATAGGCAATAGCCGTGGCCTGCTGCTCGGCCGACAGCACCGCCGGTGCCAGGCTGGCGGACAGCACGCCGTCCACATGCCAGTTGGTGGTCAGCGGCCAGGCCCGGAACTCACCATCGCGGCCACGAACGGCCACCACGCTGACTTCCCGATCAAACGCCACGAAACCTTCGAGTATCAGTCCGGTCTTCTCGACCTGCGCACCCAGCGCCTGCCATGCCGCCGCGATGTCGGCGTCGGTACGGATGCGGAACTGGCCCTTGCCGTCATAGCCCAGCCGCCGTGTCTTGAGAATGCAGGGCATGCCGAACTCGGCCACCTTGGCCGCCAGTTCGTCGTGGCTGCGGATATCGGCGAACGCCGGCAAGGCGATACCCAATTCCTGGAACAGGGTTTTTTCGCTCAAACGATCCTGCGCCACTGCAAGGGCGGCCGGATTCGGAAACACCGGCTTGCGCTCAGCCAGCCAGTGCGCGCTGGCCGCCGGCACGTTCTCGAAATCAAAGGTGACCACATCGACCTTGGCAGCGAATGCAGCCAAGGCCTCGGCATCGTCGAAACCCCCTACCTGCAGCGGCGCCACCTGACCAGCACAGGCATCGGCGGCAGGATCGAACACCACGAAGCGCAGGCCCAGCGGGGCCCCTGCCAGCACCATCATCCGGGCCAACTGCCCGCCACCGAGAATGCCGACCGTAATCATTGGCGCGGATCGTCCGCAGCCATCACATCTTCGGTCTGACGGGCGCGGAAGGCCTCCAGCGCGGCACCGATCTGCGGCTGCTCGGCAGCCAGCATGGCGGCGGCAAACAGCGCGGCATTGGATGCACCGGCATTGCCGATGGCAAAGGTCGCCACGGGAATCCCGGCTGGCATCTGCACGATCGACAGCAGCGAATCCATGCCGTTAAGCGCCTTTGACTGCACCGGCACACCGAGCACCGGCACCGCCGTCTTGGCCGCCAGCATGCCCGGCAGGTGCGCCGCGCCACCAGCACCGCCAATGATGGCGCGCAGGCCACGCGGGCCCGCCTGTTCGGCATAGCTGAACAGCACGTCCGGCGTGCGGTGCGCCGACACTACCTTCACTTCGTAGGGAACACCCAAAGCGTCAAGCTTTTGAGCGGCGTGCTGCATGGTTTCCCAGTCCGAGCGGGAACCCATCACGATGCCGACTAGCGGCGCGGGGTGGTTTGGGGTCATTGGCCGTCACCTGCTGCAAAGACGTATTCTAGCCGTCTTCCCCGCAAGACCACGACCCGATGGATCGCAAACTACTCGACCTGCTTGTTTCCCCCGACACCCGCCAGCCGCTGTTCCTGCTGGAAAGCGCCGGCCTGGAAGCCCTCAACCGCGCCATCGGCGCCGGCACCGTCACCCGCGCCGATGGCAGCGCCCAGGCCCAGCCGCTGCGCGAAGCGCTGATCACCGGCGACCGCAAGCAGGTATTCCGCGTCGATGACGGCATTCCGGTGTTGCTCGCCGATGAAGCCATCGCCACCGCCCAGATCACCGACTTCCCGGCCAAATAATGCTGCCGCATCCGCCCCTGGCCCCGCCGCAGGAACAGATTGAGGCCGATGTCGCCCGTGCCCTGGCCGAAGACATCGGCAGCGGCGACGTCACCGCCGCTCTGTTGCCCGATACCGCCGATATCGCCTACCTGCTGTGCAAGCAGGACGCGGTGATCGCTGGCCGCCCCTGGTTTGATGCCACACACCGTGCGCTCGACCCCCAGGTGCAGATCGCCTGGCGGGTGCTGGAAGGCGATCACGTCAGCGCCGGCACTGTATTGGCGACTCTGCAGGGGCGCAGCCGCAGCCTGGTCAGCGCCGAACGTACCTCGCTCAACTTCCTGCAGACCCTGTCCGGCACCGCCACCACCACCGCGCGCCATGTAGCGGCAGTGGCAGGCACCAAGGCGCGCATCCTGGACACCCGCAAAACCCTGCCCGGCCTGCGCCTGGCGCAGAAATACGCGGTGCGCTGCGGCGGCGGCGACAACCACCGCATCGGCCTGTTCGATACGGTGATGCTGAAGGAAAACCATATCCGCGCCGCCGGCTCGTTGACTGCCGCCGTGCACGCCGCACGTGCGCAGCAACCGAAGCTGCCACTGGTGGTGGAGGTGGAGGACCTGCAGCAGCTGCAGGAAGCCCTGGCCGCGGGCTGCGAGCGCATCCTGATCGACGACTTCAGCCCGGCCATGCGCCGCGACGCCGTGCGCATTACCGCCGGGCGGATTCCGCTGGAGGTCTCCGGCAGCGTCGACCTGACCAGCCTGCGCGCCATTGCCGAAGACGGCGTGGACTGCATTTCCATCGGCGGGCTGACCAAGCATGTGCAGGCCGTCGACCTGTCGCTGAAGCTGGGTCCACCACCGGGCTGACTCACGGCGCGCATGCAGGCCCGGCTGCGACACTTTCCCAACCTCTTTCGCGGAGCCTGCTGTGGCCTACCGATACCTGCTGTGCGGCATGACCTTGTTGCTCCCCGCCCTGCCTGCGATGGCAGCGGAAGCCTGCGATATCCCGCCACGCTATGGCGTCAGCGAGGTCGCAAAGGCGGTCGTGGCAGCCGCATGCGGCGAGCACCGGCTGTGGTATCGGCCCTTCATCGACCGTGATGGCCGCATCGCCAGCCTCGGCGTCACCGAAGCGGAGAACGAGCACCTGGCCGACAACGGCCTGATCGCCTGGCAGCGGGTAGCCGGCTACTGGCGCGAGAGCGCCACGCTGGGCCCGATGGGCGCCATCGCCGGTGCCAGCAGCTGCGCACAACCGGCCGGTAGTCGTTACACCGACAGCGACTGCCGCGCGTTCCTGATCGACAACCCATGGTCAGCGGCCTTCATCTCCTGGGTGATGACCCGCGCCGCCGTGCCCGGCTTTACCCGCTCGCCGCGCCATATCGACTACATACGCGCCGCCTATCAGGGCGGCAGCAACGGCATGCCGTACCGGCTGGCCGACCCGGCTAGCGAAAAACCCGCGCCCGGTGACATGCTGTGCTTCCTGCGCGACCGCAGCAGCACCCTGAACTACAGCGGGCTGATTCAGGCACTGGGCAGCGGCCGCACCGGCAACTGGAAATCGCATTGCGAAATCGTGGTCAGCGCTAATATGGGCGGCGACCGCACGCTTTATCTGATCGGCGGCAACGTTGCCAATTCGGTGGTGATGCGCAAGCTCATGCTCGACCGCACCGGCGTGATCGAGCTACCCAAGGCCAATGCTGCGTCGGCAAGCACCTCCCTCATCGAGCAGAACTGCTCCCCGGGCCACGAAGAAGAGTGCAACCTCAACCGACAGGACTGGGCCGCACTGCTGAAGCTGACCGCCACCAACCCGGCTCCGGCCTTCAACTCCACCGCGCCACTGCCGCCGCCTCCGGACGAGCCCATTCCAGTGCCGGTCACCCACTGAGATTGGCGGGCGCGCGGATACACATCACCGATGCGGGGGCTGCGCAGGGGCGAGTGGATCGCCTAAAGTGAGGGCATGCCTACCCTTCTTATCCTGATGATTGTCGGCGCGATCGGCTTTGCGTTCTGGGACCGCTCCCGCGCCGCTGCCGACCGCGCCACCGAACTGGGCCGCAATGCCTGCCGCGCCGCTGACGTGCAATGGCTGGACCAGAGCGTGCACAGCACCGGGCTGCGCCTGTGCCGCCTGCCCAATGGCTGGCTGGGCTTCGAGCGCAGCTTTCGTTTCGACTATTCCTACGACGGCCAGGACCGACATACCGGACGCATGGTATTGCGCGGCCGCGAACTGATCTCGTTCAGCGGCCCCGCCGCCGCCCAGATCGGCCGCCTGCGCAAAAGCACCGAAGAAGCCGAAGACATCTAAGCCCGCCATGTAGTGCCGAGCCATGCTCGGCAAGGGCCTTACCGATATACCCGAACATGTGGAAGCGGCGTCAGCCGCGAAGCTGGTGCATCACCAGATCGCGGATATTCCGCAATCCCAAGGTCTACTGGCTTCGCGGCTGACGCCGCCCCCACAAGGCCAACCCACCGCTCAAAGCGAACCGCCTCGGTAGTGCCGAGCCATGCTCGGCAGAGGCCTTACCGATATACCCGAACTGTAGGAGCGGCATCAGCCGCGAAGCTGGTGCATCGCCAGATCCCGGGTATTCCGCAATCCAAAGGTCTACCGGCTTCGCGGCTCATGCCGCTCCCACAAGGCCAACCCGTCGCTCAAAGCGGACCGCTTCGGTAGTACCGAGCCATGCTCGGCAGAGGCCTTACCAATACACCCTCCCGAGATGTGGGAGCGGCATGAGCCGCGAAGCTGGTGCACCATCCGATCGCGGGCATCCAGCAACCCGAAGATCTACCGGCTTCGCGGCTGATGCCGCTCCTACAAAAGCAATTGGCGTAGCCGGCACAAAACAAAACCGCCGCCTTGCGGCGGCGGTGGAATTATTTGACTACCCGCAGGAACGGGCGCTTGGCCGTCGGCTGTGGCCGCTCTGGCGGATCGGTCGGCGGCGTGTCGTCATCGTCCGGCGTGGTATCGGTACCGGGGATGTCATCGGGCAAGGCCATGCCCTGCCCGGTCTCGCGCGCATATACTGCCAGCACCGCGGAAATCGGCACATATACCGGGAAACTGGTTCCAGAAAAACGCGCGGTGAAGCTCACCGCATCATTGTCGATATGCAGGCCAACCACGGCACGCTCGGCGATATTGAGCACAACCCGGTCTTCCTTGACCGCACTGCTCGGTACCTGCACGCCGGGCACGCCGGCATCAACCATCACGTGCGGGGTCATGCCGTTATCGTTGATCCACTCCACCAACGCCCGTAGTAAATACGGCCGGTGGCTGCTCATCCGGAAAGTTTCTTCAGTCATGTCATAAGTGTACGCGGCATTGAAGCGCGATCGCCGCCCGAAGGCGGCAATCGATAAGTTCAGATACAGCCAGGCGTTGCCTCAGCCGGGCAGCTCCCGCAGCTTTTTTTCCTGGTCGGTCAGGCTGCGGATGAAACCCGGGTGGCGGAAAATGCGGTTGCCGTAATCCTCGATGGCCTTGCCATCCTTGGGCAGCGCAACCCCCAACGATTCCAGCCGCCAGATGATCGGTGCCATCGCGCAATCGGCCAGGCTCATTTCCGGATTGAGAAAGAACTTCGACGCCTTGAACAGCGGTACCGATTGCGCCACCAGTTCCTTCAAGCGCTTGCGTCCGGCCTCGGACTGGGTCTTGTTGCCCAGCTGAATGGCCTGCACCTGCGGCACCCAGTCATGCTCGATGCGCAGCATCGCCAGGCGCAGACGCGCACGCGACAGCGGATCGACCGGCATCAACGGCGGATGCGGGTAGCGCTCGTCCAGGTACTCGCTGACCACCGAGGCCGCGTACAGCACCAGTTCGCGCTCGACCAGGGTCGGCACCGAGTGGTACGGGTTCAGGTCGATCAGGTCTTCCGGTGGATTCTGCGCATCGACCGGCACCAGATCGTAAGTCACGCCCTTGGCAGCCAGCACCAACCGCACCCGGTGACACAGGGCGTCATCGTTGGCAGAGAACAAAGTCAGGGTATTACGCATACGCACACTCGCCGCCATCAAAGGCTCTCCATCGGTCGGATTCCGCCAACCTTAAGGCCCCGCCAGCCCATTGCCGACGGTGACCACGGTTACCCGAGTGTGCCAAGCCATGGGCGCAATTGCCAAGGCCCCCCTTGCACACCCCAGGCTTACACCAGGCTCAATGTACGTCTTTCCAGTATTCGGTCTTGACCAGATAGGCCAGGAAGGTCAGCAGGGCCAGGAACAACACCACCCACACCCCCAGGCTCTGCCGCTTCAGCGCAGCCGGCTCGCCGGCGTATTCAAGGAAGTTGGTGATGTCGCGCACGGTCTGGTCGTAGCTGCGCGGATCCACCTTGCCCGGGTGCGCCAGCTTCAATCCCACCACCGGCGGCTCCAACCCTTCCTGCTCGGCCTTGCCATGAATCGCATGCTGCATGCCCTGCAGCTCCCATAGCGGGTTGGGCATGGACGCATTCGGGAACACGGCGTTGTTCCAGCCCAGCGGCCGTGACTCATCCACATAGAACGACTTGAGGTAGCTGTAGATCCAGTCGCTGCCGCGCACGCGCGCGATCAGGCTCAGGTCCGGCGGCATCTTGCCGAACCACTTGGTCGCCTCGTCGTGCGGCATTGCCACCTGGATCTGCTCGCCGTAAGCGGCACCGGTGAAGTTGAGGTTGTCCATCACCTGCTGCTCGGTGAGCCCCAGGTCGTCCCCCATCCGCGAATAGCGCAGGTATTTGAGCGAGTGGCAGCCCGAGCAGTAACTCATGTAGGCCTGCGCGCCACGCTGCAATGAGGCGCGGTCGCCCAGGTCATTGCCGGCCTGCATCAGCTTGCCGCCGCCGGAAGCAAACGCCGGGGCACAGAACAACATCGCGGCAGCCAAGGCCAGCCGCACAATCCACTTGTCAGTCATGCGTCGTCACCCGGTCCGGTACCTGCTTGGTGCTGTCGATCTTCGTCCAAAGCGGCATGGTGATGAAGAAGGCGAAGTACAGGAAGGTCAACACGCGGCCTACCCAGGTTTCCCAGATCGCCGTGCCGGGGCCGGAACCAATCACGCCCAGCCACACGAAGCACACCACCAGGATGCCGAGCATCACCTTGGAGATCGGGCCGCGGTAGCGCACCGACTTGACCTTGGCCTTGTCCAGCCATGGCACCAGGAACAGGATGGCAATGGCCGAGAACATCACCATCACGCCACCGAGCTTGTTCGGCACCACCCGCAACATCGCGTAATACGGCGTGTAGTACCAGACCGGCTTGATGTGCTCCGGCGTCACCAGCCGGTTGGCTTCGGTGAAGTTGTCATGCTCCAGGAACAGGCCGCCGAACACCGGCGCGAAGAAGATGATGAAGGCCGCCAGGGTAAGCAGGAAGCCGACCCCAACCAGATCCTTGACCGTGTAATACGGATGGAACGGAATGCCATCGGCCGGTGCAGTCGGCGACCAGCGGTTGCCCTTTGGCCCCTTCTTGATTTCCACGCCGTCCGGATTGTTGGAGCCCACTTCATGCAGCGCACCCAGATGCAGCACCACCAGCAACAGCAGCACCAGCGGCATGGCAATCACGTGCAGCGCGAAGAAGCGGTTGAGCGTGGCATCGCCGGGCAGGTAATCGCCCATGATCCATTCGGTCAACCCATTGCCGATCACCGGAATGGCGCCGAACAGCGAGATGATTACCTTCGCGCCCCAGAACGACATCTGGCCCCAAGGCAGCACGTAGCCCATGAAGGCTTCGGCCATCAGCACCAGGTAGATCAGCATGCCCAGGATCCACACCAGCTCACGCGGCTTCTTGTAGCTGCCGTACATCAGCCCGCGGAACATGTGCAGGTAGACCACGATGAAGAACAGCGAGGCACCGGTGCTGTGCATGTAGCGGATCAGCCAGCCCCACTCCACGTCACGCATGATGTACTCGACCGAGGCGAACGCCTCGGCCGCGCTGGGTTTGAAGTGCATCGTCAGGAAGATGCCGGTGACGATCTGGTTGACCAGGATCACCATCGCCAGCGAGCCGAAGTAGTACCAGAAGTTGAAATTCTTCGGCGCGTAGTACTCGCTGACGTGCTTGCGGTACACCGGCACCAGGCCCGGCGCACGCTCATTGACCCAGTCGGCCACGCCGCTGACGGTGCGGGTAAGAATATTGTCGGCCATGATCAGGCTGCTCCCTGCGGATCAACGCCAATGACAAGGGTGTTGTCATCCACATAGTGGTGCGGCGGCACCAGCAGATTGATCGGCGCCGGCACGTCCTGGAACACGCGCCCGGACATGTCGAAACGCGACTTGTGGCAGGGGCAGAAATAGCCGCCTTTCCACTGCGCGTCGTAAGGCTCGGGGCGGATTTCGGCAACCATTTCCGGCGAACAGCCCAGGTGCGTGCAAAGCCCCACCAGCACCGAGATGTCCGGCTTGATCGAGCGGAACTCGGGATTGCCCTTGAGCACGTAATCCGGCTGCTGGTCCTTGTTGCCGGACTCCGGATCCTTGAGCCGTGCATCCAGGGTAGGCAAGGCCTGCAGGATGGCCTTGGACCGTTTGACGATCCAGATTGGTTGGCCGCGCCACTCCAGAATAAGCCGTTGGCCTTCCTGCAGGGCACTGATGTCGGCAGTCACCGGGGCACCGGCCAATTTGGCACGGGCGCTGGGATTCCACGACTTGATGAAAGGAACTGCGGCGAAACCAACACCAACTGCTCCGACCACAGCGGTGGTCGCTGTCAAAAACCGCCGACGCCCGGTGTTGACTGGATCATTTACCCCATCGTTTGCCATCCGGCACTCCGATATTGATTAGGTAGCGAGATGCTGCCAGCGGTCTGGTGGGGGCCATCCCGCTCTGAATCGAATCGTTCCGGAGTGTAGCGGAACGCTTAACGCTCATACAACGCGATCAAACACCAGTCCGCGAAATTTGTCACGGCCTGTTGCAACAGAAACGGAGGTGGACCTTACTGACGCGTGGCCTGTTCGCCACGGTAGCGGTCGGCCAGCTGCGCAACGCGCTGCACGTAGTACTGGGTCTCCTTGTAAGGAGGCACACCGCCATGACGGTCCACGGCGCCTTCGCCCGCGTTGTAGCCGGCGGCCGCCAGGGTCAGGTTGCCGTTGAAGCGGCGCAGCAGCCACGACAGGTATTGCACGCCGCCGCGGATGTTCTGGCCGGCATCGAAGGAATCGGACACCCCGAAGCGACGCGCGGTGGGCGGCATCAGCTGCATCAGCCCCTGGGCGCCGGCGCGGCTGAGCGCGGTGGGATTGAACGCCGACTCGGCATGGATGATGGCCCGCACCACCGCTTCCTCGACACCGAACTCGCGTGCGGCCGCCGCGATCTCGGTGCTGTAGGCCTGGGTGTTGAGCCGCACCGAACCGAAGTTGACCCGCGACTGCACACCGCAGGCGAAGCAGCGCTCGATGTAGCTGTACTGGATGGTCCGCACCGTGCCGATATTGGCCACCTGGGCCGGCCGGCTGCTGGTGTAGTGGCGCACGCCATCCTTCATATAGGAATAGACCTGCCCACTGATCACCCGCTGCGCGCGCCCGGGCGAGACCGGTGCGGGAGCTGGCGTGGACGGCACCGTAGTGGGCGCGGTGCGCGCTGCCACGGCGGTGCTGGCACCAGCCTCGCTCACCTGGCCAACCGGCAACGCCGACGCTGCGGCTGGCGCTGAGGGAACGGCGGCGGACACCGGCGCCGGCGGCACATACCGCGGCGCTTCGCGCGTGGGCCGGTAGCTGCTGACCACGCTGCAGCTGGCGCCACTGACGCGCTTGCTGACGTAATTGGGCACCCCGTCGCTGCCAATGCACTTGTACAGCGTGCCGGCACTGGTCGGCAAAGCGGCCAATGCAGCAGCAAGAACGACGGTGATCCCCAAAATCCCCTTCATGGGCGGGGAGTCTCCCAGCTTCGCCAGGGCTTGCCAAGTATTTGACGCAGCAGCCTTCGTGCTGGGGCCGGCAGCCCGATACAATAGCCAGCTACGAATGCAGCCCCATGGGCTGCGTGCCCGCCCACCCGTCTGGAATAAGCGCCATGCCCGGGACGCCAGCTGCCCCTTTGCCGATCACGGCCGGTTTTGCCGTGACTACTGAAATGACCACTCCTGAATTGATTCCCCTGCCCGGCGTCAAGCCGACGGTTGCCGGCGGCGCGCGCGGCAAGCTCTACATCAAAACCCACGGTTGCCAGATGAACGAGTACGACTCGACCAAGATGGCCGACGTGCTTGCCGCTGCCGAGGGTCTGGAACTGACCGACAACCCCGAAGAAGCCGACGTGGTGCTGGTCAACACCTGCTCCATCCGTGAAAAGGCGCAGGAGAAGGTGTTCAGCCAGCTCGGCCGTTGGAAGGCGCTCAAGGCCAACGGACGCGACGTCATCATCGGCGTCGGCGGGTGCGTGGCCTCGCAGGAAGGCGAAGCCATCGTCAAGCGCGCACCCTACGTGGACCTGGTGTTCGGCCCGCAGACCCTGCACCGCCTACCGGAACTGATCCGCGCCCGCCGCGAGCAGAACAAGCCGCAGGTGGACATCAGCTTCCCGGAGATCGAGAAGTTCGACCGCATGCCGGAGCCGCGCGCCGAAGGCCCGTCGGCCTTCGTCTCGATCATGGAAGGCTGCTCCAAGTACTGCTCGTTCTGCGTGGTGCCCTATACCCGCGGCACCGAGGTCAGCCGCCCGTTCGAGGATGTGCTGGTCGAATGCGCGCAGCTGGCTTCCCAGGGCGTACGTGAGATCAACCTGCTCGGCCAGAACGTCAACGCCTACCGCGGCCCCTACGGCGACGGTGAGATTGCCGATCTCGGCCTGCTGATCCGCACCCTTGCCGAAATCGACGGCATCGGCCGCATCCGCTTCACCACCTCGCACCCGCTGGAATTCAGCGATTCACTGGTGGACGCCTACCGCGACGTGCCGAAACTGGCCAACTACCTGCACCTGCCGGTGCAGGCCGGCAGTGACCGCGTGCTCAGCGCGATGAAGCGCGGTTACACCGCCCTGGAGTTCAAGTCCAAGATCCGCAAGCTGCGCGCGGTACGCCCGGACATCTCGATCAGCTCGGACTTCATCGTCGGCTTCCCCGGCGAGACCGATGCCGATTTCGAGAAGACCATGAAGCTGATCGAGGACGTGGGCTTCGACCAGAGCTTCTCCTTCATCTATTCACGCCGCCCCGGCACCCCCGCCGCCGACCTGGAAGACAGCACCAGCGAGGCCGACAAGCACGCCCGATTGTCGCGGCTGCAGGCGCATATCAATGAGCACGCCGCCGGCATCTCCAAGGCCATGGTCGGCAGCGTGCAGAGCGTGCTGGTCGAAGGCCCCTCGCGCAAGGACCCGAACGAGCTGACCGGCAAGACCGAGAACATGCGCTCGGTGAACTTCGCCGCCAGCCCGCGCTTGATCGGCCAGTTCGTCGACGTGCTGATCACCGAGGCCTTCAGCAACTCGCTGCGTGGCAGGGTGGTCACACAGGACTGACGGGTCGCCGCAGCCTGCCATGGCGCTGGCTGCGGTTGCCAGGCCGGGGGCCTGAGCGGGGGCCTGGTCCGGAGCAGGAGCGCCCCCCCCCTGCCTCCGCTCCGCGCCCGGCCCTCGCGCTGGCGCAAGGGCGTTCGATGGGAGCGACCCGTGGTTGGCAAGCTGCCCCTCTCCCGCGTGTGGGGTAAGGGAAAGCCTCCGCTTTCCGTTGTTTCTATAGCCGATGGCTGGCCGCTGGATTGTTTTCCTGGATCTCGTCTTCCTTGCTTGATGCATGAGGCTTTTGCGTCGAGAGGCTTTCTCCCGCCCCCCAGAGCCTGCGGTCATTTATTCGCCACACCGACTCGAGGCCCGCCAATGCTGGGCTGCGCGCGGTTATCCACATGTTCATCCCGGATCGATCCACACAAATTGTGGACAACTCGTTAGCCGGCAACCGCCCAATGTGGCAGTTTTTTAACCACCCCGCCAAGAAGCTTATGCCGCAAGGGCTGGGCAGGGATATCCACAGCTTGGCCCACGCCACTTCCACATCGGCTGTGGAGAACCGTGACAGCTCCCAGTGGCTGGTGGTCCGCCTGCCACGGGGGTACCCTTCTCCGGTCCCAGGCACGGCTTCGCCGGCCAGTAACCGTTAGTAAAAATGACCACCACGACGCATCGCGATTTCACTCTCGACCCGGCTGACAACGAGCGGCTGGCCAACCTGGCCGGGCCGTTCGACGAGCACCTGCGCCAGGTAGAACTCAAACTGGGCGTGGAGATTGCCAACCGCGGCCATGTTTTCCGCGTCAGCGGCCCGGGCAAAACCGCGCTGGAAGCGGAAAAACTGCTCAAGGCGCTGTATGCGGAAGCAGGCGAAGCCGTCTTCGACAGCCATGCCATCCACCTGCGCCTGAACCGCGCCAACGTGGACCATGTAACCGAACAGGCCTACGAAGCGCAGGAAGTGGCGATCAAGGTCAAGCGCGGCACCGTGCGTGGCCGCGGCCTCAACCAAGCCAGCTACCTGCACCAGATCGCCACCCACGACATCAGCTTCGGCATCGGTCCGGCCGGCACCGGCAAGACCTTCCTGGCCGTGGCGATGGCGGTGGATGCCCTGAACGAATCACGCGTGCAGCGGCTGATCCTGGTGCGCCCGGCGGTGGAAGCCGGCGAGAAGCTGGGCTTCCTGCCCGGCGACCTCACCCAGAAGGTCGACCCCTACCTGCGCCCGCTGTACGACGCCCTGTACGAAATGCTGGGCGTGGAAAAGGTAGCCAAGCTGCTGGAAAAGAACGTCATCGAGATCGCCCCGCTGGCGTATATGCGCGGGCGCACCCTCAACGACGCCTTCGTGATCCTGGACGAGGCACAGAACACCACCATCGAGCAGATGAAAATGTTCCTGACCCGGCTTGGCTTCGGCTCCACCGCCGTGGTCACCGGCGACCTGACCCAGACCGACCTGCCCAAGCACGTCAAATCCGGGCTGCGCGACGCCATCGAAGTACTGCGCGGCGTGGACGGGGTCAGCTTCACCTTCTTCGAATCCCGCGATGTGGTGCGCCACCCGCTGGTGGCCCGCATCGTCAGCGCCTACGACCGCCGCGACCTGCAGCAGGTCAAACCCGGAGCAAGCGAATGACCAAGGGCCCTGTACGTCTGGACGTTGCCGTCAGCTACGCCCTGCCCCGCGCCGGCCTGCCGGCAGCGGTCAGCTTCCGCCGTTGGGTAGCTGCCGCCCTCAACGGCCGCATCCGCGAGGCCGACCTGGCCATCCGCGTGGTAGACGCCAAGGAAGGCCAATCGCTGAACCGCCATTACCGCGGCAAGGATTACGCCACCAATGTGCTCAGCTTTCCGGCCGACATCCCGGAAGGCCTGCCCAAGGGCGTGAAGTTTCCGCTGCTGGGCGACCTGGTGATCTGCGCGCCTGTGGTGGCCCGCGAGGCCGAGGAACAGGACAAGGCGCTGAACGCGCATTACGCCCACCTCACCGTGCACGGGGTGCTGCACCTGCTCGGCTGGGACCATGAAGATGACAAGGAAGCCGAGGCCATGGAGCAGCTGGAACGCGAGATCCTGGCCGACCTCGGCATTGCCGACCCCTACGCCAACGAGCAGTAGTGCCGAGCCATGCTCGGCATGGGCTTTCCCGGCAATCCCAGGTAGTGCCGAGCCATGCTCGGCAGAGGCCTTATCGATAGCCCAATGGCCCGCGAGGCTGTAGGAGCGGCGTCAGCCGCGAAGCAGATACACCTCTTGATCGCGGTCATGCCGGCCACTCGCGGAATGCCAGCTTCGCGGCTCCTGCCGCTCCCACAACCCGGCGCCAAGCCGCGATGCCGCTATCATCGGCACCAGGACTTCACCGAATGAACGCCGTGCGCCTGACCCGCCTGCTCCCGCTAGTATTTGCCGCCGCCGGTTCGGCCCACGCCCAGCCAGTCATTGACCTGCCCGCGCTGATCGAATGCCGGCAGAGCGTCAGTGAATTCGCGGCGCTGGCGCCCATCGCCAACGACCCGCTGAAAGCCGTGGCACTGGGCTGGCGGCCACTGCCGCAGGGCAACCTGTTCATGGCCGAATACATGCTCAACACCCCGATCAGCGTGTTCGGCCACAGTTCCGACCATATCGCCATGGCCGGCGGCACCATCATCGCCATCCTCGACATGCCGGACCCACGGCCGCTGGCCAAACAGCTGGAGCTGGAAACCGGCTACGACGCCCCGGACAAGTTCATGGCCGGCCGCGAGCTGGTCAGCCGCGATGTCAATGACGCCAAGACCGGCGAAGCCCTGATCGAATCGGTGATCCTGGGCGTCTCCACGGTCAAATCCCACCCCGGCAAGACGCTGGCCGGCTGCACCTACAGCCTGGACCTGCCGGCCGAGGAAGACCTCCCGGCCGCTCCCGGCGAGCCTGCCGACAACCCGGCAGATGTCCCGCCGATAGCGCCCAGCGTGCAGACCCCCAACCGGCCGGCTGCTTGAACAGGCAGCGGCAAACATCCTGCTAGACTTGTCGGCACCGCCCGGCGTGCCGGGTGCAGTCAAACCAAGAGATGTCTGAAGACGACAGTAGTACCTCGCCCGAAAACGGCGAGAAGAAACGCAGCTGGCTGGAGCGCCTGGGTTCGGCGTTCTCCAGCGAACCCCATACCCGCGACGAACTGGTCGCCATCCTGCAGACCGCACAGCAGGACGGCCTGATCGCCGCCGATACCTTGCGAATGATGGAAGGCGCCATTTCGGTGGCCGAGCTGACCGTCGGCGACGTGATGATCCCGCGCTCGCACATGGTGTCCCTGCCGGTGGATTGCCCCTTCATCGAGTTGATGAAGCAGGTGGTCGAGTCCGGCCACTCACGCTTCCCGGTGCACGGCGAGAACAAGGACGACATCCTTGGCATCCTGCTGGCCAAGGATCTGCTGCGCGGTGTGGTCGCCGACAATACCCACGCCAGCGTGCGCGAGCTGCTGCGTCCGGCCGTGCTCATTCCCGAATCGAAGAAGCTCAATGTGCTGCTCAAGGAGTTCCGGCTCTCGCGCAACCACATGGCCATCGTGGTTGATGAGTACGGCGGGGTCGCCGGCCTGGTCACCATCGAGGACGTGCTGGAGCAGATCGTCGGCCAGATCGACGACGAGCACGACGAGACCGAAGACCACACCTCGCAGATCGCCATCCTCGCCGATGGCCGCTACGTGGTGGATGCCTTGACCACCATCGGCGACTTCAACGAGCGCTTCGGTGCTGGTTTCTCCGATGACGACTACGACACCATCGGCGGCCTGGTCACCGAGGCGGTGGGCCACCTGCCGGAAATCGGCGATGAGCTGACCCTGGAGCGTTTCGTGTTCCGCGTGGCCAAGGCCGATGCACGCCGCGTGCAGGCCTTCCACGTCACCATCCTGCCGCCTGAAGACCAGGACGCCGATTGATTACCCTGCGCCTGCCGCGGCTGCTGTCCGCGTTTGCGATGCTGTTCCTGCTGCTGGCCGCGATGGCCAGCAGCGCACAGCCTGTCGCCCCCCCGCCCAGCGCTTCCAGCGCGGCACCGCGCATCGGCGTGGTGACCATGCTGCCGGGCGAAGTGTTCTTCGAGCGCTTCGGCCATGACGCCCTAGTGGTGATGGACCCGGCCAGCGGCCAGGCAACGTCATACAACTTCGGTTTCTTCGACCCGTCCGAGCCGGACTTCATCAGCAACTTCGTGCGCGGCAGGATGATGTATTACCTGGTCGCACTGCCGCTGGAAGAAGACCTGGCCCAGTACGAGCATGTCGGGCGCGGCGCCAGCATCCAGTGGCTCGACCTGCCGCCGGCGCAGGCACATGCCCTGGCCGATGCGCTGGCCGAACGGGCCAAGCCCGAAAACGCGCGCTACCGCTACGACTACTTCACCGCCAACTGCGCCACCATGGTGCGCGACAGCCTGGACCAGGCGATGGGCGGCGCCCTGCAATCGCAGCTGGCCGGCCGCTCACGCGGCAACAGCTACCGCAGTGAATCGGTGCGACTGGCCTCGCCTTCGCCGTGGATGTGGCTGGGCTTCGACCTGGGCCTGGGACCCAACGCCGACCAGCCGCTGTCACGCTGGCAGGAAGCCTTCGTGCCGATGCGCCTGGCGGACAGCCTGCGCGAAGTGCGCAACAGCGAAGGCCGGCCGCTGGTTCAGGCCGAACAACAGCTGCTGCCGCAACGCCTGGCGCCCGAGCCGAAGGAAAAACAGCGTTCCTGGTGGCCGTGGCTGCTGGTCGGGCTGGCGGTGGCGGCGGCGCTGCATGCCGCGCGCCGCAAGCCGCGCCTGATTGCCGCGTTCGCACTGCCGTTCTGGCTGTTCTGCGGTATTGCCGGCGCCCTGCTGACCTTCCTGTGGGGCTTCAGCGAGCACCAGGCCGCCTGGGCCAACCGCAACCTGCTGCTGCTCAACCCGCTGGCCCTGTTGCTGGTCGCGGGCGCATGGAGCCTGCTGCGCGGACGTCAGCCGCGTGCCTGGTTCCGGGTAGTGCTGTGGCTGATGACCGGCATCGCCCTGCTGGCCCTGCCCCTGCATTGGCTGTCACTGCAGGCACAGTTCAACGTGCAATGGATCGTGTTGCTGCTGCCCATCCATCTGGTCCTTGCGCTGATGTTTGGGCGCCGCAGCTTGGCGTCACCGGCCAGCTGAGGCACGATGCCGGGATGACAACCGGCATCACTCCCCAAACCGTACAGGCCAACCCGGCCTGCGTGATCAACTGCACTTGGTATGGCGCCGACGGCACACAGCGTGCGCTGGACCTGGACAGCATCAGCGACGTGCTGGCCGACGATGCCAAGGGTTTTGTCTGGGTCGGCCTGTACGAGCCCAATGACAGCGTGCTGGACAAGGTGCAGGAAGAGTTCAACCTGCACCCGCTGGCCATTGAAGACACGCGCAAGGCGCACCAGCGGCCCAAGATCGAAACCTACGGCAATTCGTTGTTCGTGGTGGTGCATACCGCGCAGGTGGTGGATGAGCGCATCCGCTACGGCGAAACCCATGCCTTTCTCGGCCCGCGCTTCCTGGTGACAGTGCGCCACGGCGCGTCGCTGTCGTATGCGCCGGTGCGCGCACGGCTGGAACGAGAGCCCGAGCTGTTGGCGATGGGGCCCTCGTTCTGCCTGTATTCGGTGCTGGACGCGGTGGTCGACCACTACCTGCCGATCACCGACAGCTTCCGCGACACCCTGGACCTGCTTGAGAAGGACATCTTCGCCGACAGCTACAAGCGGCGCACGGTGATCCGCCTGTACGAACTCAAGCGCGAGCTCAACAAGATGCGCCTGGCGGTAGCCCCGCTGCAGGACGCCCTGGCACAGTTGCAACGCAACCAGGCACAGCTGATCAACGAAGAAGTGCGGCTCTACCTGCGCGACGTGCAGGACCATGCCGCACGCGTCAATGAGGCCATCGACACCCTGCGCGAAATGCTGGGCACCGCCTTGAGCGTGAACCTGTCACTGGTGACGCTGGGACAGGGCGAAACCGTCAAGCAGCTCGGCGCCTGGGCTGCCCTGCTCGCCGCCCCCACGTTGGTCACCAGCTGGTACGGCATGAACTTCGCGCATATGCCGGAGCTGGGCGGGCGCTTTGCCTATCCATTGCTGATGGTCGGCGTTGGCGTGATCTGCGTGGTGCTGTACCGCCTGTTCAAACGTTCCGGCTGGCTTTGAGCCAGCGCACAGCCTTCAATGAGGGAAACCATGCAAGACAAGCAGCCCACACCCGCACGCCGCCGCTTCCTGCGCAACACGCTGATTGCGGGTGCCGCAGCGCTGCCCATGTCGCAGCTGGCGTCGGCCCAAGGTAGCGGCAACAGCGACGCCACGGTGCCGGCGTCGATGCGCGGGCTGAAACCGGTCGCCGCGCAGGTAGTGCCGATCGGCAATGACGAGCGCATTGCGCGGGTAGCCAAGGCCCAGCGGTTGATGGCCGAGCATGGCATCGACGCGGTGTTCATTGGCGCCGGCAGCTCGTTGACCTATTTCACCGGGATGCGCTGGTGGGACAGCGAACGCCTGACCGGCGTGATCCTGCCGCGCAAGGGTGAGCCGGTCTATGTCACCCCGGAATTCGAGCGGGTGCGCACGCTGGAGCAGATCAAGCTCGGCAACGACGTGCGCGGCTGGCAGGAAGATGAAGATCCCTACGCGCTGGTAGCCAAGGTGCTGCGCGACATGGGCCACGCCACCGGCACGCTGGGCATGGAAGAAGCCGTGCCCTATTTCCGCGCCAAGGGCATTGCCGATGCGCTGCCACAGGCCAAGGTGGTACCGGCCTGGCCGGTGGTGTCCGGCTGCCGCCGGGTAAAGAGCGCGGCCGAACTGGCACTGATGAAGCTGGCCAACGAAACCACGCTGGCCGTCTATGAAGCGGTGTGGAAGGCCTTGCAGCCGGGCATGACCGAACAGGACATCAGCGCGCTGCTGGCCATGGCCTATGCGCGCACCGGCCTGAGCGGCGATGCCAGCGTCAACATCGGCAAGTACACCGCCTCGCCGCATGGCTCGGACAAACCGCAACACCTGGTCGAAGGCACGCCGATCATCTTCGATGGCGGCTGCCGTGCCGGTGGTTACACCAGCGACATCACACGCACCGTAGTACTGGGCCAACCGAACGATGAGATCCGCAAGGTGTTCGACATCGTGTTGAAGGCGCAGACAGCGGCATTGCATGCCGCGCGTCCGGGCGTGGCGATGGGTGATGTGGACGCCGCGGCGCGCAAGGTGATCAGCGACGCCGGCTATGGTCCGGACTATCGCTATTTCAGTCACCGCCTGGGTCACGGCATCGGCATCGACATGCACGAATGGGATTACCTGGTGCGTGGCAACAAGCATTTGCTGGAGCCGGGAATGACCTTCAGCGACGAACCGGGTATCTACATCCCGGACCGTTTCGGCGTGCGCCTGGAGGACATCCTCTACGTCACCGAAGACGGCGCGGCACTGATGACGCCGCAGAGCAAGTCCATCGACCAGCCGTTTGGTTGATGAGAGCGGCAATCGCGCTGTTGTAGGAGAGGCGTAAGCCGCGAAGCCCCTGCCAAAACAGAGGCGGCAGAGCCAACCCCTCCCCAACCCTCCCCTTCGCTACGCGAAAGGGAGGGAGCTGCAATGTAGTGCCGAGCCATGCTCGGCAGGGGCTTTCCCAACTGCAGTTGCAGGCTTTCGCAGGCACACACGGACCACCAGCTTCGCGGCTTACGCCGCTCCTACAACCTCAGCGTCAGGCCACGTAAACGGTTTTGATATTCATGAACTCATGAATGCCCGGCCCCGCCAATTCGCGCCCAAAGCCCGAGCGTTTGGTGCCACCAAACGGCAAGCGTGCATCGCTCTTCACCACTGAATTGACGAAGGCCGCACCGCATTCCAGCTGCACGGCGACGTTCTCACCGCGCAGCACATCGCGGGTCCAGACGCTGCCGCCAAGACCGAAGCTGGTGTCATTGGCAACCCGCACCGCCTCGGCTTCATCCTTGACCCGGATGATCGCCGCCACCGGGCCGAACAACTCCTCGTCATAGGCGGGCATGCCGGGCCCGACATTGTCGAGAATGGTGGCCAGGTAGCCGGCATTGCTGTCGGCAACCGGTGCGCCACCCAGCAGCACCTTCGCGCCCTTGCCGATACTGGCCCGTACCTGCTTGTGCAGCTCATCGCGCAGGTCAGCGCGCGCCATCGGCGCCATGGTGGTCGCTTCCTCCTGCGGGTCGCCGTATACGCGCACCTGCGCCGCTTCAACGAAGCGCTGCACGAAGGCATCGGCAATCGAATCCACCAGGATGAAGCGCTTGGCCGCGATGCAGGTCTGACCGGCATTGTCGAAGCGCGAACGCACCGCAGCGGCGGCGGCCAGGTCCAGATCGGCATCGTCCAGCACCACGAAGGCATCGCTGCCGCCCAGCTCCATCACGCATTTCTTCAGCTGATCGCCCGCGTTGGCGGCAATCGAACGGCCAGCGCGTTCGCTACCGGTCAGGGTGACCGCCTTGATCCGTCGGTCACGCAGCACTTCGGCGGCCTGGTCGTTGTCGATATGCAGCACGTCGAACACACCCTCGGGTACGCCGGCGGCGGCCACAATCTCGCGCAGCAGATCGGCACAGCCGGGAACATTGCTGGCGTGCTTGAGCAGGGCGACATTGCCGGCCATCAGCCCCGGGGCCAGAAAACGGATCACTTGCCAGAACGGGAAATTCCACGGCATCACCGCCATCACGCAGCCGATCGGCTGGTAGATGACATAGCTGCGCTGGGCTTCGGTGGGGATGGGCTGCGGCTTGAGATAGTCCGCGGCGTGATCGGCGTAGTACCCGCAGGCTGCGGCGCTCTTTTCGATTTCGGCCAGTGCCTCGCGGCGCAGCTTGCCCATCTCGGCCGTCATCGTGCGCTGGATGTCGTCACGGCGCGCGCGCAGGCCGCCAGCGATGTTGCGCAGATAGTCACCGCGTTGATCCAGCGACAACCCCGCCCATTGCGGGAAGGCCGATGCAGCCGCTGCCAGCCGCTGCTCGATGGCAGCCGCCGTCATCAGCTCGACCGTGCGCACGACCTGGCCGCTGAAGGGATTGATAGTCTGATACGACGCCATGGAATCACCTGCACGCAACGAATGCAGGAATGGTAGCGCCGCAAGTGTTGCGGGCAGGTAAATCCCAAGCGAAGGCCTGCAACTCGGCACAGGGACTCATCTGTAGTGCCGAGCCATGCTCGGCAGGGGGCTTTACCGGTAGAGCCTCTGCCGAGCATGGCTCGGCACTACATCTGGGCGTCAGCCGTTTTCCTGCAGGGCCAGCTGCATGTCGCGCTGGCGGCGTTTTTCGGCGCGGGCCGAGATCCACCAACCCAGCACTGCCACCGTCGATACTGCCAGCACCATCAACGTGGCCAGGGCGTTGATCTTCGGGCTCACGCCCATTCTCACCGAGGCAAAGATCTTCATCGGCAGCGTGGTCGAGCTGGGGCCGGCGACGAAGCTGGCAATCACCACGTCATCCAGCGACAGGGTGAAGGCCAACAACCAGCCCGACATCAGCGCCGGCGCGATGATCGGCAAGGTGATCAGGAAGAACACCTTGACCCGGTTCGCACCCAGATCCATTGCCGCCTCTTCCAGCGAGCGGTCCAGCTCCTGCAGGCGCGAGGACACCACCACCGTCACGAAGGAGATGGTGAAGGTGACATGCGCGATCCAGATCGCCACCACGCCCTTGGACGGCAGCCCGAACAAGCCGCCCATCGATACCAGCATCAGCAGGATCGACAGGCCGATGATCACCTCCGGCATCACCAGCGGCGCCGTCACCAAGGCGCCGAACAGGGTCTTGCTGGGGAAGCGCTTGAAGCGGGTCATCGCCATCGCCGCCATGGTGCCGATCACCATTGATGCGCTCGCTGTCCAGAATGCGATCTTGATGCTGATCCAGGCCGCCTGCAGCAGCTGGCGGTCGCGGAACAACTCGCCGTACCACTGTGTGGAGAAGCCCGCCCATACCGTCGCCAGCCGCGAGGAATTGAACGAGTACACCATCAGCAACAGGATCGGCAGGTACAGGAAGGCAAAGCCGAGCAGCAGGATGCTCCAACCCAACCAGGAACTACGCCGGGTCATGCTCATGCCAGCTTCCCTTCCAGCTCACGCTGCTGGGACCGGTTGAAGATGATGATGGGCACCAGCAGCAACAGTAGCATCACGATGGCTACCGCCGAGGCCAGCGGCCAGTCGCGGTTGTTGAAGAACTCGCCCCACAGCACGCGGCCGATCATCAAGGTGTCCGGCCCGCCCAGCATTTCCGGGATGACGAACTCGCCCACCGCCGGAATCATCACCAGCATGCAGCCGGCGATGATGCCGCTGCGCGACAGCGGCAAGGTGATGCGCGCGAACGCCTGCCAAGGCTTGGCACCCAGGTCGTAGGCGGCCTCCAGCAGGCGGTTGTCCAGCTTGACCAGGTTGGCATACAGCGGCAGCACCATGAACGGCAGATAGCAGTAGACGATGCCGATATACGCGGCGACCGGGGTGTAGAGGATGCGCAGCGGCTCGTCGATCAGCCCGAGGTTCATCAGCGTCCGGTTGATCAGGCCGTTGCTGTCGAGGATGCCGATCCAGGCGTAGACGCGGATCAGGAACGAGGTCCACGACGGCAGCACCACCAGCATCATCGCGATGTTGCGCGCCGACGGTGACATCCGCGAGATCACGTAGGCCATCGGGTAACCGATCAGCAAGGTCAACAACGTCGAGATCACCGCGATCTTGATCGAACTCAGATAGGCGACCAGGTACTGGCTGTCGGTGAACAGCGCGGTGTAGTTGCCAAGATTGAGGTTCACCGTGAACGCGTTGTCCACGTATTCGACGATGGAGGTATACGGCGGCATGGCCACCGCCATCTTGGCGAAGGAGATCTTCAGCACGATCAGGAACGGGATGGCGAAGAACAGCAGCAGCCACAGGTAGGGCACGCCGATCACACCTGCGCGCGCACCGGGCAACCACCGCCGCCAACCGCGGGTGAGTGGGCTGGTCGCGCTCATGAGGTCAGCACCACGCCGTCGTTGTCGTCCCAGGACACCCAGACTTCATCGTTCCAGGTGATGCCGTCGCTGTCCCAGCGCTTCATGTTGGCGAAGTTGGACAGGATCTTGGCGCCACTGGGCAGGCGCACGTGGTAGACCGAGTGGCTGCCGAAATAGGCGATGTCCTCGACCACGCCGAAGGCCTTGTTGGTCTCCCCTTCCGGTTCTTCCTTGGCGATGTGGACCTTCTCCGGGCGCAGCGCGAACGCCACCGGCTGGCCTTCGTAGCCGGTGATGCCGTGGCCTACGTAGATCGGCGCCGGGAAATCCGCGGTGCGCACGGTGACGTATTCGGGCAGGTCCTCGTCGATCACGCCTTCGAAGGAATTCACCGAGCCGATGAAACCGGCTACGAAACGATTGGCCGGCTGCTCGTAGATGTCATCGGGCTTGCCGATCTGCTGGATCCAACCCTGGTCCATCACTGCGATGCGGGTGGCCATGGTCATGGCTTCTTCCTGATCATGGGTGACCATCACGCAGGTCACCCCCAGCTGCTCGATGATGTTGACCAGCTCCAGCTGCATCTTCGAGCGCAGCTTCTTGTCCAGCGCGCCCATCGGCTCGTCCAGCAACAATAGCTTGGGGCTCTTTGCCAGCGAGCGCGCCAGCGCCACGCGCTGCTGCTGGCCGCCGGACAGCTGGTGCGGCTTGCGCTTGCCCAGCTTCTCCAATTGCACCAGCTCCAGCATCTCGCCGACGCGGCGGGCGATGGCGTCCTTGGCCATGCCGTCCTGCTTCAGGCCGAAGGCGATGTTCTGCTCCACCGTCATGTGCGGGAACAGCGCATAGGACTGGAACATCATGTTGATCGGCCGCTCGTAGGGCGGCAGCGCGGTGATCGGCTGGCCGTCGAGCAGGATCGTGCCCTTGGTCGGGGTTTCAAAGCCGGCCAGGCAACGCAGCAGGGTGGACTTGCCACTCCCCGACCCCCCGAGCAGCGCGAAGATCTCGCCCTTGCGCACATCAAGATTGACGTCATCGACGGCGACGAAACCATCGAATTCCTTGCGCAGATCGCGAATGGACAGGTAGCCGGGCTCGCTGTTCAAAGCGATGGCCTCTGGCTTGGCGTCAACGGGCATGTAGGGCTCCGGAAGCAGGCAGATGAACAAACCAGCGTAGTTTAGCCCCCCCTTTTTGCTGACGACACCGCCGGCTGTGGCGGTTGGGGGCGATTGAACCTGCCAGGGCTGCAGGAGCGGCGTCAGCCGCGAAGCTGATAGTGCGTGAAGGCTCCACAAGAGCTTACCCCTCCCCAGCCCTCCCCTTGGCTACGCCAAAGGGAGGGAGACCAGCCGGCGCCTCGATGTTGTAGGAGCGGCGTCAGCCGCGAAGCTGGCAATGCCTGAAAGGCCGCAAGAGCTTACCCCTCCCAAACCCTCCCCTTGGCTACGCCAAAGGGAGGAAGAGCAGCTGGCGCGTCTCGAGCTGTGCGGGCTGTGGGAGCGGCGTCAGCCGCGAAGCTGGCAATGCCTGAAAGGCCACAAGAGCTTACCCCTCCCCAGCCCTCCCTTGGCTACGCAAAAGGGAGGGGGCGGACTTCTGGCTGCGTCGAGTGAAGTCCTGCTCACGCTGCTGCCGCCCCTTGGAGCACCACAAACAACAACGCCTACCCTTGTGAGGGAGGCGTTGTCTGGATCAGATGCGAAACGCGCCTTGGCCCTGATCACCCATCCCTCGGACGCGGGACGGGTGGCAGGCACGGCTTCAGATCAACGACCGGTCTTCACCTCGGTCCACAGACGGGTGTACAGCTTGTCCGTCTCCGGGCTGTTGATCGCATAGGTGAACATCTTGGCGGCCACGTCTTCGGCCGGGTAGATGGTCTTGTCGTCACGGATGGCCGGGTCAACCAGCGAGGTCGCCGACTTCACCGGGTTGGCATAGTGGGTCACGTTGGTGTTCTTGGCCGCGACTTCCGGCTCCAGCAGGTAGTTGATGAAGGCATAGGCATTGCCCGGATGCTTGGCATCCTTGGGAATGGCCAGCATGTCAAACCACTGCGGGGCACCTTCCTTGGGGATGGAATAGGCCACTTCCACGCCATTCTTGGCCTCTTCGGCGCGGTCACGGGCCTGGATGATGTCACCCGACCAGCCCACCACCAGGCAGGTGCTGCCGTTGGCCAGCGAGCCCACGTACTGCGAGGAGTGGAAGTTCTGCACGTACGGACGGATCGACTTGAGCAGGTCGGCAGCCTTCTGCAGCACGGCCGGATCGGCGCTGTGCGGGTCTTCGCCCAGGTAATGCAAAGCCACCGGGATCATGTCCGCAGGCGTATCCAGCAGGGTGACGCCGCAATCCTTCATCTTGGCGATGTTTTCCGGCTTGAACACCAGGTCCCAGCTGTTGGCGATGTCGGCGCTGCCGCCGAAACGCTCTTTCAGCTTGGCCACGTTGTAGCCGATGCCGGTGCTGCCCATCATGTACGGCACGCCGTACTGGTTACCCGGGTCCTGGCCGGCGATGCGCTGCATCACCGCCGGGTCAAGGTTGGCCAGGTTCGGGATCTTGCTCTTGTCCAGCGGCAGGAACACACCGGCCTGAATCTGGCGGCCGAAGAAGTTCAGCGTCGGCACCACGATGTCGTAGCCGCTGTCGCCGGTCAGCAACTTGGTCTCAACCATCTCGTCGCTGTCGAACACGTCGTAGGTGACCTTGATACCGGTCGACTTCTCGAAGTTCGGAATGGTGTCTTCGGCGATGTAATCCGAATAGTTGTAGACGTTGAGGACCTTGGCCTCGCCGCCTTCAGCAGGCTTGGCGCCGGGTTCCTTGCCGCCGCAGGCAGCAAGCAGGGAAATGGCGACACCAACGGTCAGAATGCGCAGATTCATGGGTTCTCCAGTGTGATCCGGGAGCGGTATGGGGGACCGGCCAAGCCGGGAGGTGGGCCATTGTCCCATCTGCGGCGCCTTTCTGTGTAGAAGGCGGGCTGCAGGGGGTTGTGGGAGCGGCGTGAGCCGCGAAGCAGGCAATGCTTGAAAGGCCAAAGAGCCAACCCCTCCACAACCCTCCCCTTTGCTACGCAAAAGGGAGGGAGACAAGCTGTAGGAGCGGCGTGAGCCGCGAAGCTGACATCGGTTCAGCGCCCGAGACACCCGCGACCTGACATCCTGCGAGCTTCGCGGCTTACGCCGCTCCTACAATCCTGCGCGCCCTGCCTTCCTGCGCGGATCACACGTTCAACAGCAGGAATTCACGCTCCCAGGAGCTGATCACGCGGAAGAAAGTCTCGTACTCCTTGCGTTTCACCGAGACGTAGGCACGGCAGAACCGGCGCCCCAGCAGCTCCTGCAGCGCGTCGCAGGCTTCCAGCCCGTCCAGCGATTCACCCAGCGAGCGCGGCAGCTCGTAGCCCAGCTCCTTGGCGTTGCCGCTGATCGGCGGGGTCGGCGTCAGCTTCTCGCGGATCCCCAGCAGGCCACAGGCCAGGGTCGCCGCCATCGCCAGGTAAGGATTGGCATCGGAACCGGCGAAGCGGCTTTCCACGCGGTTGTTTTCCAGGCTGTCCATCGGTACGCGCAGGCCGCAGGTGCGGTTGTCGAAGCCCCACTCAACGTTGCTCGGCGAGACTTCGCCAAACACCAGGCGGCGGTAGGAATTCACGTTCGGCGCGAAGAAACCCATCGCCGCCGGAACGTACTTCTGCAGGCCAGCCAGGTAATTGTCGAAGGTTTCGCTGTACTCACCTTCTTTTTTGCCGGCAAACACGTTCCTGCCATCGGACACACGCACCAGACTCTGGTGGATATGCATCGCGCTGCCGGGTTCGGTTTCCATCGGCTTGGCCAGGAAGGTGGCGTAGATGCCGTGGCGCAATGCCGCCTCGCGCATGGTGCGCTTGAAAAGGAACACCTGGTCGGCCAGCGACATCGCATCATCGTGGGTGAAGTTGACCTCCAGCTGGGCGGCGCCGGATTCGTGGATCAAGGTATCCACGTCCAGCTTCATCGCATCGCAGTAGTCGTACATCAGGTCGAGGATGGGATCGAACTCGTTGACCGCATCGATGGAATACGACTGGCGCGCGGTTTCCGGGCGACCGGAACGGCCCGCCGGCGGCAACAGCGGGAAGTCGGGGTCGGTGTTCTTCTGCACCAGGAAGAATTCCAGCTCCGGCGCCACCACCGGTTTCAGGCCGAGTTCCTCATAGGCGACCAGCACGCGCCGAAGCACGTTGCGCGGCGCCAGCTCATGCGGCTGGCCACTCTTGGTGTAGCAATCGTGGATGATCTGCGCGGTCGGGTCGGTCGCCCAAGGCACCATGCGCACGGTATCCGGGTCCGGACGCAGGATCATGTCCGCGTCGGCCGGCGAAGTCAGCTCGTAGTAGTCATCCGGGTAATCGCCGGTCACCGTGGTGGCGAAGATGCCTTCCGGAAGGCGCGTGCCGTAGTCGTGCGAGAACTTATCAGCCGGGATGATCTTGCCGCGCGCATTGCCGGTGATATCCGGCACCAGGCATTCGACCTCGGTGATGTGCCGGTCCTTGAGCCAGCGCAGCAGCGAGCTTTCTTCCTGTACGGCGGCGGCGGTCTTGCGGTTGCGGGGGCGCGAAGTCATGGGGAACCAACTTGTTTGTGTAACCGATAGCGGCGACAGGCCTCGCCGAAGGCTTGAAAAATACCCAGATAGAACGGATTTTCGGCAACCCGCCATTCCGGATGGAACTGCACGCCAAGCAGGAACGACGGGCCACTGCCACGAAAGGCCTCGATCAGGCCGTCCGGCGCGTGGGCCTCCACCTGCAGGCCTTCACCGAGGCGGGCAACGCCCTGGCCGTGCACCGAATTGACCATCACCTCGGTGCCGCCGGCAATGCCGGCCAGCAGGCCATCCGCACGCAATCGCAGCGTATGGGCCGGCCCGTATTGCACGTCCAGCGATGCCGCCGGGTTTTCACGATGATCAGCCAGACCGGGTACTTCATGCACCTTGGGGTGCAGGCTGCCACCGAAGGCGACATTGAGCTCCTGGAAACCCCGGCAGATGGCCAGGATCGGCATGCCCAGCGCAAACGCCTGCGGAATCAGCCCGAACACATTGGCATCGCGTGCCGGATCATGCGGATTGCCCGGCCAGCTGTCGCCGCCGTTGTAGTGATGCGGCTCGATGTTGCTGGTCGCACCGGTCAACAGCAGCCCATCCAGGGTGGCCAGCCAATCCCCTGCCGGCAGCGGCGGTTGCAGCAGCGGCAGTACCAGCGGGGTGGCCTGCGCGCCCTCGACAACGGCGCGCACATACTTTTCACCGACCACAAGAAAAGGATGGGAGCCGATCGGCTTGCTGTCGGTAGGCAAGCCGACCAGCGGCAGGCTGGCCATGGGTGAAGCTCGTGAGACGTGCTAGCACGCTACCCCTGCCCCGCGGATTAGGCAACCAAGCGCCATCTGTCATTCAAGTTGCAGGGGGCACACTAAGCCGCTTGTTCCCCCGCCTGCGCGCGCCGCATACGCAGGGGTCGTTACACTGCCCGCCCCTGATTCGGCCTGATGTCCGTGGACGCCGCTGCATCCGTTTACCCACCAAGCTGGTACGCCGCCAGTCAACCCGAGCTCGCCGCGCATGCACCGCTGCGTGGGCAGGCGCGTGCCGACGTGGCCGTGCTCGGCGCCGGTTACACGGGCCTGACGGCCGCACTGGCCCTGGCCGAAAAGGGCTACAAGGTCACCGTGCTGGAGGCCGAGCGGATCGGCTGGGGCGCTTCCGGCCGCAACGGTGGCCAAGCCATCGTCGGCTACGGCTGCGAGCAGGACACGCTGGAAGCGCTGATCGGCGACGACGATGCGCGGCTGCTGTTCGATTTCTCGCGCGATGGCATGCACATGCTCAAGCAGCGCATCGCCCGGCATGGCATCGACTGCGATTGGCGTGACGGCCATGCCAGCGTGCCGATCCACCCGCGTCAGGAACGTGCCCTGCGTGCCGACATCGAGCGCATGGCGCAGCGCTACGACTATCCGCTGGAATGGTGGGACCGCCCGCGCCTGCAGCAGGAGCTGGCCAGCGACCGTTACCTGGGTGCGATGTACGACCCTGCCAGCGGCCATCTGCATCCCTTGGCCTATGCGCAGGGCCTGGCCCAGGCGGCGGTGGCCGCGGGCGTCACCGTGCACGAGCATTCACCGGTCACCCGCCTGCAGCGCGGCACGCAGCCGGCGCTGATCACCGACCACGGCCGCGTCGATGCCGATTTCGTCGTATTGGCTGGCAACGCCTGGCTGCAGGGCATCGCACCCGAGCTGGAAACCCGGATGATGCCGGTCGGCACCTATATCGGTGCCACCCAGCCGCTCGGCGCCGAGCGCGCACGCGCACTGATCCGCAACGACATGGCCGTGGCCGATGTGAACTGGGCGCTGGACTACTTCCGGCTCAGCCGCGACCACCGCCTGCTGTTCGGCGGCCAAGCCAACTATTCCGCACTGCCACCGCCGGGCCTGCGCGCCAGCATGACCCGCCGTATGCGCCGGGTATTCCCGCAACTGGCCGACGTCGAGATGGAATACGTGTGGGGCGGCTATATCGACATCACCCGCAACCGCGCCCCGCATTGGGGCCGGATCACCCCGAACGTGTATTTCGCCCAGGGATTTTCCGGCCACGGCGTCGCCAGCACCGGGCTGGCCGGTGAAGTGATCGCCGCCGCCATTGCCGGCCAGGCGCAGCGTCTGGACGTGTTCGAACGCATCCCGCACGGCGTGTTCCCCGGCGGCAAGGCCCTGCGCATGCCGCTGTTGGTGGCGGCCATGTCCTGGTACAAGCTGCGCGACCTGCTCTGGTAAGGCCCGAGCACGGGGCGAGTGCGGCAAGCGGCAATGTCGACCGGTGGGTGAAGGCCAGCCTTCACGCCGGCGCGGCAACCGCAACGCGCGCTCCACCTCAAGTTCTTACGGCAGCTGCCGTTACACGTTCCGATGCTCCCTACTCTCGCCCCTCTTGCCACTCCGCCACAGCTCGCGTTCGACAGCCCGTCGATCACGCCGCTGCCGCAGCGCATTCTGCTGGTGGAGAACTCGCGCACCTTCACCACGATGCTGCGCGAGGCCATCGAGCAACGCCTGGAGCTGCCGGTCAGCGTCGCTTCCAGCCTGGCCGAAGCCGGCGAGCTGCTGGACCGCGAAGACGGTTGGTTCCTGGTGCTGACCGGGCTGGTGCTGACCGATGGCGACCGCGACCAGGTGGTGCAGTACTTCGTCAACCGCGGGCTGCCGACCATCGTGGTCAGCGGGGTCTATGACGAAGACCTGCGCAAGCGCGTGCTGCAGCAGCAGATCATCGACTACGTCCTGAAGAACACACCGGGCAGCATCGACTATCTGGTCTGGCTGGTACAGCGCATGGAGCGCAACCGCCGCATCGCCGCATTGGTGGTGGACGATTCGCCGTCGGCGCGCGCCTATGCCGCCGCCTTGCTGGCGATGTACGGCTACCACGTCATCGAGGCCGATGACGGCGCCTCGGCGCTGCGCGCGATCGAGGCCGACCCGGCCATCCGCCTGGTCATCGTCGATGAGGAGATGCCCGGCATGCAGGGCGTGGAACTGACCCGCCGGCTGCGCGCCCTGCGTGCACGCGACAAGGTGGCGGTGATCGGCATTTCCGGCAACACCGATCCCTCGCTGATCCCGCGCTTCCTCAAGAACGGCGCCAATGACTTCCTGCGCAAGCCGTTCTCGCGCGAGGAATTCTTCTGCCGGGTCTCGCAGAACGTGGACCAGCTGGAACTGATCGGCACACTGCAAGATCTGGCTACCCGCGATTTCCTGACCGGCCTGCCCAACCGCCGCAGCTTTCTGGAACAGAGCCAGCGCCAGCTCGGCGCCGCCGACAACGCCGGCATGGTGGCGGTGGCCATGGTCGACATCGACCATTTCAAGCACATCAATGACAGCCTCGGCCACGAGGCCGGAGACCAGGCCATCCGCGCCGTCGCCTCGGTACTGCAGGCGCATACGCGCGCGCACGACATCAGCGCGCGCTTTGGCGGCGAGGAGTTCTGCCTGATGGTCAGCGGCATGGACGCTGCCGCCAGCACCGACCATTTTGAACAGATGCGGCAGGCGGTGGCCGCCTTGCGCCTGCCGTTCGGCGACAACGTCCTGCGCATGACGGTCAGCATCGGCGTCTGCCGCATGCCGCTGCGTGGCGGCAACCTGCACCTGCTTATCACCGAAGCCGATCGCCAGCTGTACCTGGCCAAGGCAGGCGGGCGCAACCGTATCTGCAGCAGCGATACGCATTGAACGCGATCAGCCCGCGATCTGAACGAAAACCGCGCTGAAAACCCGGCATTGATCCAGATCAACGCGCCGGCCCGGTGCGCTCCCTAAAGTGCAGCTCAACGCACGCAGAGGGAGAAGGGGCGGTGGCATTACTGGTTTGGCAGGACGATCTCAATACGGGTGTGGAGGTCATCGACCACCAGCACATGCGCATCGTGGAGATGCTTAACCACCTGCATGTTGCGCAGAAAAGCCTCGAGCGCGTTGCCGTGGCCGAAGTCATCGACGAACTGGTGGACTACACCATGTCGCACTTCGCTTTCGAAGAAGAATTGATGGAAGAAGCCGGCTACCCGTTCTGCGCCGCGCACAAGCGCGTGCATGAAGTGTTCGGCAAACGCGTCTCCGAATACCGCTTGCGCTTCCAGGCCGGTGAGGACGTCACCGACGAGCTGCGCAACATGCTGTCACGCTGGCTGTTCAACCACATCCGTGGCGACGACAAGGCCTATGCCGAACACGTGAAGCGCCACCTCAACCAGTTTGCGCGTGATCATCAGGAAGGCAGCTGGCTGGGCCGCACGCTGAAACGCCTATTCCGCTGAGCCCTTGTTTGCGGGAGCAAGCAGTTGCCGGCACCTCCACAGATGCCGCAATCGCACCGCTCCCGGGTTTTCCGCCGCAGGTACGCCGCGAGGCGCACAGGTTGCCGATCTGTGTGGGATTGGCGCTGGTCGCGACTTACGGCGTTCCTGCGGCACCCCTGCCCTGCCGCCGCTTGATCGCCAGCAGGGCCAGGCCGGTCAGCAGCGCGGTAGCGCACAGGTAGCCGCCGACAGCGGCGATGCCGAATTTGCCGGCCAACCAGGTTGCCGCATATGGCGCCGGCGCCGCGCCCAGGATGCCGGCAAGATTGAATGACAGCGACGCGCCGGTATAGCGCACCTGCACCGGGTACAGCCCCGCCAGCATGGTGCCGCAGGGCCCATAGGTCAGCCCCATCAGGAACAGCCCCAACGACAGGAACAGCAGTACCTGCAACGGATGACCGGCCTGGAACAACGGCTGGAAAAACAAGCCGAACAGGAAGATGCCCAGCGTCGCCCACAACATTGCCTTGACGGTGCCGTGCCGGTCGCCATACAGCGCCGCCAGCGGTATGCCGGCCGCGAAGAACAGGATGCCGATCATCTGCAGCAGCAGGAAATCCTCACGTGCATAGCCCAGGGTCGAAGTGCCATAGCCCAGCGTGAAGACCGTCATCAGATAGAACAGCACAAAGGTGGCGAACGCCGCCAAGGTGCCGGCCAGCACGGCAAACCCGTGGCCGAGCAGCACCTCGCGCATTGGCAGGCGCACCCGCTGGCCCTGCTCCAGCGCCTTCTGGAAATCCGGCGTCTCGCGGATGTTCAAACGCACCCACAGGCCCACGATCACCAGCAGCGCACTGGCAATGAACGGCACCCGCCAGCCCCAGGCCAGGAAGCTGGCGTCATCCAGTACCCGCCCCAGCACCAGGAAGGTGCCAGCCGACAGCAGGAAGCCCAACGGCGCCCCCAGCTGGGGGAACATGCCGTACCAGGCACGCTTGCCGGGTGGCGCGTTCTCGGTCGCCAGCAGCACCGCACCGCCCCATTCCCCGCCCAGCCCCAGGCCCTGACCGAACCGGCACAGCGCCAGCAGCAGCGGCGCGATCACGCCGATGTCGTGGTAGGTCGGCAGCAGACCGATGGCCACCGTCGACAGGCCCATGGTCAGCAGCGCCGCGACCAGCGTGGCCTTGCGCCCGATCCGGTCGCCGTAATGGCCAAATACCGCCGAGCCCACCGGCCGGGCGATGAAGGCGACGGCAAAGGTTGCCAGCGACTGCAGCAGTGCCGCGTCGTTGCTGCTCTCGGGGAAGAACAGCTTGGGGAACACCAGCACCGCCGCCGTGGCGTAGATGTAGAAGTCGAAAAATTCGATGGTGGTGCCGATCAGGCTGGCCGCCAGTACGCGGCGCGGGGAGTTCAGGGGGGCAGAGCTGGCGGCAGCGGGCATGGGCGTTGCGGAAGAAAGAGTAGCGGCAGTCTGCCATGCACCGCCGCCGCCACTGCCAATTGGTTGCAGCCGACACCGTCCTTCCGCGGCCGGCCCAGTCCGGGGCATGCGAGCGGAACCTATTGCTGTACCTTGCGGTCACAACAGCGCCCCCCGCATGGATGCAATGGTGATGCCGGCAATTTCCAGATCTTTCCCACACCTGAGCGCAGCGTTGGTGGTCATCGCGGTGCATGTGGCCATTGCGTTGTGGCTGCTGCAGCCGCGCCAATACCGGCCCACCGACAATGGTGTACGTACCAGCCTGCGCTGGCTGCTGCCACGGCCTGTACCGCCGCGCCCGCCAGCCACGGCAGCCACGGCAGCCAGGCAACCGGCGCGCTCCAGCCAATTTCCGCCATCGCGGGCGCGGCAATCCCCCTCACAACCCTCGCCTTCCTCGATCGAGCAGGCCACGGCAAGTCCGTCACAGCCGCGCTTGGACCTGAGCATCCCCGACACTGCCCCTGGCGGTGCTGCACCGAACGCCGACACCTTCGCCCATCAGCCCTTCCGCCGGCTCAACAACGACCCGGCCTTTCAGCATGCGCCGCGCTACTTCCGCCTGAAGCCGCAGATGAGCCCCCGCCAGATGATCCAGGGGGTTGCCCGCAATTTGGGCTTTTGGCCGCCTGGCTACGAAATAGACCCCTGCAGCCTTAGCCGAAACGAGGTGAACCATCTCCAGAATGCGGTGAGCGAGGACGACCGTGCCGCCCTGCGCGGCGCCTTGCTGCAGGAAAGTGCGCGTTGCCGCCGTTGATATCTGCGTGATTCCCCACGGCTGCAAGGTGACGTGCAGCACATGCGAAGAAACACTCTGCGAACACTTTCTTGCGTTCCCCTGCACATCGATTAACCGCAGCCGGTTGCGCAGACGTCAAGCCGCGTCAATTCACGGACCGATACAGGGGTGCGCCTTTAGGGTTGATCCGCGCCAGAAGCGCCCGAATCCGAAGGAGCAGACCGATGAACAACCGACCCCTACGTACTGCCTTGTTTGCCGCTGTGGTGGCAATGGCCGGCAGCGGTATCGCCCAGGCCCAGGATGCCTTGACCGCCCCGCAGGTTCGCGCACAGCTGGAAGCGCAGGGCTATACCAACATCAACGACGTCAAATTCGAAGATGGCATGTGGGAGGCAGATGCGAAGAGTGCCGATGGCAAGCAGGTGGATGTGAAGCTCGACCCGCGCACGGGCAACGTGTATCCCGACAAGGCGGTTTCGCAGCTGAGCGAGGCGGACATACGCGCGCAGCTTTCCAGTGCCGGCTATACCGGTGTCAGCGACGTCAAACTCGACGATGGCATGTGGAAGGCCAAGGCCAGGACCGCCGGCGGCGAGAAGGTCAAGGTCCGTCTGGACCCGGCAACCGGCGCCGTGGTTGCGCAAGAAAAGGATTGATGCGCACACAGGCTCAGCGCTGCACGCATCACCCCTCCCCTTTGGCCTAGCCAAGGGGGAGGTTGGGAGGGGGTAGCTTTTGTTGTTGCGTATGAAGCTTCAAAGGCCAGAACCAAAGCGCAACAGTAAACCCCTCCCCAACCCTCCCCTTCGCTGCCGAAAGGGAGGGAGCAGAGCGCAGCGCTACATGCAACGCCCCTCCCTGGCCCAGCCAGGGGCCGCATATTAGCCTTCCAGATTGATCCAGGTGGCCTTCATCTCGGTGTACTTGTCGAAGGCGTGCAGCGACTTGTCGCGGCCGTTGCCCGACTGCTTGTAGCCGCCGAACGGCGCGGTCATGTCGCCGCCGTCCCAGTAGTTGACCCACACACTGCCCGCGCGCAGTCCGCGTGCAAGCCGATGCGCGCGCGAAATGTCGCGCGTCCACACACCCGCAGCCAGGCCATATTCGGTGTCATTGGCCAGCTGCAAGGCCTGCTGCTCACCATCAAACGCAATCACCGACAGCACCGGCCCAAAAATCTCCTCGCGGGCAATCCGCTGTTGCGGGCTTACCTCATCAAACACGGTCGGCTCGATGTAGCAGCCACCAGAAACTACCTCCGCACGTTTGCCACCCAGCAGCAGGCGCGCGCCTTCGGCAGTGCCCTGTTCGATGTAGCCGAGCACCCGCTGGGTCTGCGCTTCATCCACCATCGCGCCCATCGCGGCCTTGGGCTCGAACGGGTGCGCCGGCTGCATATGCCGGCCGTGTTCAATGACCTTGGCGACAAACGAATCCTTGATCGAGCGTTCCACCAGCAAGCGCGAACCCGCCGTGCATACCTCGCCCTGGTTGTAGAAAATGGCACTCGCCGCCGCCTCGGCAGCTTTGTCCAGATCCGGCGCGTCGGCAAATACGATGTTCGGGCTCTTGCCGCCGCATTCCATGTAGGCACGTTTCATGTTCGACAGGCCCGCACATTGCAGCAGGCGCTTGCCCACGGCCGTTGAGCCGGTGAACACCAGGCCGTCCACATCCATGTGCAACGCCAGCGGCTCGCCCGCACCCTTGCCGTTGCCCGGCACCACGTTGAACACGCCATCCGGCACACCGGCCTCGCTCACCAGTTCAGCAAAACGCAGGGCGCTAAGCGGCGATTTCTCGGACGGCTTGAGCACCACGGAATTACCCGCCGCCAGCGCCGGCGCGATCTTCCATGCCGCCATCAACAACGGAAAATTCCACGGCACGATGGCGCCGACCACGCCCAGTGGTTCGCGGGTGATCAGGCCCAGTTCGTTGGCGCCGGTGGGTGCCACCTCGCCATAGAGCTTGTCCACCGCTTCGGCCGTCCACTGGATGCAGCGCATCACCCCGCCGATATCGACACGGCGCGCCTCGGCGACCGGCTTGCCCATGTCCAGCGCTTCCAGCACGGCCAGTTCGTCGGCGTGCTGTTCAACCAATGCCGCCAACTTCAGCAAAACCTGCTTGCGCTTGGCCGGCTTCAGCCCGGCCCAGTGACCGGCGTTGAAACTGCGTCGTGCCGCCGCCACCGCGTGATCGACATCCACCTGGCCACATTCGGCGATGTGCCCCAGCACCCGCCCATCGATCGGGCTGATGCAGTCGAAGGTTGCGCCGGATGCGGCATCCACATATTGGCCATTGATGAACGCGCGGGTGCGCAGCGACAGGCCGTCGGCCAGCGCCTGCCATTGTTCACGGATATGGGGGCTGTTCATGCGGAGTTCCTTGTGACGAAGACGTTGCAGCAGGCCTTGATGGTACGCCGGCCACCGTAGGGCGCCGACATGGACCTGTTATTTCTGGCAAATGCAAGGGTTGGCCGTGGCCTCTGCGGGCTTCACAATGCCGCTCCACGTTTTTGGCAGCGCTCATGGACATCATCGTCAACGAAGAACTCAAGGCCTATATCGATCCGCTCACGCAGGACGAGCACGACGCGCTGGAGCGCAGTCTGCTGGCCGAGGGCTGCCGCGACGCGCTGGTGCTGTGGGGCGACGTGCTGATCGACGGCCATAACCGTTACGGCATCTGTTCCAAGCACGGCATCCCGTTCAATACGGTGCAGAACACCCGCTTCAAGTCGATGGACGATGTTCATCTGTGGATGATCGAGCAGCATCTTGGCCGCCGCAGTGTGTCCGACTACCAGCGCGGCGTGCTGGCCCTGCGCAAGCGCGACATCCTGGAAACCCGCCGCCGCGCGGAGCAGGAACAGCTGCGCCGCGAGAGCGAGGGTGAGGCCGCGCCCAGCGATGCGGGCGACAACGACAGCCCGCCGTGGGATCCGGCGCCCAAGCTGTCCAAGGCCGATCTGGCCCGCGAAGCCAAGCTCAGCCCCAGCCAGGTGACGATGATCGAGAAGATCCACGATCACGCCACCGCCGAAGTGATCGAAGCCATGCGGGTGGGCGCGATCTCGCTCAGCGCGGCAGCCACCGTGGCCAGCCTGCCCGAGGATGAACAGCGTGCCGCTGCGCGCGGCGGCAAGGACGAGCTGAAGCAGGCCGCCAAGCGCGTGCGTGACGCCAAGCGCAAGCCCAAGGCGGCGCGCGAGGATGCCGATGACGAGGCGCAGCCGCTGAGCATGGCCGAAGCCGATGGACTGGACGCTGGCGTCGTCGACAGCGCCGAAGTTCAGACCCTGCGCCAGCGCGTGGCCTCGCTCACCGCCGAGAACCAGGCCCTGCGCATGGAACTGGATGCCCTGCGTGCGCGCATGCTGGCAGCCCAGGTCGAACAACCGACCGACGCTTGATTGAGCTGAGCCGGCACCCTAGGCTGCGGTCATCCCTGCAAGGAGCATGTGATGGCCTCGGCCTCCCCGGAACTTGAAACCTTCGTCCGCGACGCCTTGATGCGCGGCCACAGCCGCCAGCAGGTCAGCAGCGCATTGCTGGCCGCCGGCTGGAGCGAACAGCAGATCAGCGGCGTCCTCGATGGCTGGGCCGAGGTGGACTTCCCACTGCCGGTACCCCGCCCACGCGCCTCCCTGTCGGCGCGCGAAGCCTTTGCCTACCTGGTGCTGTTCAGCACGCTGTACTTCTTCGCCTGGAACCTGGGCAGCCTGTTGTTCCAGTTGATCCAGTACGCGCTGCCCGATCCGGCCGACCCCGACTGGCAGTTGTTGCGCCTGAGCGGTGGCATCCGCTGGGCGATCTCTGCGCTGGTGATCGCCTTCCCGGTGTTCGTATTCGCCGCCCATCGCGTCAGCCGCGATGTGGACAAGCACCCGATCAAGCGTTTGTCACCGGTGCGCCGCTGGCTCACCTATCTGACCCTGTTCGTCGCCGCCACGGTGCTCATCGGCGACCTCACCGCGCTGGTCTACAACCTGCTGAGCGGCGAGCTGAGCCTGCGCTTCGTGCTCAAGGTACTGGTGGTCGGCGTGATCGCCGGTACCGTGTTTTCCTACTACCTGTGGGATCTACGCCAAGAGGAGGTTGAGGCATGAGCCGTACCGCTTGGGGCACCCGCGTCCTTTGGGCAACCGGCATCGTCACTGCGGCTGCAATTGCAGCCGGGGTCTGGGTCATCGATTCACCGTCGCAGCAGCGGCTCAAGCGCCTGGATGAGGCGCGCCTGTCGCATCTGCAGACGTTGGAGACCGCAGCCCGCAATTACTGGCGCGAGAACGACGCGCTGCCGCCCAACATCCTCGCGCTGGCGGCGCAGCCGGGCATGGTGCTGACCTACAAGGATCCGGCCGGCGGCCCCGACTACCGCTACCGAACTCTGGACGCCACCCATTACGAGCTGTGCGCGCAATTCGACACCAGCAGCGCCGACGGGCCGCAGGCCGGCCGCCCCAGTGAATGGGCGCACCCGGCAGGCAATCACTGCTTCCGCCGCGCGGTGAACGACAAGGGCACCGACTAGACCGTGAGCCCCCAGGACGATCCACGCCGCGCACAACTGCGCCGTCTCAAGCTGTACGCGGTGGCCATGCTGCTGGCGATGCTGGCCGGCTTCATCATCAGCCACATCAACGGCGAGCGCGGCATCTGGGCCTGGGTAGGTGCGTTCTGTGAAGCGGCCACCGTCGGCGCGTTGGCCGACTGGTTTGCGGTGGTGGCGCTGTTCCGGCGGCCGCTGAATCTGCCCATTCCGCATACGGCCATCATCCCGCGCAACAAGGAGCGCATCGCCGACAGCCTGGCGGTGTTCGTGCGCGATCACTTCCTGGAACCGGAAACACTGCTGGCCAAGCTGAAAGTGTTCGATCCCGCCACCCGGCTTGGCGAATGGCTGGCGCAACCGGCGCAGGCAAAAATGCTGGCCGGCATGGCGCGCGGCTGGGCGGTGCAGGCCTTGGATCTGCTCGACGAGGCGGCCGTGCGCCGCTCCATCCAGGGCTTCGTGGTGGCCCAGCTGCGGCAGTGGAATGCAGCGGCCACCGCCGGCGAACTGCTTGGGCTGCTGACCGCTGACAACCGCCACCAGCGGGTGCTCGACGAAGGACTTACCCGCGTCGCCCACTGGCTGGACAACGACAAGGTGCGGCAGCAGGCCTCGGCCTTGATCGTGCGTTACATCCGCAAGGAGTGGCCGAAGCTGGCCAGCACCGTGGATTGGGTAAAACCAATCGACGAGATCGGGGATTCACTGGCCGACCGCCTGGCACGCGCGGGGCTGGAAGAACTGCAGGCCATCCTCTCGCAACCCGAGCATCCGCTGCGCCAAGACTATGCGCTGTGGCTGGGCGACTACATGCGCCGCCTGCGCGAAGACCCGGCCTTGGCGGCCAAGGTTGATGCACTCAAGCAACAGGTGATCGACCACCCGGCTGTGCAGGAATATGTGCAGGGCCTGTGGCAGCGTGTGCACGAATATCTGCGGGCTGATCTGTCACGCGAGGATTCGGTATTGGCCGGCCACCTGGAGCGCAGCCTGGGCAAGCTGGGCACCACCATCGGCAACGACCCCGCCCTGCGCGACGCCCTCAACCAGCACATGCTGGCCGGTGCGGAGAAGCTGACCAATCGCCTGCGCAGTGGCGTCACCAGCCACATCGCGCAGACCGTCAAGGCCTGGGACGAAAAGAAGCTGGTCGAGCAATTGGAACTGAGCGTAGGCCGTGACCTGCAGTACATCCGTTTCAACGGCACCCTGGTAGGCGGCCTGATCGGCCTGCTGCTGCATGCACTGACCGGTTGGCTGAAATTCTAGGCGCGCAGCGTTGTGGGAGCGGCGTAAGCCGCGAAGCCAGGGCCGTATCAGGCCGAAGCATCATTGGCATCCGACAAAAGCCAATCACATCATGTGATTGCAACTGATGCGCGCGGTTGAAGAAGAGTCAGCTTCGCGGCTCACGCCGCTTCCACAACAGATGTCGCCGGGGATTTGTGGGAGCGGCGTAAGCCGCGAAGCCAGGACCGCATCAGATCGAAGCACTATCGGCATCCGACAAAAGCCGGACGCTTCTGGTGATTGCAGCTGCTGCGCACGACTGACTGATGACTAGCTTCGCGGCTTACGCCGCTCCTACAAATTGCCGCTCTCACAAATCTCCTGCGGCCCATGCTTGCCAACACCGCAACGACACATCAGCTTGCTTAATCAAATGCGAACAATTATCGTTAGCGCCTAGGCAGTACGCCCAGCCTCGTGCGGCACGGATGCTACGCATCGTTCCGCCACGCCCCGTGTACCCCCGATATCCAAACTGATGCCGCGCGCCCTGGCAGGCCGCGCCGTGCATGCAGGTCAACTGGCGGGAGCGGTATACCCGGGGCATCCACGCATCGTGCGGGCTGCGCCGTGCACGACTCCTGTGGTTGGCAAACCCCTTTGCCCAACAGGAATCCAACATGCCCTCCCGCCCCACCCTCCCGCAGCCCGCACTGCTGACTGTCGCGCTTTCGATTGCCCTGTCCAGTGCTGCGCTGCCGGTATTTGCCGAAGAAGCGGCGCCCGCCTCGGCCACCAACCTGGACACGGTGAAAGTCGTCGCCGATGCCGACATCCCCACCTCGTACACGGTGAAGCAGGCGCGCACCGCCACCAAGCTGGATCTGTCGCTGCGCCACACTCCGCAGTCGGTCACGGTGCTGACCCGCCAGCGCCTGGATGACATGGGCCTGTACGCGATGTCCGATGTGATGGGCCAGGTAACCGGCGTGCACGTCGCGGTCACCGACAGCGAGCGCATCAGCTTTGTCTCGCGTGGCTACACCATCAACAATTTCCAGGTTGATGGCATGCTCAATACCTTCGGCGGCTACATCAAGACCAACAACGACAGCGTCATCTACGACCGCATCGAAGTGGTACGCGGCGCCACCGGCTTGACCACCGGCGCGGGTGATCCCTCGGGCACCATCAACTACGTGCGCAAGCGCCCCACCGACGAATTAGCGATGAGCACCAACCTGATGCTGGGCCGTTGGGGCAACAAGCGCCTGGAGGCGGATATCGGCGGACCGATAGCCCTGGATGGCCGCATCCGTGCGCGTTTCGTCGCCGCCAAGCAGCAGAGTGATTCGTTCCGCGATGTCTATCAGCTGGACAAGGACGTGTTCTACGGCATCGTCCAGGCAGACCTCAGCGACAGCACCCTGCTGGAAGTCGGCTACGAATACCAATCGCCGGAAACCTCGGGCGTTACCTGGGGCGTGGTGCCGTACTGGGGCGCGGACGGCAAGCCGGCCAAGCTGCCGCGTTCGACCAACCTTTCGGCGCGCTGGAGCCGCTGGCCGATCGTCGAGAAGACCGCATTCGCGCGACTGGAACAGAGCCTGGGCCACGACTGGGCGATCAAAGCCAGCTACACCCGCTCCAAGCGCGAGACCGAAGGTGAGGTCTGGTATGGCGCCTCCGGTTATCCGCGCGCCGATGGCAGCGGCGTCAGTGCATTCATCGGTGCGTTCGGTGAACGCGGTGACATGCAGGTATTCGACCTCAACGCCGGTGGCCCGTTCAAACTGTTCGGCCGTGAGCACGAACTGGTGGTCGGCCTGGGCCAATCGCTGCGCAAGGGCGAAGTGCCGGGCTCGGACTTCGATTACGCCGACGGCTACGACAAGGTTCCGAATTGGCGCCATTGGACCGGCGATGTGGTGCCGCTGCAGGTCAACCGCTACAACTGGCTGTCCTCGCGCGATGAGCTCAAGCAGCGCGCCGCTTACATAGCTGCACGCCTGCAACTTGCCGACCCGCTGATGGCGGTGGTGGGCGCACGCTACGGCAGCTGGGAAACCCGCAACTGGAACTACAAGCGCGATGCTGCCGGGCAATTGCTGGGCACCACCCGTGGCGGCTACAAGCCGGATGATTCGCTGACGCCCTATGCCGGCCTGATCTATGACTTCAGCAAGTCGTTCAGCGCCTACGCAAGCTACACCGACATCTTCCAGCCGCAGAACTACCGCGACAAGAACAACAACTACCTGGAACCGGTGGTCGGCGACATGTGGGAAGCCGGCATCAAGGGCGAGCTGTTCGACGGCCGCATGAATGCATCGGCGGCCGTGTTCAAGGGCGTCAAGGACAACGTCGCCGAGATCGATGACTCGGTGCCGGAGGCCTCGCTGCCGGATGGTTCCAGCGCCTACCGTTCCACCGGCAAGGGCAACAAGGTCAAGGGTTGGGAAGTGGAAGCGCAGGGCAGCATCAGCGAACACTGGAACCTGTCGGCCGGCTACGCGCACACGGTGATCCGCAACCAGCAGGGCGTGCGCCAGAACACCACCACGCCGGTCAATACGTTCCGCCTCAACACCGGCTGGCGTCCCGGCGGCGCGTGGAGCCGGCTGTCGCTGGGTGGCGGCGTGACCTGGCAGAGCGAAATCTGGCGCATGAGCAACCGCCCTGCCGATGACTACCTCAGCAGCGGCAAGACCTACAAATCGCGCATCACCCAGGACGCAGTAGTGCTGGTCAATGCGTTTGCCGGCTACCAGTTCAACGACAACTTCTCCGCACAGTTGAACCTCAACAACCTGCTCGACAAGAAGTACTACAGCAACGTCGGCTTCTATGACGGCGTCAACTGGGGCGAGCCGCGCAACGTGCGCCTGAGCCTGCGCTGGAAGCTGTAAGCCCTCCAGGGAAACCACTGCCAGGCAGTGGCGGCCATGGACGGCCGACTTGTTCCGCGCCACCGCGACGCCGGTGGCGCCCGTATTGATTCGACTTTGCAGGTTTCTGTGGACAGCACGCCTCTTGCCAGCCCCTGGTACAACCGTCTTCTCGGCTTCTTCGCGCGCCCCTGGCTGGGCGTGTTGTCGCGCTCGCTTGCCGCCATCGTTGGTGGCTACGCGCTGGCAGCGACAAGCGCGATGTTCTTCGCGGTGGCGCTGCCCATCGCCCGTAGCCAGGCCGTACTGACCGGCATGCTGATCGCCATCGTGCTCTGCGCCTGCGCGGCGCTATGGGCATTCGCTACCCGCAGCGCGCTGCGTGCATGGCTCGGCATCGTGATTCCGGCCGCACTGTTCTGGTTGGCCACGCAATGGTTGGGAGGTGCGGCATGAAGAACGGATTCCGCCAATCGATGGCCTGGCTGCACACCTGGACCGGGCTGCTGGTTGGCTGGCTGTTGCTGCTGATCTTCATGGCCGGTACCGCCAGTTATTACCGCGAAGAGATTAGTCGCTGGATGCGACCGGAACTGCCGCGCAGCACGGTCAGCGCCGACGATGCCGCCGCACGCGCACTCAGCTTCCTGCAGCACAAGGCGCCACAAGCCGAGAGCTGGAGCGTTACCCTGCCCGACGCCCGCAACCCGGCGCTGCGCATGTTCTGGCGCAACCCAGAATCCATGGTCAAGCCACCGGCCGAAGGCGAGAAACGCCGGCGCCGTGGTGGCGGTCGCTTCGGTGATGCCACGGTCGATCCCAACACCGGCAACGAGGTGACTGCACGCGAAACCCGCGGTGGCGACTTCTTCTATCGCCTGCACTTCGACCTGCACTACATTCCAGTGGTGTGGGCGCGCTACATCGTCGGTTTCTGCGCGATGTTCATGCTGGTGGCCATCATCAGCGGTGCCATCACCCACAAGAAGATCTTCAAGGACTTCTTCACCTTCCGACCGAAGAAAGGCCTGCGCTCGTGGCTGGACTTCCACAACGTCAGCGCGGTGATGGCACTGCCTTACCACGCCATGATCACCTACACCGGCATCGTCACCCTGATGTTCATGTACCTGCCCTGGGGTGTGAGCACCGCCTATCCAAACGACGAGGACGCCTTCTTCAGTGAAGCCTTCGCACGCATGGCCGATATCGAATCACCGGGGCAAGGCCAAGCGGTGCCGGTGCCGATCCAGCAGTTGATGGACAGCGCGCGCAAGCACTGGAACGGTGCAGAGATCGGCGGCTTCACCGTATACCGCCCGGGCGCGGCAAACGCGGTGATCGACATCCAGCAACGCGACGGCAAGCACCTGTCGGTGGATACGCCATCGCTGCGCTTTGACGCAATCAGCGGCGAGTTGCTGGAAGCCAGCCCCAGCGCCGGTGGTGCCACCGCCACGCGCGGCGTCATGTACGGCCTGCATCTGGCGCGTTTCGCCGATTGGGGCCTGCGCGGCCTGTTCTTCCTGTCCGGATTGATCGGCTGCCTGATGGTCGCCAGCGGCGTGGTGTTGTGGGCGGTGAAGGAGCGGCCCAAGCACGCCAAATCCGGCAAGACCGGCTTTGGCCTGCGGTTGGTGGATGCACTGAACATCGGCGCCGTCGCCGGCCTGCCGATTGCCTTTGCCGCTTACTTCTGGGGCAACCGCCTGCTTCCGCTGCAGCTGGCCGAGCGCAGTGACGCCGAGATCAGCGTGTTCTTCTACGCATGGGCGGCATCACTGCTGGCTGCCTTCATCTGGCCCAAGCGGATGATGTGGGCCTGGCAGTTGTATGCAGGCGCGGCGATCTTCGCCTTGATACCGCTGCTCAACGCCTTGACCACCCGCAGCAACCTGGGCGTGGCCATCGCCAGCGGTGACTGGGTATTGGCCGGCTTCGACCTGTGCATGCTCGCCTTCGGTGTGATGCTGGGTTATTGCGGCTGGCGCATGCAGCATTGGCAACCGCCGTTGAGTGCGGCAGAGAAGAAACGCAGGCAACAGGCCGCTGCCGTCGCGGAGGCCAGCGCATGATGCTGCTTGCGCTTGGCTTGTCGTTCGCCGCTTTTGTTGCCTTGTCGCTGGCAATGGAGAAACACCAGTTGGACCTGCATGGCAAAGCCGCTGCCAGCAGCGCGCGCATGCGGCTGTGGCGCTGGCTGGGCTGGGGCCTGCTGTCGGCCGCGCTGGCGCTATGCGTGTGGCGGGATGGCTGGGGATTGGGGCCGGTGTGGTGGCTGGGTGCGATGACCGCTGCCGGCCTGCTGCTGGCCTTCGGTCTGTACCCATACCGCCCACGCTGGATCGTGCCGTTGGCGTGGGCCATGCCGTTGGCAGGTGTGGCCGCAGCAAGCCTGCTGTAGAGCCGAGCCATGCTCGGCTGGGGCATTACCGGGAACGCTTCCTGTAGAGCCGAGCCATGCTCGGCTGGGGCATTACCGGGAAAACCTCTGCCGAGCATGGCTCGGCACTACAGGTGTCACGTCGCCTTAAACCCGGCGCAATTCCCAGGCGCGGTGGATGCGGGCGTTGCGCTCGAAATCCGGGCCGATGGTCTGTGCGGAAATCTCGCGGCAGTTGGCGAACTCGGCGATGGCGTTCTCTTCCAGCTTGAAACGGCGGAAGTTGTTGGAGAAGTACAACACGCCATCCGAAGTCAGCCGCTCCATCGCCGCACGCAGCAGGCGTACATGCTCGCGCTGGATGTCGAAATCTTCAGCGCGCGCCGAGTTGGAGAAGGTCGGCGGATCGCAGAAGATCACGTCGTAACGGTTCTTCTCCGCTTCCAGCCAGGTCACCGCATCGGCCTGCACCAGGGTGTGCTGGCTGCCGCCCTTGCCGTTGAGCGCGAGGTTGTCGGCGCACCACTGCAGATAAGTACCCGACAGATCGACGCTGGTCGTAGACGAGGCACCGGCAACCGCTGCTTCCACACTGGCCACGCCGGTGTAGCAGAACAGGTTGAGGAAACGCTTGCCGCGCGATTCCTGTGCCATATGCGTACGCAGCGGGCGGTGGTCGAGGAACAGGCCGGTGTCCAGGTAATCGAACAGATTGACCCGCAGCAGCGCATCGTTCTCACGCACCAGGATGAACTCGCCGCGTTGCTCGAAGCGGCCGTACTTGCTGCCGCCCTTGCCACGTTCACGCGACTTCAATGCCACCTGCTCGGCCGGCACCTGGAACACCTCGCGCGCAGCCGCCAGCAGCTCGTTGCGGCGACGGCGCACGTCCACGTCCGGAATGGTGGCCGGTGCAGCGTATTCCTGCACATGCAGGAAGGTGCGGGCCTTGCCGCCGTCTTCGCGGTAGATGTCGATGGCGGCCGCGTATTCCGGCAGATCGGCGTCATAGGCGCGGAAGCAGGTGATGCCTTCGCGGGTCAGCCAGTTCTTGAATTTCTTCAGGTTCTTGCGCAGGCGGTTGGCCACCATCTGCGCGCCTTCGCTGAGCTCGCGCGGCTGGCCGGCGTTCTCGCGCTCAGGCACCGCAATCGGGTCGCAGACGATCAGCGCACATTCGATGGCACCGTTGAACATCTGGTACTTCTTGGCCGCGCGCAGGCCGGTGGCGTAGGCCAGATCGGCGCTGCCGCACAGCAGGCTTGCACGCCAGGTCGGCACGGCGCGCTTGAGCGCATCACCGATACGGCGGTACAGCACGGTATCGGCGGCCAGGCGTTCGTCGTAGGGCGGATTGCAGACCACGCAGCCGGTTTCCTGCGGCGGTACCTGCACGTCGGCAACGTCACGCACGCCGAACCAGATGGCCTCGCTGACGCCGGCCACTTCGGCATTCTCCTTGGCCGCACGAATCGCCTGCGGATCGATATCGCTGCCGTGGATGACCTGCTTGAGCGCAGCGCGGCCAACCTGCTCGCGCTCACGCGCTTCAGCCGTCAATTCCTTCCACTGTGCTTGGTCAAAACCGCGCCAGCGGCTGGGCGGAATGCTGCCATGGCGCTGCAGGCCCGGTGCCACATCGGCAGCCATCAAGGCGCCTTCGATCAGCAAAGTGCCGCTGCCGCACATCGGGTCGAGCAGGCCACCGCCTTCGGCATGGATCTTCGGCCAGTTGGCGCGCAGCAGCACGGCTGCGGCCAGGTTTTCCTTCAGCGGCGCGTCGTTCTGCGCCATGCGCCAGCCGCGGCGATGCATTGGACCACCGCCCAGATCGATCGAGATCGTGGCCCTGCCCTTGCGCAGCGACAGGTTGATGCGCACGTCCGGGAATTCAACATTTACCGATGGCCGCTCCATGCCCTGCCCACGCAGGCTGTCGACCACGCCATCCTTGACCCGCTGCGCGGCGAAACGCGCGTGGGTGATGGCGGTGCCGGACACATGCGCGTCCACCGACAAGGTCAGCTCGGGGGTGATGTGCTGGTCCCACGGCATTGCCGCCACGCCCTGGTACAGCGAATTCTCGTCCGGGCAGTCAAATTCCTGCAGCGGCCACAGCACGCGGCTGGCCAGGCGTGACCACAGCACCACGCGCTGGGCATCGCGCAGTTCGCCCTCGGCGTTGACGCCGGAAATGGTGGCGGTGGCGCGCGGCAGGCCCATCGCCAGCAGTTCGTCGGCGAGCAGGTATTCGAGGCCCTTGGCGCAGGAAACAAAGAAATTCACGGGAGATATCAACTTTCGTAGAGGGAGTCAGGCCAGCCAGGCGGACAGGCACGGTGGCCGGCCCCGGGGCATCCAAGGCCGCTATTGTAGGCAGTTGCCCGCCGCGCCGCCGGTTTCACCCGGCAACCGCGTTCACAAACCGCGCAGCAGGGCCTCGAACGCCTGGCAGGAGGCGTCCACATGGCGCATCAGGCGGTGGCCGTCATTGACCAGCAGAAGGCGCGCCTTGCGCTCGGCGGCCCAGGCAATGACGTCGGCGGCCGGGATCAGCTCATCATTCCAGGCATGTACCACGCTGATCGGCACGGCGGCGGCGTCCAGCGCCGGCATCGGCCCCATCGTGGTGGGCGGCACCATCAGGAACAGCCCGGCCACCGGCACCTGCAGCGAGGTGATCGCCGAGATATACGCGCCCAGGCTGGAACCGGCCAGCACCAGTGGGCCGCGCGCGGCCATTTCGGCCGCACGTTCGATCAGCCGCTGCAGCCGCGCAGGCACGTCGCCCACCCGGCTGATCTCATGCCGGGCGTCCAGATCGGTGTAATCCGGGCGTTCGTGGCTCCAGCCCAGGCGCTCGGCCACATCGGCCAGCGCGGTGACCTTGGTCGCGTCCGGGCCGCTCTCGAAACCGTGTGACAGGATGCAGTGGCCGCGGCTCATGGCTGGCGGTGTGAAATGGGTGAACTCATGCGCGAATGCTAGCATCCACCCATGCATCTGCCGCCCCCCATCATTGCCAAACCGCTGCCGTACGAGCACCAGCTGACGCAGCGCAAGCCCACCGATATCGATCTGGTGGTGATCCACTGCACCGAACTGCCGGACCTGGCCACCGCCCGCGAGTACGGTGAGCGCGCCCTGTACGACAACGGCAGCGGCAACAGCGGCCACTACTACATCGACCGCGATGGCAGCATCCAGCAATACATCGCATTGGACCGCGTTGCCCACCACGTGCGTGGCATCAACCCGCGTTCGATCGGTATCGAGCTGGTCAACCGCGGGCGCTGGCCGAACTGGTTCGACTCCACCAACCAGACCATGAGCGAGCCCTACCCCGAGGCGCAGATCGCAGCCCTGGTGCGCCTGCTGGAATGGTTACCGCAGGCACTGCCCTCGCTGCGCTACATCGCCGGCCATGAGCAGTTGGACACAGCGCTGGAGCCGGCCAGCGACGATCCTGGCCGCAGCGTGCAACGCAAGCTGGACCCGGGCCCGCTGTTTCCGTGGGAACTGGTACTGCGCGCAGTCGACCTGCAACGTTTTCCGGGCTGACTGCAGCAGCGGTCCACACCCGCCGGGCCTGCGCCTGACGCCCTGTTACTGCGCCAGGTACTGGAACTTCTCGCCGGCGGTGACCGCCAGATCCAGCCGGTTGATCGCCGGTGCGATCGGGCACACCACGTGCGGGGTCAGCGCGCAGGGCGGGTTCTCGGCGCGGTTGAAATCCAGCTGCAGCACGCCGTTGCTGGGCAGTGACGCGTACAGATAGCGGGCGCCACCATAGGTTTCCCGGCCGCTGGTGCGGTCGGACAACAGGAAGAACAGGCGCTGCGATTCCGGCGCCGCTTCATCCAGTACCGGCTGCAGGTGATAACTGCGCCCGCCGACCTCGAACACCGCCTCACCCGGCACCAGCGCCGGCAGCGGCGTGCCTATCGAGGTCAGCAGCACCGCCTGCTTGGGCTTGGGGAAGGGATTCCAGCGCGCACGCACGTTCCATTTCAGATCCACCGGGAAGTGCTCGATGCCACTGAACGCCAGCCGGCGCGGCGACTGCGGGTCACGGAAGCGCCACCCCAGGATGTTGCCGGTGCGCACCAGGTAGAACTCGGACGCGCCCACCTGCACACGGCTGGCCTCGTTGACGTGGGCAACCCCAGGCACCAGCTCCGCCTGCTGCAGCGGCTGGCCGTTCATCCGCGCCTGCGCGCGCGTGTTGATGTCGATGCTGGCTTTGCCGTCGTTGCTCACCTGCAGGAAACCCAGGTCGGCCGGGCCGCCGGGCAGGACGATGTCATTGGTCGTGGCGCTGCCCACCCGGTAGGCACCGGCCTTGAGCCGGCCCGAGCCGGTGTAGCTGAGCCAACCTTCCGGCGCGCGCAGGCTGGCCAGCCGTTGCGCGCGCCAGCGCTCGACATCGCGCAGGTACTGCCGTTCGCCGGCCGCGGACACGCCATTGCCGGGCGCATTGCATGCACCCAGAACCATCACCAACAGCGCCACGCCGAGCAATCTGTATACGCCCACGCTTCCCCCGAAGCACCCATCCATTCGCAACGCGCCCAATGCGCGCTGCGGTCACAACTCAGCCGGTGGCAACCGGCCTGCGCGGATCGCTGGACCAGCCGCTCCACGAATCACTGAACACACGCAGCCCCGGCAACCCGGCATGCGCGAACCCCAGCAGCAGGTGACAGGCCGTCACCCCCGAGCCGCACATCACCGCCATCTGTTCCGGTGCCTGACCATCCAGCAAGGGCAGCAACTCGGCACGCAGTTCCTGCGCCGGGCGGAAACGGCCTGCCTGCAGGCTGGTGCCGAACGGACGGTTGATGGCACCGGGGACATGCCCGGCCACCCGGTCCAGCGGCTCCACTTCGCCCCGGTAACGCTCAGCTGCCCGGGCATCCACCAACCACGCCGGGCGCTGCGCCAGGCGCGCCTGCACCTCGTCGGCGCTGACAACCTGGGTCATATCGAACTGGCCCGGATACGGCGGCAACGGGTTCACTGCTACCGCGCCGGTTTCCAGCGCATGCCCGGCCGCCTGCCATGCCGCCAGGCCACCGTCGAGCACCGCCACCTTGCGATGGCCGATCAGACCCAGCAGCCACCACAGGCGCGCCGCGGCCATGCTGCCGTCGGCCGCGTCATACACCACCACCTGGGTGTCGGCATCGATACCCCAACGCCCCAGCGTCGCGGCAAAGACCTCGCTGTCCGGCAAGGGATGCCGGCCGTGGCCTTGTTTGCGCATGTCCGACAGGTCTTTCTCCAGATCGGCATACACCGCGCCGGGGATGTGCCCGGCCGCGTACTGGGCAGCACCGGACTGCGTATCGGCCAGCGAAAACCGTGCATCAACCACCCGCAGCGCGGTACTCGCAACGGCGCGCGCATCGACCACGCGCGCCTGCTGCTGCGCCAGGGCATTGGCCAGCGCATCCACATCCACCAGCGTGTTCCACGAACTTCCGCCCAGGCTCATGACACTTGCTCCAAACGACGACGCAGGTTGTAAAGGATGGCCGCGGTGGCGCCCCAGATGCGCTGACCGGGCCAGCTGTATTCCATGACATGGCGGATACGGCCGCCATGTTCGATTTCCACACGGCGCAGGTTGGCCGGGTCCATCAGGTAGTCCAGCGGCACTTCGAATACCTCGGCCACTTCGCCCGGTTCGGGCCGGGCGATGAAGGCCGGGTCAACCACCGCCACTACCGGCGTCACCCGGAAACCGGTGATGGTGATGAACGGGTCCAGATAGCCCAGCGCCAATACCTGGCTGCGCTGCAATGCAATTTCCTCGTCACTTTCGCGCAATGCCGCGGCCAGCGGGTTACGGTCCAGCGTTTCGATGCGCCCGCCCGGAAACCCCACCTGGCCGCCGTGGTTGCGCAGCGCCTCGGTACGCCGGGTCAGGATCACCTGGGTGCCCTGCGGACGTGGCACCAGCCCCGCCAGCACCGCCGCTTCCACCGGTGGCCCTGGCGGCAGCAGATCTTCCAGTTCAGAGCGGTTCCAGCCCAGCCCGGCCGGCGCCTGGGTCAGCGGCATCAGTGCCCGCTGCAGCCGATCGCGCCCGGCCAGTTGCTCGGCAAAGGCCACCGCCTGGCGCGAACGCCGTGGCAGCTCGTGTGCCATCAAGCGGCGACGGTCGTCCTCGCTCATGCGCATCCACCCGCCAATCTCGGCACCACTGCGCCAACAACCACGGCAGTAGCCCTGTTCATCAAGCGCGCAGATGCCGATACAAGGGCTGGAGACGACACGAGCAGGTGCATCCATCAATTCAGACATCACCCTAGCGTAGCGCGAGCCGAACCCCGCGGACCAGCTCCCGCCCACTGAAAACGCTGCACTTGCCTTGCCACGATGGCAATGTTGCTGGCGCCGCGTCCTCCCAATTCAGCAGAACCGCCCGTCGGCTGACCACATTCATTATGTGACGCATATCAATTTCCGGTTGAGCGGGGGTTCATCCAAGGGCACACTGCGGTTGCCGACAGGGGGAACACGAATCATCCGATGCGCGGGACGCGCGTTCGATCAGCGTGGCTGTTCGACATCAGCCGCGCCCGCATACGGATGGAGCCTTATCGCTTTTCACTCTGTAGCGGAGCCCGGAAATGAGAATGGCAAAACCCTCCTTGTTGTTATCGGCGCTGGCACTAACGGCCAGCCTTTCAGTACAGGCCCATGAGCCGCCAACGGACGGCAACCCAAGTACCCCTACCGAAAGCGGCATGGTTGCCGGCATCGATGCCAAGACCGGCAAGCTGCGCAAACTCACCGACACGGAAATCCGCGCACTTTCCGACAAGGCCAACGCCATGCCGTCGGCAAGCCGCAGCGCGGCCGGTACCAATGCCGCCTGGGCACGCATTCCGCAGACCGGCACCGACGCTGCCAGGACCATCCGCGCGCACAGCAACGGCATGAGCACGGCCGACCTGCCGCTCTCCGCGTTGAACTCGCTGAGCGTTGAACGCGATGCCAACGGTGAGGTGCAGATGCTGGAGAACGGCGCCCCGCTCTCGCACGGCCGACAGGAGGTCTCCGAATGAAGATGCTGCTGCTTTCCTCCATCATCGGCAGTGCCGTACTCAGCGCCCCGGCCAACGCCGGCATCATCACGCCGATCAACCAGGATCCGGCAGGCATCGGCCTCAACGATCCCACCGTGCGCGCGCCCGAAGGCGGCAACCCCGGCAAGACGGTTGGCGAACAACGCCGCATCGTCTATCAATTCGCCGCTGATCTATGGGGCGCAGTGCTGCAGAGCGATGTGGAAACCTTCGTTGGCGCCAGCTTCCAGGACCTGACCTGCACCGCAACCGGTGGCACCCTCGGTTCGGCTGGCGCCTCGTGGATCGCCACCACACCACCCAACGGTGCTGAGCTGGGCATGATCTACCACGCGCCCTTGGCCAACGCACTCAACGGCAGCCGCATCACCATCAGCGCCGCCGGCACCGACATCACCAGCCGCTTCAACGCCAACCTGGGCGGCAGCAACCCGGACGGCACGCCGTGCATGACCGGTTCCGGCTGGTATTACGGGCTGGACGGCAACGCCCCGGAAAACCGCATCAGCTTCCTGGATGTGGTGATGCATGAAATCGGCCACGGCCTGGGCTTCTCCGGCTTCGTCGGCTACACCAGCGGCCGCCTGGGCGAACGTGTCGGTATTCCGCAGTACTACGGCTACTCGGACGTCTATACCGAAAACGCGTTCGACAACCTGTCCGGCAAACGCTTCGCCGAAGCCAGCATGACCAACGCGCTGCGCGCCACCGCGATCAAGACCCGCGGCGCACCCGCCTGGAATGGTGTGACGACGCGCGCACAGACCCCGCAATGGCTGGATCCTGCGGTGGTGCTGTCGGTCAACGGCAGCAGCGTGGTCACGCAGTTCTTCGGCACCGCCTCGTTCGGCCCTGCGGCCACTCCGGCCAACTTTGCCGGCCCGGTTGTGGTTGCCAACGACGGCACCGGCGCCGACACCGCCGACGCCTGTGAAGCACTGCCCGCCGGCAGCCTGAGCGGCAAGGTGGCCTACATCAACCGCGGCAGCTGCGCGTTCGAGATCAAGGCCGCCAATGCGCAGGCGGCAGGCGCGGTCGCCGCCATCATCGGCAACGTGGCCAGCTCCGGCGACCCCGCCACCGCACCGGGCATGGCCGAAGATCCAAGCGTCAACGCCACCATCCCTGCGCTGAGCGTCAACCTGACCGATGCCAATCTGATCAAGGCCGCAGCACAGGCCGGCACGGCGCTGACTGCGGCACTGGGCCAGGTTGCAGGGCAATACGCCGGCGCCGACTCCAGCGGTCGGCCACTGCTGTACGCACCGGCGGTGGTAGCGGGCGGCTCAACCTTCTCGCACTTTGAAAGCGTGTTGGTGCCCGATGCCTTGATGGAACCGGCCAACAGCCCCAACACCGACGCAGGGCGCATGGTTGACCTCACCCTGGCGGCCTTTGTCGATGAAGGCTGGAGTTTGAACCCAGGCACCGCGCGCATCGGCAGCTGCGATACGGGCGTGAAACTGTTCAAGAACCCGGGCCTGATCGCCGGTGCCAATGTGCAGGCGCAGGACCGCCTGTGCCGCACCACCGCCAACGGCAACCGGGCGCTCTACCTGCGCTGCATGAACGACACTGCTGCCTCGCTGAAAGCGGCCAGCATGATCAGCACGGTGGAACAGGCCGGTATCCGCACTTGCGCGGCCAAGGTGGCCTCGCCGTAATTCTGCTGATGTAAAAGAGAGCCGGCGCCTCACAGCGCCGGCTCTGGTTGGATCTACCGCACTGACCTGGTGATGGCCAAGCCGATCTACTCCGGTGCAGGCGAGGCATCAGCACACGATGTCGACGTGTCCTTCCAACAGCCTGTTGCACGAACCACCGTGCCGCAGCCGGCCAATGCCTGCTACAGCTTGGCAACGCATTGCCTGGCCTTTGCCACCTCCAGCGATGTGATCAAGGACTGCGCATGCAGTGAACTGATGTGGTCATTCATGCAGCGTAGCTGCTGACTGCGGTTCCCCGCAGCCGTAGACCGGCAGAGATTGCTCTGCGCTATGAGGTTGGCACCGGGAATGAACGAATCACGGTAGACCGGTATCGAGGTATCGCAGTTGCCCAGCTTGGCGGTGCCATTGCGATTGGTTGGCCAGCCCATTTCCTCGAACATCTCCAACGCCACATCCACCATCACATCCGCACGCAAGGTCTTGGTTTCCGCCGGTTCCATCAGGAAGTTCGGGGACATGTCGGAGTCAACATGCGAGAACGAGGACCCCGCCTGATAGACCGCAGGCGTGAACAGACGCATGCTGCCACCGGAATCCAGGCCATGGAATCGTTTCGGGTCGTCAACAAGACCCGCCGATAACACCGGTGCATCACTGCGCAGCAGGCTGCCAACTTCCCGGGTGACGCTGACCACAGGAATGGTGACCTGGTAACCCACCGTACCGCCGCCCGCATTGAGCTCGGTTTTTGGCACGTTGTTCGCAAGAATTACCGCTACAGCGCCAAGATCCTGCGCGTTCAAGGCCTTCCTCGAGAACTCGCAGCCCCCTCGGTCAACCAGTACAACCTTGCCCTGCAGTGCGGCTCCGTTGGCGATAAGCGGCTGACCGTCCTGGCCATTGCAGCCGGTATGCATGTCCACCCCACCCTCAGCCACGGCATCCTTCATCAGTACGATTTCGCCCTTCAGCGGCGACAGATCCCCGCTGCCAAACGCAGCCGGAATGTAGTCATGGTCCGCTGCAACGGGAGCGGTAATGCGCAGCATCTTCCGGTGATCCGCAAACAGTGCGGCCAGACGATTGGTTGCGCGCCCCCTCCATACCGTTTCACCTGGGGTGGTGAGAGCAACACCCATGCGCTTGTCAACAACATCGAAATCGTTGTAACTCATCGCATGCGGATTCGACCACGCCATACCATCCCACGGCCCCTTGCTAAAACGGATCGGCGTATTGAAAAAGAAGCGCGCATTACCTGACGCACCCAGGCCATGGCCGATCTCATGCATGATGACGTTCAGGAAGTTGGCACGATCTTCAATGTTGTGCGGTTTGTTGCCGGCCAATCCGTAGTACCAGCCGCTTGCTCCCAGTGCTTGACAGGACGGCGTATCGATCGCAGAGCTGAAGTTGGTCAGAATGTCGTTTCTGTCGGGATCGAGATCGCGGCTGACCAAGGCATTTGCCAAAGCAACGGGATATTCGTAGTCGTCCGCCCCACCCTGTGAAACCTCACTGGCCTTGATCTTGGCAATGGCAGCGGCCTGGCCAAGTACGATTTCGCCCTGTGTGCAGTTCAGCGGTGCAAACGACGCTTCCACCTTGATCTCGGCCGAGCTGCGCAACAACGCCCCCCACAGATCCATCGCGAATTGATAGGAAATCATCCGCTGCTGTCCCAAGGTTCTACCGGGGTTCCCACCAATTGGCGTTACCGGCGTCGGGTCATTCAAGCCAACACCGGGGCTATCGAGATTGACCAACGTTATTCTGGCCTGCGCCTGCGCTGGAGAGATAACAGCGCACAGTGCCGCTGCGGTACAGACCGCAAGTAGTTTCATTTTCATGGCTTCTTCTCCCTTCAGCGCGTGCTGTTGTCGTTGACACCATGCGAAGCGTTCATGCCGCCGCCTTTGAGCGGCACCGCATACATCGGCTCGATTTCCTGACGCGACGTCAACACGACCCCCGCTCCGCTGCGGTCCGCTGCCGCTTGCCGTAGTGCCTGCTCAACCGTCTCCGGCATCCGCGCCAAGGCACGATTCAAGCCGTCCGATGCTGCGCGGTCCGCGGCGCTGCGACGCAGACCTGCCGCAGCTATCCTGCGCTGTACGTCCTGCGCATCACTCGTTCTCGCACGCGTACGCAGGACCTCGGCTGCAGACATCGGAACACCTATCAGCGCGGCATGGTCCGGCACGGGCTCCGTCGCGGACTGCGCAAACGCACCATTGCCGACCGCCCCACCCAAGACGGCAGTCACGGCGCACAACCAGCAAAGAACCCATTTACGATCTCGTTGCATTTCGTCACCCCTTCAATGGAACGCGGTAAGCATGGCCGCGAACGGGAAACCGAAACCCCAACATCCGACAGCGGAAGCCTCCGCTGCGCTGCAGCCTCCTGCGTAAACCTGACCATTGACGGCCAATCAACCTGGTTGGGTGCTGCGGCTCCGCCTGCTGGACGACCTCGTCGATGCACGTGCTGCAGAAATGCAACGTGCCGCAGAAATCATAGGTTGGTATCACGCAAGGAAATTGACATTTGTTCGGAGCCCGAAGCTCATGTTCGTTCTTATGCGAGGAACAGGCACGGCAGAACATGGCTACACCGTCGAGTGCGGCAGCCGGGATACAACGCTCAACACTGCTTGTTGACTATCGAGCAACGGAACGCAGGCGCGGTTGGAACCCGTCGCTCAAGCCCGCACGCGCACCACGTTGATTCGTACAGAACAGGCAGCACATCCACCTATCTGATCGCGACGCAATGCCGTGGGCGCAGCCAGATTGCGACAACCCGTGCTTACCGCTACCACTGAGGTATTTCCGATAAAGCCCTTGCCGAGCATGGCTCGGCACTACATGCGATTGCGGGCACAAAAAAAGCGCCGGTGTTGCCACCGGCGCTTTTTATTGCATCACTGGCGCGCTGTTACTTGACGCTGACCAGCTTGATTTCGAACTGCACAGCCACGTTCGGCGGGAACGGGGTGCGCGGGTCGGCACCGTAGGCCTTTTCCGGCGGCAGGGTGACTTCCCACTTGGCGCCGGCCGGCATCTGCAGCAGGGTTTCGCGCATGGCTGCCATCTCGACTTCGCTCAGCTTGATCGACGGGATCGACTGGGCCGGGCGAGCTTCGGTCGGGCGCTGGCCGTACGGGAACGGACCGGCCACTTCCAGCGCAACGGTGCTGGCCTGGGTCGGCTTGGCGCCGTTGCCGGCTTCGATCACGCGGTACTGCACGCCGCTGGCCAGGGTCTGCACGCCGGCCTTGGCCTTGTTGGCGGCAATGAACTGGTCACTGCGGGTCTTGTTTTCGGCAGCCGCCTTTTCGTACTCGGCCTTGGCAGCCTGGGCACGGCTCTGCTCGCGACGCTGGAACGCTTCAACGGCAGGCTTGAGCTGGTCGGCGGTGATGGCCGGCTGCTTCTTGGCATAGGCGTCCTGCAGGCCCTTGACCACCGAAGCGATGTCCAGCTGTTCGCCACGGCCGGTGAGCTCGGCCAGGTTGTTGCCGTAGTCATAGCCGAAGTAATAGCTCAGCTTGCCCTTCTCGGACGCGATGTCCTGGGCGAAAGCAGTGCCGGTGACGGCCAGGGCGGCCACGGCGACCGCGATAGAACGCAACTTCATCAAACAGTTCTCCAGGAAAGGTGTCTCAGGGCAAACATGCCGCTAGAGGCGACGGGTTAGGATAGCCGTCACAAAGGCTGTCCGCCACTGACGACGCGTTCTATGACCGCCGTCGGTTAAAAGAGTTCAATTCCTCACTTTTTTTTAACGTTTTGAGGTTCTGCCCGTATGTCCGATGCACCGGTTTCAACCAGCACCCACGCAGGCATCCGCACCATTACCGTGCAGCGCCCGGAAAAGCTCAATGCGCTCAACCGCCAGACCCTGGAAGCCCTGGATGCCGCCTTCGCCGAGGCGGCACTGGCTGCAGACGTAAGAGTGGTAGTCCTGACTGGCGCCGGCAGCAAGGCCTTCGTGGCCGGGGCGGACATTGCCGAAATGAATACCCTGACCCCAGTTCAGGGCCGCGACTTCTCACTGGTCGGGCAGCGCCTGATGCGCCGTATCGAGCGCCTGAACAAGCCGGTGATCGCCATGATCAATGGTTTTGCGCTGGGCGGCGGCATGGAGCTGGCCATGGCCTGCCACCTGCGCATCGCCGCCGACAGCGCCAAGCTGGGCCAGCCGGAGATCAACCTGGGCCTCGTGCCGGGCTTTGGCGGCACCCAGCGCCTGCTGCGCCTGGGCGGCCGTGCCGCCGCGCTGGAGTTGTGCCTGCTGGGCGCGCCGATCAGCGCCGAGCGTGCGCTGCAGCTGGGCCTGGTCAACCGCGTGGTCGCCGCCGCCGAACTGGAAACCCAGACCACCCAGCTGGCCGAGCAGCTGGCCAACGCCGCGCCGCTGGCCCTGCGCGGCATTCTGGATGCGATCAATGTGGGCGGTGAATGCGGCATCGAAGAAGGGCTGGAATACGAAAGCGCGCAGTTCGGCCTGGTGTTCTCCACCCAGGACATGCGTGAAGGCACCAGCGCCTTCCTGGAACGCCGCAAGCCGGAATTCAAGAACCACTGAGTTGTCCATGGTTACCGCAAGCACCCCACCCCGCCAGTTGCTGCAGTTCGTGCTGGACGATGATCTGGATGCGGCGCTGCGCGCCGGGCTGATGGACTACCTGCCGCAGCCCGGCGATGCGTTGCTGGATCCAGCCTGCCCGCAGCTGCCTCAGCAGCTGCAGCAGGCCCAGCAACAACTTCGCACCGCCTGGGCCGCACGCGAGCGCTACCGCGCACGTGCCGCCCGCCTGGAACGGCGCGCGGCCGAGCGTCAGGCCCGTCGCGCACCGCCACCTACCGCCGACAGCAAACCTGCCCTGCCCTCGGCTGCGGCAGCCATTCTGGCGCGGGCCAAGGCCCGTGCGGCAGGGAATCCCAGCGCATGAAAGCAACTCCCGGGAAAAAGGCGGCGGCCAAGACGGCTGTCGGCAAAAAAGTGATCACCAAAAAAACCGGCGCCAAGCCGATTGTCAGCAAGCAGGCTGCCACGCCCAAACCTGCGGCACCCAAGGCGCCGGCAAGCCGCAGCAGCAAGCGCATGAACGCTGCACAGGTGCTGGAGATGTTCACCCGCCTGCGCGAGCTCAACCCGCACCCGACCACCGAGCTGGAGTACAGCACGCCGTTCGAGCTGCTGGTCGCGGTGACCTTGTCGGCACAGGCTACTGACGTGGGTGTCAACAAGGCCACCCGCAAGCTGTTCCCGGTGGCCAATACCGCCCAGGCCATTCTTGCGCTGGGCGAGGAAGGATTGAAGCCGTACATCGCCACCATCGGCCTGTTCAATGCCAAGGCCAAGAACGTGATTGCCGCCTGCGCGATCCTGGTCGACAAGTACGGCGGCGAGGTGCCGGCCGAGCGCGCCGCGCTGGAAGCCCTGCCCGGGGTGGGCCGCAAGACGGCCAACGTGGTGCTCAACACCGCCTTCGGCCAGCCGACCATGGCGGTGGACACGCATATCTTCCGCGTTGCCAACCGCACCGGGCTGGCACCCGGCAAGGACGTACGCGCGGTCGAGGATGGCTTGATGAAGGTCATCCCGGCTGAGTTCCTGCAGGATGCGCATCACTGGCTGATCCTGCACGGGCGCTATGTCTGCAAGGCGCGCAAACCGGATTGCCCGCAATGCGTGATCCGTGACCTGTGCCAGTTCAAGGACAAGACAGCCGACGCCGCGTGAACGCCCGCGGCTGCCATCTGGACGACACGTTCCGGTAACAGCCCCAAGGCTCAATACGCAGGTGCTTGCACTGACGGGCGCAAGCCAGTCGCCGGGCTGTCACATTTACGCAATCTTTACGCCCTAGCCTTCGCAGCAACCTCCAACCGCCTGCAAGGCTACCCACCCAATGAAACTGCATCGCCAACTCCTCACTGCGGCCGTGGCTGCTGCACTGTTCGCGCCGGCTGCACACGCTGAAGTCGCCATCGACGTTATTGGCGGTTCCGAAATCACCTTCGAAGGCCTGGTGCAGGCTGACGGCAACTGGTTCAGCAATGACAAGGCCGACTTGAACGGCAACACCGGCAAGAACGGCAAGGACAGCGAGTTCGAACTGCGTCGCGCCGAGCTGGTGCTCAAGGGCAAGGGCCCGGGCAACATCGAGTGGGTGGTGGGCTACGACGCCAAGGCAGACAAGTTCCTGGACACCAACGTCAAGTACAAGCTGGGCGGCAACAGCAACCACTTCCTGCAGGCCGGCCAGTTCAAGCAGCCCAACAGCCTGGAAGAACTGTCCAGCACCAAGAACAACGACTTCATCTCCAAGGCCACCGTCACCAACACCTACGCCGTTGCCCGCCGCCTCGGCGTCGGTTATGGCGTTGGCGACAGCAACTGGTCGGTCACCGCTTCGGCCTTCGGCCGCGAGTTGACCCGTGATCTGGCCCACGGCAGCGGCTACGGCGTGCGCGGCACCTTTGCCCCGATCAACGAGAAGGGCAACATCCTGCACCTGGGCCTGAGCTACGTCGATTACGACACCGATGCCGACCTGCTGCGCCTGCGCGCGCGTCCGAATGCCGACCTTGCCACCGTGCGCCTGGTCGACAGCGGCGACCTGAAGGACACCGACCGCCTGAGCACCATCGGCGCCGAAGCCATGTACGTGCGCGGCCCGTTCAAGGCCCAGGGCGAATACTACAGCTCCAAGGCCAAGCGCTACGACCACGACAACTACAGCACCGACGGCTATTACATCAGCGGCGTGTGGAACGTCACTGGCGAGACCTGGGGCTACAAGGGCGGCACCCCGAGTCTTGGCCTGCCGGACGAGCCGGGCCGCGGCATGTGGCAGCTGGGCGCACGCTTCGATCACATCGACCTCAACGACGGCGGCCTGAAGGCACCGGCGGTGGTCGGCGGCACCCCGCTGGTGGACGGCGTGCTCGGCGGCAAGATGGACATCTGGACCGTCGGTGCCAACTGGTACTGGCGCTCCAACTTCAAGGCCTCGCTGAACTACGTGATGGTCGACAGCAACAAGTACGCCTCGGCCAGCAAGAAGTTCGTCAGCGACAAGCCGGACATCCTGGAAGCACGCCTGCAGTTCTTCTGGTAAGAAATCGCTGCCTGCACTACCTCGAACGCCCCGCAAGGGGCGTTCTTTTTTCCGCTGGACCGGCATCGTTGTGGGAGCGGCGTAAGCCGCGAAGCTGATGGTCTGGATGCGTACGCTGACCCTGCGATCTGAATATCTGTCAGCTTCGCGGCTTACGCCGCTCCCACATGCCGACAGCTGCGACGATGCGGTTGTCCCCGGCGATCTGAAGCTGTGTAAGCTTCGCGGCTCATGCCGCTCCCACAACAAACCACAGGGGCGCATCAACCGGACGGATCCATGCGCACCTGCCTGCTTGTACTGCTGCTCTCCCTGCCCTTGACCGCCTTCGCCCAGGACTGTGGCGACGACAGCGCTGCGCGCATCACCCAGGCCTATGGGCAACGCGATATCAATGCCCTGCCCGATCGCCCCGGCTGGGCCATCGACGCCTCACGCGGTGCATGCCGGGTGTGGCCGGCCGATACGTCGCTGACCCTGCTCGCGGTGCCGGTGCTTGGCCCGGAAGAATTCAACGGCGAGGTGCAACAGGGCGACCTGGATGTACTGGTCGTCGACAGCACCACGCTGCGCCCGCGCGCGGGGCTGCGGCTCGCTGACGTGATGAGCAGCGATGCCATCCATGTGGACAGTGTCAGCCTGGATACCGCGCGCTATCGCCTGGCACCCGACGTGCGCGCCTTCGGCATCCGCAGCGCGCGCAGCAATTCCTCGCAGCCCAATCCTTTCAGCGACACCCGCCTGCAGCTTCTGGTGTTCGACGGCACTACCCTGAAGACCATTACCGGGCAGATCGTCGTCTCCAGCAGCGGCGGCGAATGGGACACCCGTTGCGCCGGTGAGTTTCATGAAACAAAGCGCACGCTGGAAGTTGGCCCGCTGCCGGCACAAGGCTGGGCAACGCTGACAGTACGTGAGCGCAGCGCCACCACCGCAAGCCGCGAGGACGCCAACGGCAACTGTATTGAAGAGCGCGAGGACCTGCCCGTGCGCAGTTTCACCCTTCGCCCGGTGCAACGCAGCTACCCGCTGCCGAGCACGATGGAGGCAAACTTCTGACGGCTGACGGCGCTGTCATTTGAACGTCATATGACAGTCGCTGCGCTGTCATCAAATGGTTATGGAATAGGCCCCGGGCGGAACTCACCGCACATTCACACCTCCCAGGAGCCACTTGTGATCCACGCCATCAAATCGCGCGCAGCCATCGCCATCCTCGCTGCGTCGTCCGTGTTCGCCGCCAATGCTGCCGATGTCACTGGCGCCGGCGCGTCCTTCATCTACCCGGTCATGTCCAAGTGGTCGGCCGATTACAACACCGCCACCAGCAAGCGCGTGAACTACCAGTCGATCGGCTCCGGCGGCGGCATCGCGCAGATCAAGGCCAACACCGTGGACTTCGGTTCGTCCGATGCCCCGCTGAAGCCGGAGGAACTGGCTGCCGCAGGCCTGGTGCAGTTCCCGTCGGTGATCGGCGGCGTGGTGCCGGTGCTCAACGTGGCCGGCGTCGAGCCGGGTGCGATGAAGCTCGACGGCCCCACCCTGGCCAACATTTTCCTGGGCAAGATCAGCAAGTGGAATGACCCGGCCATCGTCGCGCTGAACACCGGCCTGACCCTGCCGGACACCAAGATCACCGTCGTGCACCGCTCCGATGGTTCGGGCACCACCTTCAACTTCGTCAACTACCTGTCCAAGGTCAACGCGGACTGGAAGAACAGCGTCGGTGAAGGCACCAGCGTGCAGTGGCCGGCCGGCATCGGCGGCAAGGGCAACGAAGGCGTGGCCGCTTACGTCAAGCAGATCAAGGGCGCCATCGGTTATGTCGAGTTCTCCTACGCACTGCAGAACCGCCTGACCTTTTCGCGCATGAAGAACGCCGCCGGCAACTTCGTGCAGCCGCGCGACGAGACCTTCTCGGCCGCTGCCGCCAGCGCTGATTGGGCCAATGCCCGTGACTTCTACCTGGTGATGACCAATGCCCCGGGCGAACAGTCCTGGCCGATCACTGCCACCAACTTCATCCTGATGCGCAAGCAGCCCAAGAGCGCCGAAGGTGCCAAGGCGACGGTCGAGTACTTCCGCTGGATCTACGCCAACGGCGACGCCCAGGCTCGCCAGCTGGACTACGTGCCGCTGCCGGATCCGTTGGTGCGCCAGATTGAAACCTACTGGCAGCAGAACCTGAATTATTGAGTAAAGAGCCGGCGGGTCCCTCTCTCCCTCGTCGTCTCAAGCGCGGATCGAGCGATCCGCGCTTTTTTTTGCCTTGTTTTGTAGTGCCGAGCCATGCTCGACAGAGGCATTACCGGTGAAGCCCCTGCCGAGCATGGCTCGGCACTACAGGGCGGCTTGGCTTCGGCTCCACCTGTAGAGCGGAGCCGTGCTCCGCTGGGGCTTTACCGGGAACGCCCCCCTGCCGAGCAGGGCTCGGCACTACAGGGCATTGCGGCGCCGCTCTCGCTGTCATCAAGCTGCCGAATCCCTACCCTGGCCCTACCCGCGGCCAACTTTACAGCCATTGATTCCATTGGCTTTTCCATATTTTTTTTACGATGTAATCAGGCTGTAACAAAAACATCATTTCATAGCCGCATCCGCCGGCAGTGCCGGCACTTCTCCCGCTATGGAGTGACGCATGAAGCTGCACACAACCGGTCTGGCCGCCCTTTCGCTGGCCATTGCGCTGGGCCTGTCGGCCTGTGGTGACAAGGGTAATCAGGCCGCTTCCGCCCCGGGCGCAGCCGGTGCGTCGGCCAATGCCGCCGGTGACAAGGTTTCCGTCGAGATCTCCGGCGCCGGCGCTTCGTTCATCTTCCCGCTGGTGTCCAAGTGGTCGGCCGATTACAACGCCGCCACCGGCGCCAAGATCAATTACCAGTCGATCGGCTCGGGCGGTGGTATCGCCCAGATCAAGGCCGGCACCGTCGACTTCGGCTCGTCCGACAAGCCGCTGTCCACCGAAGAGCTGGCACAGGCTGGCCTGGGCCAGTTCCCGTCTGCCATCGGCGGCGTGGTGCCGGTGGTCAACCTGGAAGGCCTGCAGCCGGGCCAGCTGCGCCTGACCGGCACCCTGCTGGCGGACATCTTCCTGGGCAAGATCAAGACCTGGAACGACAAGGCCATCGCCGACGCCAACCCGGGCGTGGCCCTGCCGGACACCAAGATCACCCTGGTGCACCGTTCCGATGGTTCGGGCACCACCTTCAACTTCTCCAACTACCTGTCCAAGGTCAGCGGTGAGTGGAAGGACAAGGTTGGCGAAGGCACCTCGGTGCAGTGGCCGGACGGCGTCGGCGGCAAGGGCAATGAAGGCGTTGCTTCCTACGTGCAGCAGATCAAGGGCTCGGTGGGTTATGTCGAGCTGGCCTACGCGCTGCAGAACAACATGCCGTACGCCTCGATGCAGAACGCCGCTGGCAGCTGGGTGCAGCCGACCGCTGAAACCTTTGCCGCCGCCGCAGCCAGCGCCGACTGGGCGAATGCCAAGGACTTCAACCTGGTGATCACCAACGCACCGGGCGCCAATGCCTGGCCGATCACCGCCACCAACTTCATGCTGATGCACAAGCAGCCGAAGGATGCCAAACGCAGCGCCGATACCCGCGCGTTCTTCAAGTGGGCCTTCGAGAACGGCCAGGCGCAGGCCAACGAACTGCACTACGTTCCGCTGCCGGCCGAGCTGGTCACCCAGATCGAGTCGTACTGGGCTGCTGAGTTCAAGTGATGCGATGACGCGGGTGCGCCGCTGGCGCACCCGCCTTGTCATTGCCTCATCCCCGCGCAGGTGGGGATTGCTGCCGATTCCGCTGTTGCTGTTGTTCCCCCGCTGCTGCCCTTGGCGCTACACGCAAGAGGCAAGCGCGATTCCCGCCTCGGCGGGAATGACGGGTTCCCTCGTTCGAGGGACTGATTCTTCACCGCATCCTCCTGGGCCCCTGCCGCTGCCATGAATGCCATTGCACCGTCCCTCGCTTCGTCGCCCACTTCGCGCGATCTGCGCGACGCCCGCAACGACCGGCTGTTCCGCTGGTTCCTGATCGCCACGGTGATCTTCGTGCTGGTCGCGCTGGCCAGTGCCGCCCTTTCCATGCTCTGGGGTGGCCGCCATGCGCTGCAGGAACAGGGACTGAGCTTCTTCTATTCCTCCGACTGGAATCCTGTCGAGAACAAGTTCGGCGCGCTGGCACCGATCTACGGCACCATCGTCACCGCCTTGATCGCGATGTTGATCGCGGTGCCGGTGAGTTTCGGCATCGCCTTCTTCCTGACCGAAGTGGCGCCGCGCTGGCTGCGTGGCCCGGTCGGCACCGCCATCGAATTGCTGGCCGGCATCCCCTCGATCATCTACGGCATGTGGGGCCTGTTTGTGCTGGTGCCGGTGATGACCCAGTACGTCACCCCGTTCCTCAACGATCACCTTGGCCCGCTGCCTGTGATCGGCGCACTGTTCCGCGGCCCGCCACTGGGCATCGGCATGCTTACCGCCGGCTTTGTGCTGGCGATCATGGTCATTCCCTTCATCTCCTCGGTGATGCGCGAGGTCTTCCTCACCGTCCCCACCCGCCTGAAGGAGTCGGCCTATGCGCTGGGCTCGACCAAGTGGGAAGTGAGCTGGGACATCGTGCTGCCGTATACCCGCTCGGCGGTGATCGGCGGCGTGTTCCTCGGCCTGGGCCGCGCACTGGGTGAAACCATGGCGGTGGCCTTCGTGATCGGCAACAGCGTGCGCCTGACCCCCTCGCTGCTGGAGCCGGGCACCACCATTGCCGCGTTGATCGCCAACGACTTTGGTGAAGCCACCGAAACCTACCGCTCGGCCCTGCTGCTGCTCGGCTTCGTGTTGTTCATCGTCACCTTCGTGGTGCTGGCACTGGCCCGCCTGATGCTGATGCGCCTGTCCCGCAAGGAGGGCAACTGATGTCCGCTTCCGCCTCTGACGCGCTGTACCTGCGCCGCCGCATCACCAATGTCGTGGCCTTGCTACTGGGCTGCGCCACCGCACTGTTCGGCCTTTTCTTCCTCGGCTGGATTCTGTGGACGCTGCTGTCCAAGGGCCTGCCCGGCATCAACCTCAATCTGTTTACCAAGATGACGCCGCCGCCCATGCAGGAAGGCGGTCTGCTCAACGCCTTCTTCGGCAGCGCGGTGATGTGTGCACTGGCAATCGGCATCGGCACGCCGCTGGGCGTGGCTGCCGGCACCTGGCTGGCTGAGTACGGCAATGCGCGCAAGGCCGGTACGGTGGTGCGCTTCGTCAATGACATCCTGTTGTCGGCACCATCCATCGTGCTCGGCCTGTTCGTCTACACCTTGTACGTGATGCAGACCGGCGGCCAGTTCTCCGCGTTTGCCGGTGCGCTGTCGCTGGCCTTCATCGTGTTGCCGGTGGTGATCCGTACCACCGACGAAATGCTGCGACTGGTGCCGGTGCAGATGCGTGAAGCCGCGCTGGCGCTGGGCGTGCCGCAGTGGAAGGTGATCATGCAGGTGCTGTACCGCAGTGCCATGGCCGGCATCGTCACCGGCATCCTGCTCGCCCTTGCGCGCATCTCCGGCGAAACCGCACCGCTGCTGTTCACCGCCTTCGGCAACCAGTACTGGAACAGCAACGTGATGCAGCCGATGGCGTCGGTGCCGGTGGTGATGAACCAGTTCGCCGGCAGCCCGTATGAATCCTGGCAGGTGCTGGCCTGGGCCGGCGCCCTGGTGCTGACGGTGTTCGTGCTGCTGGTCAGCCTGTCCGCGCGTGGCCTGCTGCTGCGCAACCGCATTTCGAACGACTGAACTTAAACGATTGACTGCCATGGACCTCCCCATGAACGACCTCAGCAATGCCGTACCGATGCAGCGCATCGCCGTGCCCGCCGCCAACCAGTCGCTGCACACGCCGGCGCCGGTCAAGCTGGCCGCACGCGGCCTGGACTTCTACTACGACAAGTTCCATGCGCTGAAGAACATCAACCTGGAAATCCCCGAGAAGCGCGTCACCGCGCTGATCGGCCCGTCTGGTTGCGGCAAGTCCACCCTCCTGCGCATCTTCAACCGCATCTATGCGCTGTACCCCAAGCTTGAAGCCAAGGGTGAAGTGCTGCTGGATGGCGAGAACATCCTCTCGCCGAAGTACCCGATGAACCGCCTGCGTTCCAAGGTGGGCATGGTGTTCCAGAAGCCGGTGCCGTTCCCGATGACCATCTTCGAGAACGTGGCCTACGGTATCCGCCACCACGAGAAGCTGTCCAAGGCCGAGATGACCGTGCGCGTGGAGCAGGCGTTGCGCCAGGGCGCGCTGTGGGACGAGGTGAAGGACAAGCTCAACCAGAGCGCGCTGGGCCTGTCCGGTGGCCAGCAGCAGCGCCTGTGTATCGCCCGCGCCGTGGCCCTGCGCCCGGACGTGCTGCTGCTCGACGAGCCGACCTCGGCGCTGGACCCCATCTCCACCAGCCGCATCGAGCAGCTGGTTGAAGAACTGAAGAGCAATTACACGATCGCCATCGTCACCCACAACATGCAGCAGGCAGCGCGTGTGTCCGACTACACCGCCTTCATGTACCTGGGCGACCTGATCGAACACGACCGCACCGAAACCATCTTCTCCAACCCCTCCAAGCAGCAGACCGAAGACTACATCACCGGTCGCTTTGGCTGAGGCTGGCGCGCGTGGGCCGGCAACTGGCCCGGCGCCCGCTGGATGCCTGGCCACGGATGGCCAGGCCGCACTGCGAAGCCACCGACCGGCCAGGGATGGCACCACAGTTTTCGAACGAATGCAGTCCCACTCCAACAGTTTCCAGCGAGCATTCCATGAACCTTCCCAACGACCACATCGTCAAGAGCTACGACGAAGAGCAGCAGCGGCTGGTAGCCGAGATCGTGCGCATGGGCGAAATGTCCGTTGCCCAGCTCGAGGCCGCGCTGGACGTGATCGAGCGCCGCGATGAAAAAGCGGCGCAGCGCATCGTCGCCAACGACGAGGCCATCGACCAGCTGGAGCAGCAGATCAGCCACGACGTGATGCGCCTGGCGCTGCGTGGGCCGATGGCCCGCGACCTGCGCGAAATCCTCGCCGGCCTGCGCATCCCCGCCGACATCGAGCGCATCGGCGACTACGCCGCCAACGTCGCCAAGCGTTCCATCGCCCTGGCCACGGTGCCGCCGCTGCCGCAGATCCAGGGTGTGCGGGCGTTGGGACGGCTGGCCGCGCAGCAGGTGCGTCGTGCCATGGAAGCCTACCGTGACAATGATGCAGAGGCCGCGCTGAAGCTGCGCGCCGACGACGCGCGTCTGGATGCGCAGTACACCGCGTTGTTCCGCGAGTTGCTGACCTACATGATGGAAGACCCGCGCAACATCACCCCGTGCACGCATCTGTTGTTCATGGCAAAGAACCTCGAACGCATTGGTGACCACGCCACCAACATTGCCGAGAACGTCTGGTTCCTGGTGCACGGGGATGCGCCGCTGCCGCCGCGCGAGAAGCGCGACGAAACCAGCACTGTCGATCACGCCTGACCCCCTGCGGCAAGGCCGCTGCGTAAACGCACAGCGACCGGGTCGATCAATGCGCCGGTCATCACTGGCCGCTGCCGTGAGCTGAATCAAACGGGCCCCCGCGGGCCCGTTGTCGTTCCAACGGTGGCAAGGTGGCGCCGTTGGCTGGAACGGCTTGCTAAGCTCCAGCCTCCCCCCGGCCCAACCACCACCGGAGTTAGCACAATGGCCATCGACATCCGCAAGCCCACCACCCTCGCCTTGGGCGTCGCCCTGTTCGGCAGCATGGCAAGCCCCGCTTTTGCCATCACCGACCTGGCCCAGGGTTACGCCCTCGGGGCCAGCGCCCAGACCCCACCGACAGCCCAAGCCCAGGCCGCCGCCGCTACCGACCAGGCCGCAGCCGACGCCAAGCAGAAGGCGGAAGGCAAGTGCGGTGAAGGCAAATGTGGCGAAGGTAAATGCGGCGCTGACAAGGACAAGCCGAAGACCGACGCCGCCAAGGCCGAAGGCGAAGCGGCGACCAGCGCCGATAAAACCAACGCCGAAGGCAAGTGCGGCGAGGGCAAGTGTGGCGGCAAGCACTAAGCCCGACGGCCAGGGCCAGCGCATGCCGGCCCAGGCCAGCGCCGGCTTGGGCCTGCGGCGCTCGCTGCTTGATACCCTGCAGCAAGCACCGGCCGGCTCCTTTGATTTTCTCGAGTGCGCACCGGACAACTGGATAGGCGTCGGCGGCGCGCTGGGCGAGGCGTTGTCGGCGCTGTCGCAGCAGCATCCGCTCAGCTGCCATGGCCTGTCGCTGTCATTGGGCGGGCCGGCTCCGCTGGATGTGGATTTCCTGGCACAGACCCGCCGTTTCCTGGACCAGCACCAGGTGGCGCTGTACAGCGAACACCTGAGCTGGTGCAGCGATGAGGGCCATCTGTACGAGCTGCTGCCGCTGCCTTTCACCAGCGAAGCGGTACGGCATGTGGCCGCGCGCATCCGCCAGGCACAGGACATCCTCGGCCGGCGTATCGCGGTGGAAAACGCCTCCTACTACGCCGTGCCCGCGGCCGACATGGACGAGGCGGAGTTCATCAATGCCGTCCTGGCCGAGGCCGATTGCGACCTGCTGCTGGACGTCAACAACGTTTACGTCAACGCCATCAACCACGGCTACGACGCACGCGCGTTTCTTGCGCGCCTGCCCTCGCGGCGTATTGCCAGCTACCACGTGGCCGGCCACCACGATGAAGCCGACGATCTGAAGATCGACACCCACGGCATGCCGGTCAAAGGCGATGTCTGGCAGCTGCTGGCCGATACCTATGCCATGCACGGAGTACGTCCCACGTTGCTGGAACGCGATTTCAACTTCCCGCCATTGCCCGAACTGCTGGCCGAGGTAAGCCGCATCCGCCAGCTGCAGGATGCCCAGGCCGGCCGCGATGACTGACTCCCTGGCCGCGCTGCAACGGGCGTTCGCCGCCCACCTGCGCGATCCGCAGCAGCACCCGGCACCAGCAGGCCTCGACGATGCACGCATGCAGGTGTACCGCGAGCTGTACTTCAACAACATCCTGAGCCTGCTGGCCGCCAATTTCCCGGTAATCGCCGAAACCGTGGGGCCGGCGCGCTGGCCGCAACTGGTGCGCGCGTTCTGCCGCGAGCGTCGCGCACACACGCCGCTGTTCCCGGAGATCGGGCAGGAATTCATCGCCTTCCTGGACCAACGCGGCGTCGACCCGGAAGCGCCCTGGCTGCTGGAACTGGCACATTACGAGTGGATCGAACTGGCGCTGAAGATCACCGATGCGCCGTTGCCCGCACATGATCCACACGGCGATCTGCTGCTCGGCAGCCCGGTGGTTTCGCCCTGCTGCCGTGCCCTCGCCTACCACTGGCCGGTGCATCGGATTGCTCCGCAATACCAGCCCAGCGATCCACCGCTGCAGCCGACCCTGCTGCTGGCCCGGCGCCAGGCTGATGGCAACATCGTGTTCTCCGAGCTGTCGCCCCTGCTGTACCGCCTGCTGGAACGGCTGGAACAGTTTCCCGCGCTCAGCGGGCGCGAACAGCTTCAGCAGTTGGCCGATGAGGCGGGCACGCAGGCGGATGAGGCATTCATCGCCAATGGCGCGGCGATGTTGCGGCAATTGCAGGACAAGGGCTGTCTGTTGGGTAGCACGGCTCCCTGACTTTGACGGAGGTTCGATTGTTCGCATTGCTTGGTTGAAGGCTTAAACCCCTTCTGTCTGCGGCAACGATGCGCCCCCTCCCTCGTTCTTGCCCGCGATAACGCGCCCCTCCCTTTGGCCAAAGGCCAAGGGGAGGGTTGGGGAGGGGTTGGCTTTGAGGACCTTCCACGCAAGCCCGGCTTCGCGGCTTACGCCGCTCCTACAGGCATCGTCTGGAAAGCTCCCGCCGCGCACGGCGCGGCACCACCGGCAAGTCTTTGCCGACACGGCCGCTTGACACGCTCTGCTACCCTATTGCGATGAACGAATCTGTTGAACCCTCGCTGCCCCGCCCTGCCCACACGCCCATGGCGCAACGCTTCCGTGGCTTTCTGCCGGTGGTGGTGGACGTGGAAACCGGCGGCTTCGACTGTAATCGTCATGCCCTGCTCGAGATCGCCGCCGTGCCGGTGGAGATGGATGAAAACGGCCGGCTATATCCCGGCCAGACCGCCAGCGCGCATGTGATCCCGGCCGAAGGCACCGAAATCGATCCCAAATCATTGGAGATCACCGGCATCGTGCTGGACCACCCGTTCCGCCTGGCCAAGCCCGAGCGCGAGGCGCTGGAGCATGTGTTCGCACCGATCCGCGCGGCAATGAAAAAATACAACTGCCAGCGCGCGATCCTGGTTGGCCACAACGCTCATTTCGACCTGAACTTCGTGAATGCCACCGTTGCCCGCAGCGGCCACAAACGCAATCCCTTCCATCCTTTCAGCGTGTTCGACACCGTGACCCTGGCCGGCGTTGCCTACGGCCAGACCGTGCTTGCACGCTCAGTGCAGGCTGCCGGTTTTGAATGGGATGCCAGTGAGGCGCACAGCGCGGTCTACGACACCGAACAGACCGCACGCCTGTTCTGCAAGATCGTCAACGCCTGGCCGACCACAACCGCTGGTTGAGCTGGACCGTACTCAGGCCGCGCAGGTCCTTGCGCGGCCCTCCCTCTTGGCCTGTGCCAGCGCATTCTTTGCGCGTTGGTAGAACAGCACCGGTGCCTGGTCGTCTTCGCGCAGCTGCACCACGCCGGCACTGAAACTGACCTTGATGTCATCGGCCTCATGTCCGCCCCACTCCGCGTACTGCGCGAACAAACGCTGCAATCGCTGGCAGGCGATCTCGGCTTCGGGCAATGCGGTGTCGGTCAACAACACCGCGAACTCCTTGTTGCCCAACCGCGCCGGCATGTCCGACGCACGCAGGCTGCGGCGCATCAACTCACCGACTTCGCACAACACCAGATCACCAACCGCGCGCGACCATTCGGTATTGATCTGCCGGAGGTGATCGATGCTCAGCACCACCAGGCTGAGCGCACGGCCGGCGCGACGCGCGACAGCCATGTCACGTGCCAGCACTTCATCAAATGCGCGCCGGTTGGGCAGGCCACTGAGATCATCTTCATTGGCCAGGCGCTCGAACGCTTCGGCCTGCTCGCGCAGCTGCAGTTCCAGCTGCGCTTTTTCCAGCAGCGCTGCCTGCAGCCGGCTGTTGTGTTGCTGCACCTCGTCCGAACGCGCCAATGCCTGCGCGGCCAGCTGCCGTGCCTGGTTGCGCTGCTGCTTCAAGCGGATTCCCAACCAGACCACCGCCACGATCAACAGCAGGCAGAGCCCGCCGAGCAGCGCCGGCAGCGGCAACGCGGCAGCCTTGGGCAACGGGCTGTCAACGCCAGCATGCCCCCACGCCGGTGACACCGCAGATCCGGCAATCGCCATCAGCGCGAAACCACCTCGAATTGCAAAGACCGCTCCCCTGCCTCCCCTCGCGCGCATCCCCATGCCCGAGCGGATAACCAGATTCTTCTCTGCTGCCATCGTTCATGCCCCAAGCTGGTCTGGCGATACTAGCAAACAGGTACGCCGGATCAGCGATGGAGATCACGTTGGCGCACGTCGAAACATTTTCGTAGGCCGGGGGACACGAGCCTGGACTGGGAGCTGGAAGACCTCAGCAAACCGAAAGCCACAGCAGTGCTGCTCAATCCCCTCTTCCGCTTGCGGGGTGCAAAAGGGGCGCTTACGAACCGCCGGTTCGTGCCCCTTTGAACGCCCTTGCGCCAGCGCAAGGGCTGGGGCGCGGAGCGGGGGTTGGGGTGAGCGGAAGCTTCTCGCAAGGAAAAATCAAAAGACCCTCATCCGTAGCTTCGCGCCACCTTCTCCCGTAAACGGGAGAAGGGACTGAGTCGGGCATTGCTTGAATCTGCAGCACTGCTAGCACCTCACTACCTCGGTGCTTTTACCCCATGCCGCTGCAGCACCTCACGCACCCGCTCCAGCGGAATCGCCTGCACGGTCTGGCCGTTGCCACTGACCGTGGTTGCCATGAACAAGGCGTTGTACACCGACTCTTCCACCGCATCCACGCTGGCCTGGAACACCGCGCTCATCTGCTCGTTTGCCAGCTCGGTGGTCTGCAGCTGCGCGGCATCAAAGCCGCGCCGCACCGAGTCGGCGGTCGAAAACGCCAGCACATAATCACCACTGCCATTGGATGCCGAACTGCCGGTACGCCCCAGCCCCATCATCCCGCGCGAAGCCAGCCGGCGCAGGTTGCGATCCGACAACGGCGCATCGGTTGCCACCACGATGATCACCGAACCATCGCCGCGATCATCGGCCAGCCCGCGTACATTGCCCTGCGCAGCCACCGCGTTCTGGAACGCATAGCGATCAAGCTCGCGGCCAACCGGCGCACCTTCCACCTGCAGCACGCCGCCAAAATTCGCCTGTACCAGCACACCTACCGTCCAGCCGCCCAGGCTCTCGGGCAGCTTGCGTGATGAAGTACCAATTCCGCCCTTCCAGCCGAACGCCACAGTGCCGGTGCCGGCGCCGACACTACCTTCCTGCACCGGGCCACTCTTTGCGGATTCCAACGCGTGGCGCACCGCCGCAGCGGTGATCGGCCGTGCACGGATATCGTTGAGGCCGCCGTCATTGGTCTCGCCGACAACCACGTTCAAGGAACGCACCTGCTGCATGTCCGGCTGTGCCAGCATCCAGTCGGCCATCGCATCGGCGGCTTTCCACACGCACAGGGTGCAGGTCAGCAGGATCGGGGTTTCCAGTTCGCCCAGCTCGTTGACCTGGGTGCTGCCGACGAATTTTCCGAAGCCATTACCCACGTGCAGCGCAGCCGGCACCCGCGAGCGGTAGGCATTGCCGGGGTGCGGCAGGATCGCGGTGACGCCGGTGCGTACGCTATCGCCCGTGCTCAAGGTCACCTGGCCGACACGTACGCCGGCTACATCGGTGATTGCGTTGTTGCTGCCCGGGCTGAAGATGCCGGGCGCGACGCCCAGATCACGCGCACGTACGCGCGGAGCGTCCTGTGCGGCGGCGCCCAGGACGCAAAGCCCCGCCAGCGCCACGGTCAATTGAAGGAAAAGACGGGACGGCGTGCGGGGCATGGTGTTCCTTACAGGCGTTGGCGGACGGCCTCGAACAATGCCACACCCGTCGCCACGGATACATTCAGGCTTTCAACGTCGCCCGGCATCGGAATGCGCACCAGCTGGTCGCAGGTTTCGCGGGTCAGGCGGCGCATGCCGTCGGCCTCGCCACCCATCACCAGCGCCACATTACCGCGCAGGTCGAGCTTGTGGATGGTGGTGTCCGATTCACCGGCCAGGCCATACACCCACACACCCAGCTTCTGCATGTCCTTGATGCAGCGGACCAGGTTGGTCACCGACACCACCGGAATGCTGTCGGCCGCACCGGCGCTGACCTTGCGCACGGTGGCGTTGACCGGAGCGCTCTTGTCCTTGGGAATAACCACCGCGGTGACACCGGCGGCGGCGGCGCTGCGCAGGCAGGCGCCGAGGTTGTGCGGGTCCTGCACTTCGTCCAGCACCAGCACCAGCGCCTTGCCTTCGGCCGCTTCGATCAGGCCCTTCAGCTCGTCCTCGTCCCACAGCTTGGGCGCGGCATAGCGCGCAACCACCCCCTGGTGGCGGACCTGGCCGGCCACGCCGCCCAGCGCTTGGGCATTGACCTTGCGCACGTCGATGCCCTTGCGCAGGGCTTCTTCCTCGATTTCGACCAGGCGCGGGTTCTTGGCACCGGCCTCGATCAGGACCTCGCGGACGTTTTCCGGGTCCTTTTCAATCGACGAAGCTACGGCATTGACGCCGACGATCCATTGGTTCTGCTTGCTCATGGGCGTCACATGGGGGAATTCGGGGGGGCAATGGTACTACTTGAGAGGCTAGGAACCAGGTCATAGGAGCCAGGAACCAGAGGAGCAGGCAAAAGCCGGCCAAGGCCAGCTTTCACTCGTTTCTCGTTCCTACCCGCCAGTTCCTGGCTTCAATGGTTGCTGGCTTCAATATTTCTGCTTGGTGCGCTTAGCCGGCTTGCCGCGTTCGGGCTGCGGGGTCGGCGCTTCGACCTTGCCGTCCTTGTCCTCGACCAGGCGGAAATCGATCTTGCGCTCCTCCATGCTGGCCTTGAGCACCAGGATGCGGACCCGGTCGCCGAGCCGGAACTCGCTGCCACGGCGGTCGCCGCTGAGCGTCTTGCGGATCGGGTCGAACTGGTAATAGTCGTGCGGCAGCTGGGTCACATGGACCAGCCCGTTGACCTTGGACTCGTACAGCTCGACGAACAGGCCGAAGCTGGTCACGCCGCTGATCACGCCGTCGAACTGGCTGCCCACGTGCTTTTCCATCCACGCCGCACGGAAACGCTCGTCCACCTCACGCTCGGCCTCATCGGCACGGCGCTCACGCTCGGAGCACTGCAGCGACAGCGCCGCCATCTCGCGCGGGGTATAGGTGTACTTGTCGAGCGGGCCACCGGTCAGCGCGTACTTGATGGCACGGTGCACCAGCAGGTCCGGGTAACGACGGATCGGCGAGGTGAAGTGCGCATAGGCCTGCAACGCCAGCCCGAAGTGGCCGTTGTTGTCCGGCGAATACACCGCCAGCGACTGGCTGCGCAGCAACACCGATTCCAGCAGCGCCGCGTCCGGGCGCTCGCGCACCTTCTTCAGCAGCTTGGTGTAATCGCCCGGCTGCACCTTGCTCCACGGCGGCAGACTCAGCTTGAATTCCTTGAGGAACTCGAGCAGGTCGGCGAACTTGGATTCCGGTGGCCGCTCGTGCACGCGGAACGGCGCCGGAACGTGCTTGGACAGCAGGTAACGCGCAGCCTCCACGTTGGCGGCGATCATGCATTCCTCGATCAGCTTGTGGGCGTCGTTGCGCACCATCATGCCGGCCTGGGTCACTTCGCCACGGTTGTCCAGTACGAAGCGGACTTCCGAGGATTCAAACTCGATCGCGCCACGGCGCTCGCGTGCCTTGGACAGGATGCGGTAGAGCTGGTGCAGGTTCTGGATCTGCGGCATCAACGGGCCGATGAAGGCCTTGGTGTCCGCATCGTCCTCGCCCACCGCGGCCCACACCTGGGTATAGGTCAGGCGCGCATGTGAGTTCATCACCGCTTCGTAGAACTTCGACTCGGTCACCTCGCCATCGCGCCCCACCTGCATGTCGCAGACGAAGCACATGCGGTCTTCCTTCGGCCGCAACGAGCAGATGCCGTTGGACAGCGTCTCCGGCAGCATCGGCACGACGAAACCCGGGAAATACACCGAGGTCGCCCGGCGCTGCGCTTCATCGTCCAGCGGCGTACCGGGACGCACGTAGTTGGAGACGTCGGCGATGGCCACCACCAGACGGAAACCGTCACGGTTCGGCTCGCAGTAGACCGCGTCGTCGAAGTCCTTGGCGTCCTCGCCGTCGATGGTGACCAGCGGCATGGAACGCAGGTCCACGCGATTGCCGATCATCGACGGCTCCACCGTCAACGGCACCGCAGTGGCTTCGTCCAGCACTTCCGGCGGGAACTCATACGGCAGCTCATGGCCATGGATGGCGGTTTCCACCACCAGCGACGGGGTCAGCTTGTCACCGAGCACGGCGATGATCTTGCCGATCGGCGGACGGCGCGAATCCGGCGCATGGGTCAGCTCGCAGACCACCAGCTGCCCGTCCTTGGCGCCGCCAGTAGCATCGCCCGGGATCTGGATGTTGCGCTGGATGCGCTTGTCGTCCGGCACCACGTAGCTGATACCCGCTTCCACACTGAAATGACCGATCAGGCGGTTGACGCCACGCTCCAGCACGCGGGCGATGCTGCCTTCGCGGCGGCCGCGGCGGTCGATGCCGGTGACATTGGCCAACGCACGGTCACCATGCATCACCTTGCGCATTTCATAAGGTGACAGGAACAGGTCGTCGCCGCCCTCGTCCGGGCGCAGGAAGCCGAAGCCTTCCGGGTTGGCGATCACCACACCGGGGATGAGGCTCAACTGGCTGACCGGAGCGAAGCCGCCACGGCGGTTCTGCACCAGTTGGCCATCACGCACCATCGCGCCCAGGCGCTTGCCCAAGGCATCGGCACGATCCGGTTCGGTCAGGCCCAGCGCGGCGCCGATTTCCTCGGCGTTCTGCGGGCCTTCGCAGCGGTCAAGCAGCTGCAGGATGGCCTCACGGCTGGCAATCGGCTGCGCGTAGCGCTCAGCCTCGCGCGATGCATAGGGATCATCGATGGCTGCAACCGGCGGACCGGACTTGCGGCGGCCGCGCACGAAACTCTGCGGCGCGGCGTTGTCATTGGGTTTGCGCTTGCCCGGCTTGGGCGCGCCGGAACGGGCGGGGCCCGCCTTGCCCGGTGGCTTGGCTGCGCCGGCCTTCGCAGGTGCGGAAAGGCTTTCCGGCATCCATGGCGGCAGCTTGGCCGATTTTGCTTTGGGGGCTTTGCCCGGCGCCTTGCCCGGCTTGCTGCCGGTGGCGGACTTTTGGGCCTTGTCGGCCCCAGTGGTCTTTTTGTTTTTCATCAGCCTCCATGGTACATGGCCGCAGGTGTACAGGGTGCGCACAGGATCACTGCGGATGAATGTGAAAAAGCGTTGACAAAGGTCCGCATCCTCTGCAAACTGCGCGGCCTGAAGTGCCCAGGTGGCGGAATTGGTAGACGCACTAGCTTCAGGTGCTAGCGGGGGCAACTCCGTGGAGGTTCGAGTCCTCTCCTGGGCACCACGTTTCAAGATCAAACCCGCGAAAGCGGGTTTTTTCGTTTCCGGGGTTTGGTCTTGCGGCAGGAGCAAGCGCCTTACCCCTCCCCAGCCCTCCCCTTGCCTGCGGCAAAGGGAGGGGGCAGAAGCAATGCCTTCGCCAACATGCGGCTGCACGGCCACGTAGGCCGGGCAAGTGCAGCGCACCCGGGATTCTCTCCGCCGGGCAGCTCTGCCGCGAATCCCCCCGGGTGCGCTTCGCTTACCCGGGCTACGGTTCTTCGCTTACGCGGGCTACGGTTCGCATGACCACGCCAGCCCACTCTTCACAAAACTGTTGACGACGCCAGAAACGTCCTACATAATCTCGCTCCTGAGTCGCCCAGGTGGCGGAATTGGTAGACGCACTAGCTTCAGGTGCTAGCGGGGGCAACTCCGTGGAGGTTCGAGTCCTCTCCTGGGCACCACGACTCAAACGAAACAACCCGCGAAAGCGGGTTTTTTTGTGCCCGCTTCTTTTGTAGTGCCGAGCCATGCTCGGCAGAGGCCTTACCGATAACGCCACATGCCGAGCATGGCTCGGCACTACATGAGCCCCTTCAGTCCTCGAGTACCTGAACGCACCCGATTCGCCATACATGCTTCATCTGCAACCTCGCTGGTGAAGCTTCTGCCGAGCATGGCTCGGCACTACATAAGCCCTTCTATTTTTTCGTGGCGCGATGCGCCCGCTTCGCCGCATTTGCTTCGCCTGCAAGCTTGCTGGTGAAGCCCCTGCCGAGCACGGCTCGGCACTACACAGCGATGTGAAATTTCTTCGCGTAAATCGTTGACAGTTTTCTTCACACTCGGCACAATTCGTCCCCTGAGTCGCCCAGGTGGCGGAATTGGTAGACGCACTAGCTTCAGGTGCTAGCGGGGGCAACTCCGTGGAGGTTCGAGTCCTCTCCTGGGCACCATGACTCACACGAAACAACCCGCGAAAGCGGGTTTTTTTGTGCCCGCTTCTTTGTAGTGCCGAGCCATGCTCGGCAGGGGCTTCACCGGTAAGGCCTCTGCCGAGCATGGCTCGGCACTACAAAAAGCGAAGCCCGCAATCTGTCGGATTGCGGGCTTCGCTGTAGTTTCATTGATATCGGCTTCGCGGCTTATGCCGCTCCTACAAGAAGCTTGATCAATGCCCGCCTGCCGATGCCGCGCCAGCGCCCGCACCAAACGGCGGCTTGGCCAGCCATACCAGGCCGATGATCAACAGGAACACCCAGCCCAGCAGCAGGAAGATGTCGTTGAAGCCCATCTGCGATGCCTGGTGGTTGATCATCTCGTTGAGCATCGCCGCGCCGTGCTGCAGGTCGCCCTGCCCCAGCGCGGTGACCTGGTCGTGCATCGATGGGTCGTACAGCGACACATGCTCAGTCAGGTCCGCATGATGCTGCTGGGTACGCCGCGCCCACAGCCAGGTGGTCAGCGAGGCGGCGAAGCTGCCGGCCAAGGTGCGCAGGAAGGTGGCCAAACCCGAGCCGGCGGCGATCTCGCGGCCGTCAAGGTCCGACAGCAATATCTGCAGCACCGGCATGAAGAACAAGGCCAGGCCCACGCCCATCAGCAGCTGCACGCCAGCCACGTGTTCAAAGTTGACCTGCAGGTTGAAGCCCGAACGCAGGAAGCTGGTCATCGACAACACGAAGAACGCGATCGTCGCCAGGTAACGCATGTCCACCTTGTGGCCGAACTTGCCCAGCACCGGTGCCACCATGATCGGCAGGATGCCCAATGGCGCCGTCGCCAGGCCGGCCCAGATCGCGGTATAGCCCATGTCGCGCTGCAACCACTGCGGGATCATCAGCGCTACCGAGAAGAACGCGGCGTAACCGACAATCATCGCCAGCGTGCCGGCGCGGAAGTTGCGGTGCCGGAGCAGCTTCAGGTCAACGATCGGGTCCTTGTCGGTCAGCTCCCAGATCACGAATACCGCCAGCATCACCGCTGCCACGCAGGCCAGCACCACGATCTTGGTCGAGCTGAACCAGTCTTCCTCGTTGCCCAGGTCCAGCATCAGCTGCAGGCAACCCACGCCGATCACCAGGGTGACCAGGCCGACGTAGTCCATCTTCGGCCGTTCGGTCTGTTCGACCCGGTGGCGAAGCTGGCCGCCGACGATGACCGCGGCAATCACGCCCAACGGCACGTTGATCAGGAAGATCCATTCCCAGCTGTAGTTGTCGGTGATCCAGCCACCGAGAATCGGCCCGGCAATCGGCGCCACCACGGTGATCATCGCCAGCAGCGCAAGCGCCTGCCCGCGTTTCTCGCGTGGATAGATGGACACCAGCAATGACTGGGTGATCGGATACATCGGACCGGCCACGAACCCCTGCAGCGCGCGCGACACCACCAGCATGCCCATGCTCTGGGCGATGCCGCACAGCAAGGAGGCAATCGAGAACGCAATCGTCGCCCAGATGAAGAGTTTCACTTCACCGAAGCGACGGCTCAGCCAGCCGGTCAGCGGCAAGGCAATAGCGGTGCTGACCGCGAACGAGGTGATCACCCACGTTGCCTGCTGCGAGCTGGCACCGAGGTTGCCGGCAATGGTGGGCAGCGAGACGTTGGCGATGGTGGTGTCGAGCACCTGCATGAACGAGGCCAGCGCCAGGCCGGCCGTGCACAAGGCTACATTGGCCGGCCCTGCGCCGACCGTTGTGGCCGGCGCCGTGGGAGCTTGAGCGGACATGATGACCTCAGCTGGCGCGCGCGGACGGCGGCAGATTGTCCTGGATGATGCTGTGGATCAGCGCGTCGGCATCATGCAGCTGCTTGGCGTAGACCTGCGTGCCGTACACCGTGCCCTTGGCCACGTCGGCCGGCAGCACCGTGCCCTTCTGGTCGTGCAGGTTGACCTCGGCCTTCATCGACAGGCCCAGGCGCAGCGGATGCTCGGCCAGCTGCTTGGCATCGATGGCGATGCGCACCGGCACGCGCTGCACGATCTTGATCCAGTTGCCGCTGGCGTTCTGCGCCGGCAGCAGCGAGAACGCCGAACCGGTACCCAGGCCGAGGTTGGTGATGCGGCCCTTGTAGGTCACGTCGCCGCCGTACAGATCCGAGCGCAGTTCCACTTCCTGGCCCAGGCGCATGTGGCGCAACTGGGTTTCCTTGAAGTTGGCGTCCACCCACATCTGCTCAGCCGGGACCACCGCCATCAAGGCGGCACCGGGCTGCACGCGCTGGCCAACCTGCACCGAACGACGCGCGACGTAACCGCTCACCGGCGCGACGATACCGGCGCGGGCGTTGTTGAGGTAGGCCTGGCGCAACTGCGCCGCAGCAGCCTGCACGTCCGGCTGGGTGGCGATGACGGTGTCATCGACCAGCGCGCGGCTGCGCTCGACGGTTTCGCGCGAACCGGCAACAGCGGCTTCGGCAGCGGCCAGTTCGTCGCGGGCATGGGCCAGCTCTTCATTGGAGATGGCACCGGTGGTGGCAAGGTCGCGGCGGCGGGCAAAGTCTTCGCGGGCGCGCTTGACGGTGACCTGGCGTGCGTTCAACTCCGCCTGCGCACCTTCCGCGCTGCGGTACAGGCCGCGCACCTGGCGCACTGTACTGGCCAGATTGGCGCGTGCCTGCTGCATGGCCACTTCGGTGTCTGCCGGGTCCAGTTGCACCAGCAGCTGGCCCTGCTCCACCTTCATGCCGTCATCGGCGGCGATGGACACCACGGTGCCGGCGATCATCGGGGTGATCTGCACCTGGTTGCCACCGACATAGGCGTCGTCGGTGTCCTCGGCCCAGCGGCCCAGCAGGAAGTACCACGCGGCAAATGCCACCAGCAGGATCACGACAACAATCAACAAGCCGCGCAGCAGCTTGCCGCGGCGGCTGGGAGCGGCTGCGGCCGCTTCGGGGGAGGAGGTCTGGCTCATGGAGGGAGGCGTCTCAGGAATTCGAATGGGCGGTAACGGCGGCAGGTTCGGCAGTGGCGTCGGGCTGGAAGCCCCCACCCAATGCCGCACTCAGGCGCACCGAGGACACCAGCTGTTGCGACTGAAGGTTGCTCAGCTGCTGCTGGCTGCGCAGCAACTGGTCCTGCGTGCTGAGCACGTCCAGGTAATTGCCGATGCCGGCTCGGTAGCGTTGCTGGGCCAGATCATTGGCGGCCTGCGCGGTGGCCTGCGCCTGTTGCTGGGCCTGCACCTGCTCGCCCAGCGAGCGCAGCGCAGCGACCTGATCGGCCACATCACGCAGTGACTCGACCACGATGTGGTTGTAGCTGGCCACGGCCAGGTCGTAGTCGGCATCGCTGCTGGCCAGGCCGGCACGCAGGCGGCCGCCGTCGAAGATCGGCAGGCTCAGCGCCGGTGCCAGCAGACCGAAGGTGGAGCCGCTCTGCAGCAGGCTGTCTAGGTTCTTCGACACCACCCCGCCCAGTGCAGTCAGGTTGAGGCTGGGATAGAAACGGGTCTTAGCGACCTTGATCTGCTTGTCGGCCGCTTCCACCCGCCAGCGGGCCGCGACGATGTCCGGGCGCCGGCCCAGCAGCTCGCTGGGCAGTACGCTCGGCAGCTGCAGGGCAAGCGGATTCAACTCAGCTGGAACGGTGATGTCCAGGCCGCGGTCCGGGCCCTGCCCCAACAGCGCAGCCAAGGCATTGCGGGCCGAATCGATCTGTTGCTGCGCGGCCAGCTGTTGCTGGTGGGCAAGGGGCAGGCGGGCCTGCGCCTGGGTCACCTGCAGGTTGCTGTCGATGCCGGCACGACGACGTTGCTGGGTCAGTTCCAATGTCTTTTCGGCACGTGCCAATTCGTCATTGGCCACCCGTTGCAACTGCCCGGCATGGGCCAGCTGCACGTAGGTCTGGACGATGGCAGCCGACAGATCCAGCCGTGCGGCCTGTGCATCCACTGCCGCGGCATGGCCGCTGTCCACCGCCGCCTCCCAGTTCGCGCGCTTGCCGCCCCACAGATCAATGCCGTAGCTGAAGTTGGCCACGGCCTGCACGCTGCCCATGTAATCGCCGCCCAGCTCACCGGCCATCGATTTGGGCAGGGTCAGGCCGGTATAGCCCGGCGACAACGCCAGGCTGGGCTTGCGCTCGGCATTGGCGCCGGCAGCCTGCGCCTGTGCCTGGCGCAGCCTGGCGTCGGCGGCTTCAAGCGATGGGCTGCTGCGCAGGCCCTCGGCGACCAGGGCATCCAGTTGCGGGGCGCCGAGCGCGCGCCACCAGTCCGCAGCCGGGAAACCGGCCGCACTGAGCGGCGCAGCGGCGAGCGCTCGGTTGCTGTGCAGACTGTCGGCATCAAGCAGATGGCCCTGCGGTTGCAGGCCGCGGCTGCTGGCACAGGCGGCAAGTGCCAGCACCAGCGCACCCGGCAACAACAGCCGCGTGCATTTCATAGGAGAAGTGTTCATGGGGGAGAAAGGGCGTCCCGTACCCGGGTCAACAGGGAAAACAATTGGTCACGTTCGACATCGCTCAGGTCGCCCAGGGCCAGATCCATGATCCGGTCGCCGCGCACCTTCAGTCGTGCCCACAAGGCCTGGCCCTCCTCGGTCACCACCAGCTGCAGTGCCCGCCGGTCCTGCGCGTGCGGTTCACGGCGCACGGCACCCAGCGACTCCAGCCGATCCAGCAAGCGGGTCACCGCGCTGGGCACCTGGTTGATGGCCTGGCCAAGCTCGGCAGCGGTACAGGGCGCCATTTTCGACAGCACCTTGAGGCCCACGTAATGGGTGAAACCGATACCGATGTCTTCTTCGGCCATGGTGGCGTCGAGCTGGCGGACCAGGCCGTCGCCAACTTGGCGCAGCAACAGCCCAAAGCTGGTCGGCGGGGAGGAGGATTCAGTCATGGGGCGGGATTTTATTTCCATTTGGAAATATTCTCAATGGTATATTTCCATCGGGAAATGAATTCAGTGTTACAGATATGTCGCCAATCACTGGCATCGGCCCCCTCCGGGCCACCGCCACGCTTGGCATCGCCGCCGCCATCCGGATAATCGATGGGTCTGGAAGCCGGCAGCCACGCCGCGGCTTCAACGTTCACAGGTAGCACCACCCGCAATGACCGATCCTGCACGCCAAGCTTTCCACGGCTTTGAACAGCAGCCGCTGCGCGAATACGCCGAACGCGCCTATCTTGATTACTCCATGTACGTGGTGTTGGACCGCGCCCTGCCTTTCATCGGCGACGGGCTCAAGCCGGTGCAGCGCCGCATCATCTATTCGATGAGCGAACTGGGCCTGGGGGCTGCCTCCAAGCCGAAGAAGTCCGCGCGTACCGTTGGTGACGTGATCGGTAAGTACCACCCGCACGGTGACAGCGCCTGCTACGAGGCGCTGGTGCTGATGGCACAGCCGTTCTCGTTCCGCTACCCGCTAATCGAGGGCCAGGGCAACTTCGGCTCCAGTGACGACCCCAAGTCGTTCGCGGCCATGCGTTACACCGAATCCAAGCTGACCCCGATCGCCGAGATGCTGCTGGGCGAATTGGGCCATGGCACCACTGATTGGACCCCGAACTTCGACGGCACCCTGGAAGAACCGACCTGGTTGCCGGCACGCCTGCCGCACCTGCTGCTCAACGGCACCACCGGCATCGCCGTGGGCATGGCCACCGACGTGCCGCCGCACAATCTCAATGAGATCGTCAGCGCGCTGGTGCGCCTGATCGATGAGCCGGACACCACCGTCGCCGAACTGTGCGAGCACGTGAAGGGCCCGGACTACCCGACCACCGCCGAGATCATCACCTCGCCCTCGGACCTGCGCAACATCTACGAAACCGGCAACGGCAGCGTGCGTGCACGTGCCACCTTCAAGAAGGAAGGCCCGAACATCGTCATCGATGCCTTGCCGCACCAGGTATCCCCATCCAAGGTGATCGAGCAGATTGCCGCGCAGATGCGCGCCAAGAAGCTGCCGTGGCTGGAAGACATCCGCGACGAGTCCGATCACGCCAACCCGGTGCGCGTGGTGTTGATGCCGCGCTCCAACCGCGTCGACGCCGAGCAGCTGATGGGCCACCTGTTCGCCATCACCGACCTTGAGCGCAGCTACCGCGTCAACCTCAATGTCATCGGTCTGGACGGCCGCCCGCAGGTCAAGAACCTGAAGATGCTGCTCAGCGAGTGGCTGCGCTTCCGCCAGGACACGGTGACGCGCCGCCTCAACCACCGCCTGCAGAAGGTGGAGCGTCGCCTGCACCTGTTGGAAGGCTTGCTGGTTGCCTTCCTCAACCTGGATGAAGTGATCCGCATCATCCGCACCGAGGACGATGCCAAGGCCGCGCTGATCGCGCGCTTCGCGTTGAGCGAGGACCAGGCCGAGTACATTCTGGAAACCAAGCTCAAGCAGCTTGCGCGCCTGGAAGAAATGAAGATCCGTGGCGAGCAGGACGAGCTGGCCAAGGAACGCGACAAGATCCTGTCCATCCTGCAGAGCAACGCCAAGCTGAAGAAACTGGTCAAGGACGAGCTGCTGGCCGATGCCAAGAAGTTCGGCGACGAGCGCCGCTCGCCGCTGGTGCAGCGCGGTGCCGCCCAGGCCATCGACGAGACCGAGCTGGTGCCCAGCGAACCGATGACGGTCGTACTGTCGGAGAAGGGCTGGGTACGTGCGGCCAAGGGCCACGATGTCGACGGCGCGACCCTGAACTACCGCGACGGTGACAGCCTGCTGGCAGTGGCTCGCACCCGCAGCACGCAGCAGGTGGCCTTCCTCGATACCGAGGGCCGCGCCTATTCCACGCCGGTGCACACCCTGCCCTCGGCACGTGGCAATGGCGAACCACTCACCGGCCGTTTCTCGCCGGCGCCGGGCAGCAGCTTCGTCACTGTGGCCAGCGGCGACAACAACACCCGCTTCGTGTTGGCGTCCACGCACGGCTACGGCTTCGTCACCCGTTTCGAGAACCTCACCGGTCGCAACAAGGCCGGCAAGGCGATGCTCAACCTGTCCACCGGCTCGGCGGTACTGACCCCGTCATTGGTTGCCAATCCGGAGACCGACCGCATCGTCGCGGTCACCAGCGCCGGCAACATGCTGGCCATCCCGGCCAGCGAGCTGCCCGAGCTGGACAAGGGCAAGGGCAACAAGATCATCGAGATCCCCAAGGCCAAGCTCTCCACCGAGCGCGTGGTGGCGGTGGTCGCGGTAGGCCCGTCCAACACCCTGCAGGTACGCAGTGGCCAGCGCACCATGAACCTGTCGTTCAAGGACCTGGAAACGTATCTGGGGACGAGAGCGACGCGCGGGCATTTGTTGCCGCGTGGTTGGCAGAAGGTTGAAGGGCTGGAAGTTCAGTAAGTACAGGAAGGCCGGGCATTGCCCGGCCTTCTGCTTTTTTTTGTTCCGGCTCTTGTAGGAGCGGCGTAAGCCGCGAAGCTACAAATCCAAACAACATCAGCAACCAAGAATCACCATTTATCCATTGTTCCCGGCTTCGCGGCTCACGCCGCTCCTACACAGCCCGCCAAGCAATCGCTATCGGAGAACCCCATGCAACCCGACTTCTGGCTGCAACGTTGGCAGAACGGTCAAATCGGCTTCCATCGCAGCGAGGTGATGCCGCTGCTGCAGAAGCACTGGTCTACGCTGGAACTCCCGCACGGCAGTCGCGTCCTGGTGCCGCTATGCGGCAAGACCCTGGACATGCATTGGCTGGCCGCGCAAGGCCACCGCGTACTCGGCATCGAGTTGTCACCGATGGCCGCCGAACAATTCTTTGCCGAGGCCGGCGTCAGCGCGCAGCGGCACAGCAGCCAGTACGGCGAGCATTACAGTGCAGGCCCGATCGAGATCATCTGCGGCGACGCCTTCGCGCTGGATGCAGGCCTGCTGGCAGACATCGCGGGCGTCTACGACCGTGCCGCCCTGATCGCCCTGCCTCCGCATCTGCGCCAGCACTACCGCGACACCCTGTACGCGCAGTTGCCAGTGGGCTGCCAAGGGATACTGATCACCCTGGAATACCCGCAGGATGAAAAACAGGGCCCACCATTCTCGGTGGAAGAGGATGAAGTGCAGCGGCTGTTTGCCACACCGTGGCATGCTGGCCTGCTGGAACGCCGCGACATTCTCGACCAGCAGCCGGATTTCCGCGCCGATGGCGTAACCGGCCTGTCCACTGCCGTCTACAGGTTGCAGCGCCTGTAGTGCCGACCCATGGTCGGCAGAGGCCTTGCCGGTAAAGCCAAATGCCGACCATGGGTCGGCACTACAGAAGGCGGCGTTTGCCGCCTTCAGGTCAATGCGCCGCAGTGCCCTTGGCGTCCATCTTGCTGGTCTGGTACAGCTCCAGGCCGATACGCTTGATCAGGCCCAGCTGCTTCTCCAGCCACCAAGCATGGTCTTCTTCGGTGTCACGCAGCTGCGCGATCAGGATGTCGCGGCTGACGTAATCACCCTGCGCTTCGCACAGCTTCACCCCAGCGGCCAGATTGGCACGCACCTGGTATTCCACCTGCAGGTCCTTCTCCAGCATCTCCATCACGGTCACGCCCGGCTCGAAGCCGTGCGGACGCATGTCCGGGTTGCCGCCGAGGAAAAGGATGCGGCGCAGCAGCGCGTCGGCGTGCTCGGTCTCCTCTTCCATCTCGTGGCCGATGCGCTCGTACAGCGCCAGCAGGCCTTGATCCTCGTAACGACGGGAATGGATGAAGTACTGGTCGCGCGCGGCAAGTTCGCCGCGCAGCAGCTCCTTCAGGCATTCAATGACTTCGGGTTTGCCCTGCATGGGGGTGCTCCTGATGATTCGATGCCGCATAGGGTGCCCCATCCGGAAACCCAATGATCTAATCGGAATCACTTTCAGTTGCGATTCCCTCTCTTTCGACTTCACAAGCTGTCTACAATCGCGACACAACCGCTACCTGGGGTAGGCCTGTGCTGCGTTGGCTGCTGCGTTCGTTCTGGATTGTAGTAGGGCTGTTGCTGGTACTGCTGTTGGTCATCTGGGGGCTGTTGCGCGGCAGCCTGCCTCAGCTGGATGGGGAGCTGGCGCTGCCCGGCTTGTCAGCCCCGGTCAGCATCCAGCGCGATGCGCTGGGGGTACTCAGCATCGAGGCCACCAACGAAACCGATATGGCGCGCGCCCTCGGCTATGTCCACGCGCAGGAGCGTTTCTTCGAAATGGACCTGATGCGGCGCTCGGCAGCCGGCGAGCTTTCCGAGCTCTTCGGCGCCAAGGCCTTGCCGCTGGACAGGCGCATGCGGGTGCACCGGCTGCGTGCGCGTACCCAGCAGAACCTGGGCGCGGCACTGGGTGGCAAACGCGATGTGGTGGAAGCCTACCGTGATGGCGTCAACGCCGGCCTTTCAGCCTTGCCGGTACGGCCGTGGCCCTATCTGCTGCTGCGTCAGCAGCCACGGCCCTGGGAACTGGAGGATTCGGTGTTGACCGGCCTGGCGATGTACGGCGACCTGCAGGACCCGGCCAATACCCGCGAGCTTGCGATGGCGCGCATCCGCAGCGTAGTGCCGCCAGCGCTGTACGCACTGCTCGGCCACGATGGCAGCGCTTGGGACGCGCCTCTGTTTGGTGCGCCCCGCGGTGATGCGGTGTTGCCGGATGCGGCAACGCTGGACCTGCGCGTTGCCGGCGGCGCGCGCGCCCTCACTCCACCGCCTGCTTCGCAAGCGGTCCCCCTCTCTCCCGCTGTGCGGGAGAGAGGCATCGGTGGGCCGCCTGCGGCGACCGATTCTTTTCCGGGCAGCAACAATTTCGCAGTAGCCGGCGCCCTGACCGCCGACGGCCGCGCCATCATTGCCGACGACATGCACCTGAACCTGCGTGCGCCCAACATCTGGTTCCGCGCGCGCCTGCGCTACGCCGACCCGACCGCGCCTGATGGCAAGGTCGATGTCAGCGGCTTCACCCTGCCGGGCCTGCCGGCGGTCATCGTCGGCAGCAATACGCGGGTAGCCTGGGCATTCACCAACAGCTATATCGATACCGCCGACTACTCGGCCCTGCCCGCCGATGCCCCACTACGCAGCTACAACGAAGCCATCGCCGTCGCCGGTGCGCGCCCGGAAATGCTGCTGGTGCGCGAAAGCGCCTGGGGCCCCGTTCTGCATGAAGAGCCCGATGGCCGCCTGCTGGCGTTGCGCTGGGTCGGCCAGCAGCCCGGCGCCGTGCGGCTGGATTTCGCCGACATGGCCAAGGCCGCCGATCTGGAGGCTGCTTTCGCAGTGGCTGATCGCTCCGGTGTGCCCGCGCAGAACCTGCTGGTGGGCGACCGCAGCGGGCGCATCGCCTGGCGCCTGATTGGTGCAAGACCGGCACGGGATCCGGCCTGCCATGCCGATGCCGCCACGCAAACCAGCTGCCCGCCCTGGCCCATCCGTACCGACCAGGCACCGGCGTTGATCGATCCACCGGATCATCGGCTGTGGACCGCCAACGGCCGCGTGCTAGATGGCGCCTCGCTGGCCGAAGCCGGCGATGGCGGCTATGACTTCGGCGCACGTGCCAAGCAGATCCGCGATGGCCTGTTCGCCCGTGATGTTTTCAGCGAACGCGATCTGCTGGCCATCCAGCTGGACGACCGCGCCCTGTTGATGGAGCGCTGGTGGAAACTGCTGCGGCAGACCATCGAACACAGCGATGATCCCGCCCTCAAACGGCTGGAGGCCGCCAGCCGCACCTGGCAGGGGCGCGCTTCCACCGATTCGGTCAGCTACCGGATGGCGCGGGGTTTCCGCGGCATCCTGACGGACAACATGGAAGGCGCACTGCTGGCACCGGCCAAGGCGCAGCTTGGCGAGCGTTACCTCGCCCCCAAACTGGCCCAGTTCGAGGGCGTGCTGTGGCCCATGCTCAGCGAACGCCCGGCCAACCTGCTGCCGCCGCCGTATGAAGGCTGGGATGCCTTGCTGGCTGACAGCGCAAGGCAGCTGGAAAAAGATCTGGCCGCCCAAGGAACGGATCTGACGCAACGCAGCTGGGGCGAGCGCAACACCGCCGCCATCTGTCATCCGGTCTCGGCAGCATTGCCGGCTTTGTTCAAACGCTGGCTGTGCATGACAGCAGAACCGCTCGCCGGTGACAGCGACATGCCACGCGTGGTCGGGCCGAAGTTTGGCGCGTCCGAACGCATGGTGGTCTCACCCGGCCACGAAGCCGACGGCATCGTGCACATGCCCGGCGGCCAGAGTGGACATCCGCTGTCGCCATTCTGGGGCGCGGGCCACGAAGACTGGGTAAACGGTCGCCCTACCCCGTTCCTGCCTGGCAAGGCGACACACAGCATGAAATTGAGTCCGCGCTGAAAAACCAGCACAGGTCTGCATGCAGACCCAGGTAGCCCCAGCTTTCGTCTGACTGTGGGAGTGGCGTAAGCCACGAAGCTGGATTTGCTGAAACACCGGAGGCATGTGCAATCTGATGGTGTTCCAGCTTCGCGGCTTACGCCGCTCCCACAAGTGGCGGAGCTGCATGGCATCTGTAGCCCCAGCTGGCCTCTGCCTGTGGGAGTGGCGTGAGCCACGAAGCTGGATTTGCTGAAACACCGGAGGCATGTGCAAGCTGATGGTGTTCCGGCTTCGCGGCTTACGCCGCTCCCACAATTGGCGGGGCTGCATGGCATCTGTGGCCCCAGCTGGCCTCTACCTGTGGGAGTGGCGTGAGCCACGAAGCTGGATTTGCTGAAACACCGGAGGCATGTGCAAGCTGATGGTGTTCCGGCTTCGCGGCTTACGCCGCTCCTACAACTGGCGAGGCTGCTTGGTATCTGTAGCCCGGGTAAGCGCAGCGCACCCGGGAAGCAGGCAAGACATCCGCGCACGAAGACCGAATCGCTCCTGCCATCGATGCGGAACTTTTGACCTTGGTTAGGCGCCAAAAGCCCCGGGTGCGCTGCGCTTACCCGGGCTACGCCTACGCATCACGCCTACTTCAAGCGCACCGTCCACTCCACTTCGAGCTTGGCTTCGGCGTCGAACAGGCGGCTGATCTGCACCCAGCTCGCGGCCGGATACTTGCCATCGGCAAAGAACGTCTTGCGCTCGGGAATGGCCTTGATCAAGCCATCCATATCGGTGGTGAACACTGTTTCCTTGACCACCTGGCTGCTGTCCGCATCAAACTGCTGCAGGATCTTGGTCAGCTTGCCGTAGCAGTCACGCACTGCGGCCTGCATGTCCGCGCCCCTGCACGGCACGCCGGACACATGCAGCGTGTCGCCATCGCGTACCACCCCGGTGTAACCGATATCCGTCTCCCAACTGCCCAGTTGATGACGCTCCAGCGGCACCTCGCCTGCTGCGGCAGTCAACGGACTGCCCAACAACCCCAGTATCAACAGCGGCAATGCACGCATCCAAAACTCCTTTCAGCAAGAGGACAACACCACGAATGGAACTCAGCCCGGTTTGGCTTGAGCTCGCTCACTCCAGCGCAGCAGCGGCCCGGTCATGGCCGTTGTCACCAAGGCCATGATCACCAGCACCGCGAACAACCGGTCGCCCAGAAACCCCAGCTCATACCCCAGGTTGAGCACGATCAACTCCATCAGCCCGCGTGTGTTCATCAACACACCCAGCCGCAGCGCATCCGGCGTCTGCATGCCCGCGCTGCGCGCTGCGGCGAAGGTGCCAAGCAGCTTGCCGACGATGGCAACGGCGATCACCAGCACACAAAGCCACAGATCACTTGCCTGCAACGCGTCGGCACGCAGGCGCAAACCGGTCATGGCAAAAAACAGCGGCAGCAGCAGGGCCGCCGCCAGCGGCTCCACCTTGCCGACGATGAGCTCGCGCAGCTGTGCGTTGGAAGACGCCGCGACACCGGCGGCGAACGCGCCGAACAGGGCGTGGATGCCCAGGTACTCGGTCAACAGCGCGCTGGCCAGGGTCAGCAGCAACATGCCCAGCAGCCACGCCCCTTCGCGCCCGGCAACAATGACCTGCCGTGCAATCCAGGGGCGCACCAGGCACAGCATCACGCCGATGAACACCACCACGCAGACCAGATTGAAACCGGCCGCGCCCCAACCCGCAGCCTGGGTTGCGCTGACAATCAGCGCCAGCATGCACCAGGCGGTGGCATCGCCCAGCGCCGCGCAGGCAATGGCGGTCTGCCCGAGCGGGCTGTGGGTCATGCGGTGATCCGCAAGAATGCGCAACAGCACCGGGAACGCAGTGATGCTCAACGAGATGCCGATGAACAGCGCGAACGGGGTAAACCCCACGCCTGCCGGCCCATGCTGCGGATACAGATGGATTGCCAGCAACACGCCACACAGGAACGGCACTGCGATGCCTGCATGACTGACGGCGATCGCAAATCTTCGTCGCCCGCGCAGCCTGCCCAGGTCCAACTCCGCGCCGGCCACCAGCAGGAACATCAGCACACCCAACTGGCTGATCAGCGCCAGCGGCGCCAACGAGGCGGGGGGAAACAAGGCGGCCTGTGCGTGTGGAAGCACCGTACCGAACAACAACGGGCCCATCATCAGACCAGCGGCCATCTCACCGATGACCGCTGGCTGGCCGAACCAGCGCACCAGCCAGCCCATGCCCTTGGCGACCAGCAGCAGCACCAGCAGCTGCAGCAGAAAAAGGCCCAGCGCCGAATTGGAATGCAAGGCGCCTGAAGCCGCACTGGCGACCTGTTGCACCGGCGCCGTTACCGCCATGCCGGCATGGCGGGCGAGCAGCAAGGCCACCAGCATCGGCACCCCTGCCCAACCCAGATAGAGCAACCCCCAACGCAACCGTGAAGCGGGACGATGCGTGTCTGCGTCCATGAACTCCCCCTTGCTTTAGCCGGGGATGATAAGCCCCGGGCGCCGTCTCGGCAGCGCCCGGGCGTACAGCCCGCATCACCCGGGCCGTGGCTGCTCAATCAACCGGCCAGGGCCTGCTCGTGGACGCCGGCAACCGCGCGGCCGGAAGGGTCGGCCATGCTGGCGAAGCTGGCATCCCAGGCAATCGCCGCCGGCGACGAGCAGGCAATCGACTTGCCGCCCGGCACGGTTTCCGAGGCCGCATGGCTGGGGAAGAACTGCTCGAACACGTGGCGGTAGTAATAGGCTTCCTTGGTCTGTGGCGGGTTGTGCGGGAAGCGCTTGTCGGCTGCTGCCAGCACGCGGTCACTGACCTGCTCCTCGGCATGCGCCTTCAAGCCATCGATCCAGCCATAGCCGACGCCGTCACTGAACTGCTCCTTCTGCCGCCACAGAATCTCCTTCGGCAGATAGCCCTCGAAGGCTTCGCGCAGCACGGCTTTCTCGATGCGGCCACTGGCCTTGTCGACCATCTTGTGGCGCGCATCCATCTTCATCGCCACATCAAGGAACTCGCGGTCCAGGAACGGAACGCGTGGCTCCACGCCCCAGGCCATCATCGACTTGTTGGCACGCAGGCAATCGTAGTTGTTCAGTGCATCGAGCTTGCGCACCAGCTCTTCGTGGAACTCGCGTGCGTTCGGTGCCTTGTGGAAGTACAGATAGCCACCGAAGATTTCATCACTGCCTTCGCCGGACAGCACCATCTTCACCCCCATCGCCTTGATGCGCCGCGCCAGCAGGAACATCGGCGTCGATGCGCGGATGGTGGTGACGTCATAGGTCTCGACGTGGCGGATCACTTCCGGCAAGGCGTCCAGGCCTTCCTCGAAGGTGTATTCAAAACCGTGATGGACGGTGCCCAGCATTTCCGCGGCCACCTTGGCCGCAGCCAGATCCGGTGAGCCCTTCAGGCCGATGGCGAAGCTGTGCAGGCGCGGCCACCAGGCCTCGCTCTTGCCGTCATCCTCGATGCGGTGGCGCGCATAGCGTGCGGCAACCGCCGCCACCAGTGACGAATCCAGGCCGCCGGACAGCAGTACGCCATAAGGCACATCGGTCATCAGCTGGCGGTGCACGGCGCGCTCGAAGGCCTCACGCAGCTCGGCCAGCGACACATCCACACCGTCAACCGCTTCGTAGTCGCGCCACGGGCGCTCGTAGTACTTGCTCAGCGTATCGGTGCTGCTGTCATACCAGTGACCTGGCGGGAACTGCGCCACGTCGGCACAGGTATCGGACAGCGATTTCATCTCGGAGGCCACGCACAGCCGGCCCTGCTTGTCATGGCCCCAGTACAGCGGCACCACACCGATCGGGTCGCGGGCAATGATCACGCGCTGCTTGGCGCGGTCCCACAGGGCAAACGCGAAAATGCCGTTGAGCCTGTTCAAGTACGAGGCCGGTTCGTCTTCCCGGTACAGCGCATTGATCACTTCACAGTCCGAACCGGTCTGGAAAGCATAGGGCTGGGTCAGCTCCTTCTTCAGCTCCTGATGGTTGTAGATCTCGCCGTTGACTGCCAGTGCCAACTGGCCGTCGTCCGAAAGCAGCGGCTGCGAGCCGCCGGCCGGGTCGACGATGGCCAGGCGCTCGTGCACCAGGATGGCGCCGTCGTCGACGTAGACGCCGCTCCAGTCCGGGCCGCGATGGCGCTGGCGCTGTGATTGTTCGAGCGCCTGCCGACGCAGCGCCTGCAGGTCGTCACCGGGTTGCAGGCCAAAAATGCCGAAGATGGAACACATGGGAAAGCTCCTGGGTTGTGTGGGGCAAACAGTCGAAGCAACGGCTTGGAGACCTGCAGCCGCTTGGTGTTCCCGCCCGGCCATAAAAAAACCCGCATCAGCCGATGCGGGTTTTCTGGTGTCCTGAGCGTGTTGCCTGTTCTAGCTCTGGTCGCAGTCCCGCAGTGGCCGCGCACGATTATTCGCGCGCAGATTATTGCGGTTGTTATTGTTGACGGCGGTGGCCAGGAACGAGGACATGGCGCTGACCGTAGCCCTGTTTCGGCGGCCGCGCAACTGTTGCTTTGGCAACCGATTCAGCAGCGGGGCCGGCGCGCTCCGCGATAATCGCCGGCCACCTGCCCCCGGACGCCCTGCCGCATGCCCCGCCTCACGCCCCGCGTGCTGTTGTACGCCCTGCCGTTGTTCACCCTGCTCGGCTGCGCGTCCATACCCGCCAGCCGTCCGCCCAGCGACACCGAGCGCGAGGCGCTGTCCGCCGCCGCCGATGGCCAGTTCGATTCGGCCATGCAGGTCGCCAGGATGTACCAGGCCTGGAACGACGTGCGGGCGCTGGACTGGTACGCACGCGCAGCCGCGATACCGCCGCGGACGCACCGCAGCACCGCCGCCGAACGCCAACTGGGTTCGATCCTGGAGCGTGGCCGCCTCGACAGTGGCGACGAACCTCAGAAGCCGGAGGACGTGCGCTTCAAACCCTCGCCTCGCAAGGCATTGCGTTGGTACCACAGCGCCGCCTACCACGGCTCGCCGTATGCCATGGACGATCTGGCACGCTGGTACGAACGCCAGGGCGACATGGCCGGCGCATTGCGCTGGCGGCTACGCTCGGCGGTGTACATGCGCGAGTTGTACAAGCTGGACGCGCTGCGCGGGGCCACCCGCGCCTCCACCGAAGCGGCACGTCTTGCCGGCGATCGGCCGTCCACCAACGCCGCCATCGCTCGCATCCAGCGCCTCGCCGCACGCGGCGATGCCGAGGCCCAGGTCGACCTCGGCGCCCTGCATGAAGCCGGCATCGGCATGCCCCAGGACATGAGCGAGGCGCTGCGCTGGTACCAGCGCGCTGGCGAACAAGGCAATGTCTACGGCCAGTACTTCAGCGGGCTGGCGCTGGGTCGGGGCAGCAAGGGCCTGCAGAAGGATGAGGCTGCAGCAGCGGCATGGTTTGCACGTGCCAATGCGCAGGAGTTCTATATGGCCGAGGAATCCTACTGGCGCAAAGCCATCGCGCCACCGTTCTTCATCTTCGAATAGCGCATACCAGCCGGTACACATAAGCCGCGCGGCGACAAGACTGCTCCGGCCCGGCAATGTCGCGCAGAATTACGCGCTTGCACCCGCAGAGTTGAACATGACCGACACCGCTACTTTTCGCGAAGAAACCATCGACCGCACACGCATGCAGCAGATCATCCGCGCGCATCCACGTGCGGCGGTGTTCGAGTCCTGCATCTTGGACGAGGGCGATTTCTCGCGGCTGGACATGGACGGCTACCAGTTCAACCAGTGCTCGTTGACCCGCGCAAACTGGCTGGCGGCCTCGCTGGAAGAAAGCCGATGGCAGAAGTGCCGGGGCAGCCACTGCGATTTCAGCTCGGCTCAACTCAGTGATTCGCGTTTCGATCACTGCGACCTCAACAACAGCTTCTGGCGGCGCGCCACGCTGTCGTCGGTGCAGTTCAAGGACTGCAAGCTCACCGGCGCACACCTGCAGGAAGTCAGCGGTTGGGCGCTGGAGTTCCGCGACTGCCTGCTGGTCAGCGCTGACCTGCGCGGGCTGTCATTCCGCAAGGCGCAGCTGGAGGGCATGGACTTTTCCGATGCCGACCTGTCCGGCTGCGACTTCCGCGACGCGGTTTTCAGCGGCGGCAGCCTGCGCAACGCGCAGACCAAGCTGACCCGCTTTGAAGGCGCCGACCTGCGCGATACCGATATCAGCGGGCTCAATGTGATGGACGCGAAGTACTTCAAGAAAGCGGTGATCTCGCAGCGGCAGGCTGCGGCGGTGCTGGCTTCATTCGGCTTGATTGTTGCCTAGGCATTCACGCCTGTGCCGTGGCCCACCGACCTTGTTGGCCACGCGATGACGCATTGGCTGTTGCTGATTGGCTGTTGACTGGCGGCAACGCTGGGCCGCAGCGTCGCCGCATACCTGAGGGACTACGCCGCGCACCGCTCAACGTTGCGATGCCGAGCGCTTTTCCGTGCTGCCCTGCGTCGCCGCGCGGCTTTTCGCGAACTCTGGAAAGGTATCTGCCAGCGACGCGGTGTCGGGCAGGATGTAGAACACGCCGCCGCGTTCGAATGTCGGCTGGATGATGTGTTCGTAGAACTCGGGCGACAGGTTGATGCAGCCGTGCGTGACGCGGTTGTCGTCCGGCGTGGGCGAGGCCAGCCGTTCGACGCGGCGCTCGGCGGGCACGCCGGTGGCAGTCGGGTGGATGGAGACTGCAGATTCGTAGTCCACCCACAAGACACGGCCGGCGTCGATGGACGGGCCGTAGCCGCCAATGAAACGGCCGGCAGGTGTGGTGCGATCACGGCCGGGAATTTCGCGAAGCGCGAGGCCTGCGACACCGGGCGCGGTATGGTCGCCAGCGGCCGAGCCAAAAAGCGCCGGCGCGGCGCCACGAAGCCGGCCGTCGCCGCTGAACACCAGTACCTGTGCTGCCGCCTTGTCCATGACCGCAAACGGATAACCTTGGTTGTCCTTGCTTGCGACAACCCAGCCTGCAAGTTCGATCACCGTGTCGGAGACTTCCTGGCCGGGCGGTAGCTCATCGACCGCCGCTGCAGGCTGTGCGGTGCCCTCCTGCGCGACGGCCACGCCAACGCTGGCGAACGCCAGCGCGACGGCCAGTGCACCGTGGATGGCCCGGACTGCGAGGTGTGTGTGCGTACGGATGGGACGCTTCCTTCAAGTTGGAATCAAGATGAAACAAAGGCCATCTGGCCGAAGGAGTCCAGTGGCCAGCAACGGCCACCGGGTCCCGGATGTCAGTTCGACATCACCATTGCTGGAAGGCGATCAACCGCGCGGCGTACGACGCGGTGCCCGTTCAAGCTGCTGGACGCGACCTTCGATTTGATCCAGCCGTTGGTTGGCCTGCTGTGCGGATTGATTGGCCGATTCGGCGCTCTGTGCGGCGCCCTGCACCTTGGTGTCGAGTTGATCGAGGCGTGAGTTGATGCCCGCAAACTCTTCTTTGTAGGTTGCGCAAGAAGCAAGACTTGCGGTGACGACAACAGCCATGCCGAGCGAACGTGCCATTACCCAATGTTGTTTGGTCATAATCATTCCACTCCCTCCTTCGTCTGGGGAGACTGGAATATAGCGGCCTTTCGCGAAGGCGGCGTCATCCGCTTTCAGCTGAGGTTTGACTACGTAGAGGGAGGGTGAAGATGCGGCGCAGCATGATATTTCCGCGTGAAATCATCACTTTTCAGTGCAGCGTGCAGCCTTTGATTGACTGTTTTCGCGCCCACGTCCGGAACCAAACTGAACTGTACACATTGTGCCGAAGAGTCCAATTCCGGCCTGCGGATTTCCGAACGCGAACAGGTCATTACACGGATGCTGCCCACAGATCTGGGTCACAGAAAGCGGACCAGACCAATGCTTCAGCACGGCCCTATCAGACCGGCAATCTCCACCCGGTTACGACCTTCGCGTTTGCTCCGGTAGAGCGCCTGGTCGGCGCAGCGCACCAGCGCCATCGGGTCTTCCTCCAGCACCGGCACCGCAATCGCGATACCGATGCTGATCGTCACCCGCTGACCCGCAGCACCACTGACCTGCTCCACCGCACTGCGTAGCCGCTCACCGCGCGCCTGCGCTGCCTGCTGGTCACAGCCTGGCAGTATCAACACGAATTCCTCACCGCCGTAACGTGCCACCAGCGCATCGGCCTCCTGCACCTGCGCGGCCAGCGTCTGCGCGACGCGCCGCAATTGCAGGTCGCCGATATGGTGGCCGTGGGTGTCGTTGAACTGCTTGAAGTGATCCACATCGATCATCATCACCGCCAACGGTTGCTGCCGCTGCGCGCAGCGTTGCCATGCATGCGCCAGGGCATTGTCCATCGCGTGCCGGTTGGCGATACCGGTGAGGCCGTCGGTTGCCGCCAGCGCGGAAAGGCGGAGATTGGCGCGTTGCAGCTCGGCCGTGCGCTCGTTGATCCTGTGCTCCAACAGCCGGTTCCGCGCGTTGATGCCGCGGGTGCGCAGTCGCACCACGATCAGCAGGAACAGAACCCCTGCCACGCCAAAGGCCGCGCGTACCCAGCCACGCTGGTACCAGAACGGTGCCACCTGCAGCCGATAATCCATTGTCTCGGTCGGCGTACCGCCCAGCACCCGTGCCTGCAACTGGAAGGTATAGGCACCGGCCGGCAAACGCTGGTAGGTCAGCTCACGGCCAGCGGCCCACAGCGACCAGTCATCGTGGTAGCCGGGCATGCGGTAGCGGAATTCGACTTCGGGCTCCATGCTCTGCACGCCAAAACGCAAGGCCAGGCCAGCGCCGGCCGGCAAGCGCTGCACGGCGTGTGGCAACAGCGGCAGCAACACCGGCGGATGGTTCGGCCCCTGCAGTTCAATGCGGTCCAACCGCGCCTGCGGTGATGCGGTGGCGGCTTCTGCGGCGACGGGATCCAACTGCAATACGCTGTCACGGGTGACCACCCGCAGTTGTCCGTCAGCGTGCGAGGCAACGCTCATGAAGCCGGGCACTCGACTGTCGCTGACCTGCTGCAGCCGGAACGCGCTGGCACCAGGCTTACGCCACCACAGCTGGCGTGCCGTCCACGCAAAGCTGCCCTGCGGCGTGTCCCGCCCCTCCAACTCCGAGGGCGCAAGCAGCCCCGCCAGCGGTGGCAACGTGGCGGCCACAAACCGCTCGCCCTGCAGCTGCCGCACCTGCCCGCCGGAGATCGCATACAGCACGCCGGCGCTGCGGAACAAATGGGTGCCTTGCCCAGCGGCAACGGGCAGGCCCTGTTCGCTGCCATGGCGTTGGTTGCCGAGCAGTTCGCCGCTGGCCGGATTGAAACGCCAGCGATGCGCGCCGCCGTTGGCATCACCGGCCCACACCTCGCCCGGCGCAACTTCGTACAGGCCGTCAGCCGCGTGCATGCCGGTTTTCCATTGCGCCAGCACCTGCCAACGTTGATGTCGCTGGCCGAGCACGATGATTCTGTCTTTGGCCATGGCGAACACCCGGCCGGCGTCGAATGCCGAAGGCAGCAGCGTGCTGATGCTGTCGCCCAATACCGCAGGCAGCAGCCGCCGTGGCTGCACCTGTCCCGGGCCGAGCACCGCAAGCCCATAGCGGTCACCGATCAGCAACCCGGCCTCCGTCCCTTCCAGCGCAAAGGTTTCCAGGTCCCGTCGCGGCCATTGCAGCTGCGCGAACAGCGGCGTACCCGCCACAGATGGCCGTGCACTCCATACGCCCATGCTCGCCACCCACAGGCGGCCGTCATACCAGGTGCTGTCGAAGATACGGCCGCTCAGGCCGTGCAGGCGTCCGTAGCGCGTCCAGGGCAATGACCAGCGCAGGCGGGCGACCCCGTTTTCACCGGACACCCACACCGCGCCATCGGCGTCCTCCACCAGGTCATGCATCTCGCCGGCACAGGCGGCGAAGCTGTCGAGCAGGCGCAGGCCGGGCGAGAAGCGCATGAGGGTGCCGTCGAAGCTGCCCACCGCAAAACCCCCATCGGCCAAGGCAATGCCGGTGTAGGGCTCGTGCAGGCGAAAGACCGCATCCGCGTCCGTATCGAGCTTGCGCACGCGCTTGCCATCACTGAAATGGAAACCATCGGCAGCCGCGAACAGCAGGCCGCCGCGATACGGCCAGGCCGCCGGCACGCGCAGCGCTGCCAATGACTGGGTGCCTTCGACCAGCACCGTACCGGCCGCCTCGACGCGGTACAGGCCCTGCCCGGCAACCCGGAAATAAACGTGGTCACCGGCCACCAGCGGACGTGAGCCGGCGCCGGTGGGCAGTGGCTGGCGGCTGGTGTTGCCGTCCTTGTCGAGCACGTACAGGGCGCCTGCGCTCACTGCATGCACGCCACGCGAGGTTTCGCCCAGCGAATAGACCTCCACCGGCGCCTGCACCAGGCCCGCGCTGGCCAGCCGGGGCAGCAGATCGACAAAGACATGGGTGCCATCGGCGCGCCGCCGCAGCTGGCCGAATACACCGGCACCGCCGACATACAGGCTGCCATCGCGCGCCAGCATGATCGAGTACACCGGCGCCTCGCCGGCTGCTTCCAGCAGCTCCCATACGCCACTGCGGAAGAGCATTACCCCTTCGCCACTGGCGGCATACAGGCTGCCATCGCGGGCGACCACTACGCTTGGGTAGGTCGGCGAGGCCGGCAGCTGGCTGGCACCAAACTGGCGCAGCAAGGGCAAGCCATGCATCGCGGTGGTGGCGTGCGCGAATGGCATCACGCACAGCAACACGAAGGCCATCAGCCCATTACGGAACCCCATTTGAAGCCTGTCCATCTCGCCCCCCCCGGCAAGATTGTGCGCCTGCACCGTAACAGCTCAGTCCAGAAGTTTTTCGATCAGCTTCCGATAAAGGTCTGGTAGCACCTGCAGATCAGCCACGCGCACATTCTCATCGACCTGGTGGATGCTGGCATTCACCGGCCCCACCTCGATGCACTGCGCACCCAACGGGGCGATGAAGCGGGCATCTGAGGTGCCACCACCGGTGCTTTCCTCGGGCGCGGCGCCGGCAAACCCGGCCAGCACCTCACGGGCCACGCTGCGCAGGCGGCCTTCCGGGGTGTAGAACGGCTCGCCACTGCGGTGCCAATCCAGCGTGTAATCCAGGCCGTGACGGTCGAGCAGTGCGCCGATCTCGGCTTCCAGCTTTTCCGCATTCCAGTGCGGGTTGTAGCGCAGGTTGAACATCACCTGCAGCTCGCCCGGGATCACATTGTTGGCACCGGTACCGCCATTGATGTTGGAAATCTGCAGGCTGGTGGACGGGAAGCTTTCGTAGCTATCATCCCAATGCCGGGCGGTGAGCTCAGCCAGGGCCGGCGCGGCCAGGTGAATGGGATTCCTCGCCTTTTCCGGATAGGCGACATGGCCTTGCACACCCTTGATGCGCAGCTTGGCCGACAGGCTGCCGCGACGGCCAACGCGCAGCAGGTCGCCGAGCGTGGCGGTCGACGAGGGCTCGCCGGTAATGCACCAGTCGATGCCCTGCCCGCGCTCGACAAAGAGTTTGGCAACATGGCGTACGCCATCGATGGCATCGCCCTCCTCGTCGCTGGTCAGCAGCACCGCCAGCGTACCGGGGTGGTTGGGGTGGGCGGCAACAAACTGCTCGGCGGCGACCACGAAGGCGGCGACGCTGCCTTTCATGTCGGCGGCACCACGCCCGTACAGCACGCCATCGCGCACTTCCGGCTTGAACGGATCACTGCTCCAGGCCTCGACCGGGCCGGTCGGCACCACGTCGGTGTGGCCGAGCAGCACCAGCACCGGCGCGCCGCTGCCATGGGTCGCCCAGAGATTGTCGACCTCGCCCAGGCGCAGGTGCTCGCAGTTGAAGCCGGCGGCGTTGAGGCGTTCGGCGATCAGCTGCTGGCAGCCGGCGTCTTCGGGGGTTACCGAGGGGCGGGCGATCAGATCGCAGGTCAGGGCGAGTACGTCGTTCATGGCGGCCTTATGGATCGGTGGCTTCGCGGCTCAGGCCGCTCCCACGTTTACTGGAGGGCGGATCAGGCGATGTTGAAGCGGGCCTTGAAGCCGTTGTCGCTGAAACCCTGGCTCAACGTACCGTCATCGGTGATGACCAGCGGGCGCTTGATCAGCTGCGGGTATTCGCGCAGCAGCAGCTTCCACTCGGCATCGGACGCGGGCGACTTGCGGCTGTCCGGCAGCTGCCGCCAGGTGGTCGACGACTTGTTGACCATCGCCGCGAAACCGCCGGCCTTGTCGGCCCACTCCAGCAGCGTTTCCGGGCTGGGCTTGTTGTCGCGGTAATCGACAAAGGTGTAGGCGACATTGAAGCGGTCCAGCCACTTGCTGGCTTTCTTGCAGGTGTCGCAGTTTTTCAATCCGTAGAGTGTGGTCATGGTTCAAAGCTCGCGGTGATCTGCTCCCCTCTCCCGCTTGCGGGGCGAACCCGAGTCGTTTGCGAACCAATGGTTCGCGACTCGGAGAGCGCCTTCGCGTCAACGCGAGGGCCGGGGCACAGAGTGGGGGCTGGGGGTGAGGGAAGCTTCCAGCTCGTATTGCCAACCGAAGCTTCTACCAAGCCAGGCAAGAGCGAAGCAAGAACTCCCCTCATCCGCCCTTCGGGCACCTTCTCCCGCACGCGGGAGAAGGGAACAGCCTGGCTATCGGCTTTGTTTAGTCCGCCAACCCGCGCAGCAGATCATTGACGCTGGTCTTGCTGCGGGTCCTGGCGTCCACCTGCTTGACGATCACCGCGCAGTACAGCGAATGCGTGCCGTCCTTGGACGGCAGCGAGCCGCTGACCACCACGCTGTAAGGCGGCACATAGCCATAGGTCACTTCGCCGGTGGCGCGGTTGTAGATGCGGGTGCTCTGGCTCAGGAATACGCCCATGCCGATCACGCTGTGGTGGCCGACAACCACGCCTTCCACCACTTCCGAACGGGCACCGATGAAGCAATGGTCCTCGATGATGGTCGGGCTGGCCTGCAGCGGCTCGAGCACGCCACCGATGCCGGCACCGCCGGACAGGTGGCAGTGCTTGCCGATCTGCGCGCAGGAACCAACGGTGGCCCAGGTATCAACCATGGTGCCCTCGCCCACGTGCGCGCCGATGTTGGTGAAGCTCGGCATCAGCACCACGTCCTTGCCGAAGTGCGTGCCGCGGCGCGCGATCGCACCCGGAACCACGCGCACGCCGGCCTGGCGGAACGCGGCTTCGTCATAACCTTCAAAGCGCGACTCGACCTTGTCCCAGAACGGCGCCGGGCTGCCATCCATCACCGCCATGTCGTTGACACGGAAGTACAGCAGCACCGCCTTCTTCAGCCATTCGTTGACCTTCCAGCCACCGTTGCCATCCGGCTCGGCAACACGGAATTCGCCCGATTCCAGCCCGTCGATCACGCGGTTGACCAGCGCGCGGGTCGAGCCTTCGATCTCGTCCATGGTCAGCATGCTGCGGCGCTCGAAGGCGCTTTCAATGCTGAACTTGAGCTCGGCCACACCCGGTGCCGGCGGCTTGCGCAGGCTGCGCGGGCCGACCGACGGCGTCGCCGGCTTGACCGGCTTGGATTTGGCAGCTGCAACCTTCTTGGCCGCTGCCTTGACCGCCTTTGCAACGGGCTTGGCGGCCGGCTTGGTCAGCGCTGCCGCCGTCTTCTTCGGCGCAGCCTTGGCCTTGCTGGCGGTCTTGCTGGTAACGGTCTTCTTGGTTGCGGGCTTGCTTGCCATCAGTGGGGGTCTCCTGGCGTGTTGTCGGGATCCAGGCAGGCCAGCAATGCGTCACGCAAAGCCTGCATGGAGATTTCGGTAAGGGGGGTGTCGTGACGGTCGGTGAGCTGGAACTGATCCTCGGCGCGCTCGCCGAAGGTGGCAATGCGCGCATCCTGCACACGCAGCCGCTGGTCACGCAGCACATGTGCCACGTCGGCCAGCAGCCCGGGGCGGTCCGGGGCCACCAGGTTCAGCACGGTGCGGCCTTGATGGCTGGCGTCCAGGAACTCGATGCGCGGAGCGAAACGGAAATGCTTGAGCTGGCGTGGCATCACCCGCCGCGAAGGCCGCAGCGCCAGAATGTTGCCGGACAGCGCTTTGCGCAGCACCGCTTCCAATCGTGCGGCGTTGCCATCGGCGAAGCTGCCTGCAGGCGTCACTTCGAAGGTATCGAAAATGGTGTCGTCCGGGCCATCGAGCACCCGCGCACGGTGGATGCCGTAGCCGGCGCGGTCCAGCGTCATCACGATGGCGGCAAACATGCCGTCGCGGTCCGGCGAGTGCACGAACACTTCCAGCGCATCGCTCTCCGGCGTGATCCGCCGCACCTTGACCAGAGTGCCGCCCTTGTGGATCTCCACCAGCGAGGCGGCCTGCCACACCAGTTGCTCGGGGCGGAAGCGCACGAAGCTCTCGTCGGGCATAGCCGCGAACTGGCGGTCGATCACCGCATCGGCATGGCCGAGCAGGCGCATCTGTTCGCGCACGTTGTCGCGCGCTTCCTGCACCCGCTCCGCCTCCGGCAACGGATGCTCCAGGCCCTCGCGCAGCGCGCGGCGGGTGGCGAAATACAGGTCGGCCAGCAGCCGGTCCTTCCATGCGTTCCACATCTTGGGACTGGTGCCGGCAATATCGGCGCAGGTCAGCAGATAGAGATAATCGAGCCGATCACGGTCACCGACCAAGCCGGCAAATCGATGAATCACGTCCGGGTCGGTGATGTCCTGCTTCTGCGCGGTGATCGACATGCGCAGGTGCTGTTCCACCAGCCAGGCCACCAGCTCGGTATCCGATGTGCTCAGGCCATGTGCGCTGCAGAATTCCCGCGCGTCCACCGCACCCAGTTCGGAATGGTCACCGCCACGGCCCTTCGCGATGTCGTGGAACAGACCGGCCAGCAGCAGCAGTTCCGGCTTGCGCAGGCGTGGCCACACTTCATGGGCGATGGAGAAACGTTCATCGGCGCGGCCACTGGCGAACAAGGCCATGTTCCGCAGCACCATCAAGGTGTGCTGATCCACCGTGTAGACGTGGAACAGGTCGAACTGCATGCGCCCGGAAACCGCCGCGAATGCGGGTATCCACTGCCCCAGCACGCCCAACCGGGCCATGCGCGCCAGCGTATCCACCGCACGCGGGCCACGCAGCAAGGCCATGAACTGCTCGCGGACACTGTCGTCAACGGCCGAATAGGCGGGAATTTCGTCCAGCATCTCAGCCAGGCCGCGCGCGGTCATCGAATGCAGGCCGCGCACATCGGGGGTGCGCGCCCAGCACGCGAACAACGCGAAGATGCTGCTGATGTCGCCATGCGGCCACATCGGGTCGTCGGCGGAGAGATAGCCGCGCCGCAGCGAGAAACCCGCATCCACCGGCAGCGGCGTTGCTTCACCGTCGAACTGCTCTTCAAAGCGCTGCAGCAGGCGGTCGCTGATGCGGCGGATCACCGTCGCACTGCGATAGAAGCCCTGCATCATCTTTTCCACGCCCAGGCTTTCGGCGTCATCGCCAAAGCCCATGCGTGCTGCCAGCGCTTTCTGGTAGTCGAAGCGCAGCCGTTCTTCCGGCCGTTGTGCCACCAGGTGCAGGCCGAAGCGCAGCTGCGCCAGCACCAGCCGTTCACGCTTGAGCGCAGCGGCTTCATCCAGGCCCAGATGGCCCAGCCCGACCAGTGCATCGATGTTGCTGACGCCAAAGGCGCGTAGTGCCATCCAGCCCAGCGTATTGAGATCGCGCAGACCGCCCGGGCCATCCTTGATGTCCGGCTCGAGGTTGTCGGCGGTGTCACCAAAGCGCTGGTGACGGGCCAGCAGCTCTTCGCGCTTGGCCAGGAAATATTCTCGCGGCGGCCATACCAGGCTCGGCGCGATCGCCCGCGCCAGCCCGTGCTGGGCGGTTGCGTCCGCCACCAGCGGGCGCGCTTCGATCAAGGCGGTCAATACCGTCTGGTCGGCGGCGGCGTGCACACATTGCGCGGCCGAACGCACCGCGTGGCTGGCCGGCAGGCCTGCGTCCCACAGCAGCGCGAACAGGCGCGCCAGCGTGGCTTCGTGGCGTTGCTGTACGTCATTTTCGGCCAGCACCAGCAGGTCGATGTCCGAGCGCGGGAACAACTCGCCACGGCCATAGCCGCCTACCGCGAACAAGGCCAGCCCGGCGCCGGCAGGAACGCAGCGTTGCCAGGCTTCAATGATCAGCTGGTCGACCGCGCGCGTGCGTAGCCCGAGCAGGCGCTCGACGTTGTCGGCCTGCTCGAAGCGCTTGCCGAGGCGCGCATCGGTATGGGCAAGCGACTGCCGTGCATCGGCAGCCCATTGCACGTCACCGGCGGAATCGGCCGGCGTGTCCAGACTCGGGCCCGCCGGCTGTGAAATCATGCCTGCGCGGTTTCAGCCGGTGACAACGTCAATACCTCAACGCCGTCTTCGGTCACTGCGATCATGTGTTCCCACTGTGCCGAGAGCTTGCGGTCCTTGGTCACCACGGTCCAGCCATCGGGCAGCACCTTGGTGTAACGGGTGCCCTCGTTGATCATCGGCTCGATGGTGAAGGTCATGCCCGGCTTCAACACCAGGCCCTGGCCCGGACGGCCGTAATGCAGCACCTGCGGCTCGTCGTGATAGACCTTGCCGATGCCGTGGCCGCAGTACTCGCGCACCACGCTGAAGCGTTCGCCTTCGGCGTATTCCTGGATCGCGTGGCCCACATCGCCCAGGGTTGCGCCCGGCTTGACCGCACGGATGCCGCGCCACATGGCTTCCTTGGTGGTTTCCACCAGGCGCTTGGCCATCACCGACGGCGTGCCGACGTAATACATGCGGCTGGTATCACCGTGCCAGCCATCCTTGATGACGGTCACGTCGATATTGATGATGTCGCCATCCTTGAGCACCTTGGCTTCACTGGGAATGCCATGGCAGATGACGTTGTTGACCGAGGTGCACACGGTCTTGGGGAATCCGCGGTAGCCCACATTGGCCGGGACGGTGCCCTGCACATTGATGATGTGGTCGTTGCAGATGCGGTCCAGCTCTTCGGTGGTGACGCCGGGCTTGACGTGCGGAGCGACGATGTCGAGCACCTCGGCCGCCAGACGGCCAGCGATGCGCATCTTCTCGATTTCTTCGGGGGTTTTCAGTTGGATTGCCATGCGTCGATTATCCCCCATTTGGGCTATTTCGCTAAGTATTTCACATTAATGAACGCGAAACCGGCTCGTTGGCCGGCCCGTTTCCCCGAAGCTGAGTTCCACTTGCATGGCCTCCGTCGATGGCGTCGATAGGCGCTTTCCATACGCATGCGAATCGTCTTAATCCGAGCCACCGAAGCCGCCAAAACCCAGTTAAAACAACGCTAATTTGGCGCACGCGCATCACAGAAAAACCCGCCTTGGGACATATCTCATACCCCTCACCGGTGGCCTGAGAACAGACTCAATCCGCACCTGCCACATCGTGTTTGCCGCAAGCCGGCCCGCACGGAACAGGACAGGCGCGCTGTCTTTTCCCCCAAGGATTCACCATGAAACTTCGCAACGTCCCCCTGTTCGCCTTCATCGCCGCCACTGCCTTTGCCGGTGCCGCCCACGCAGCGACAGACACCACGCAGTTCCAGGTCAAGATCACCATCACCGAGTCCTGCGACGTGCACACCGTCAACGCCAGCGACATCGACTTCGGCACCCACGTGCGCTCCACCGGCGCCACTCCGATCGACAACCAGGGCGCGCTGCAGCTCAACTGCAGCCGCGGCACGCCCTATCAGATCGCACTGGACCCCGGCCTCAACGCCAGCAGCCCGACCGCCGCCGCCGACAACCGGCGCATGACCAATGCCGATGGCGGGCTGGTGCCCTACGGCCTGTACCGCGACGCCGCCCGCACCCAGTTCTGGGGCCGGGTACTGGGAACCAACACCGTGGCCGGCACCGGCACCGCCGCGCAGCAGTCGATTCCGGTCTATGGCCGGGTAGCCAGCACCGATGTCCCCGCAGGTGTGTACCTGGATACGGTCACCGCGACCGTTACCTACTGATCAGGCCAGCCCCATGAACCATCGCCACCCGCGCAGTTTGCGGGTGGCGAGCCTGGCCCGGCTCGCCACCGTATTAGCTGCACTGTTACCTGCACTATTACTTGCACTCCCTTTGCTGACGTCCTTCCCCAGCAACGCCGGCAACCTGCAGGTCGCCCCCATCCTGCTTGAGTTTGCCAATACCCAGCCTTCGCAGACCCTGTGGCTGACCAATTCCGGAACCGAAGCCCTGCGCGCCCAGGTGCGGGTACAGCACTGGACCCAGCAAGACGGACAGGAGCACCTGCAGACCAGTGATGGCCTGCTCGCCAGCCCGCCCTTGGTGGACATCGCCCCCGGCCAATCGCAATTGGTACGCATCGTCCAGCCACAGCCGGGCAAGCACGCCGGCGAACAGGCGTTCCGGCTGACGATAGACGAGGTACCAACCGCTACCAGCAGCGCGAGCTCAAGTCTGCGCTTCCTGCTGCGCTACTCCATCCCGGTGTTCGTGTTGCCAACCGGGGCGACGCCGCAGCTGGAACGCAGCGGCAAACGCCAGCGCACCGATGCCACCCAGCTGCAGGGTCACTGGCAGGCAAGCAACGATCACGCCGCCCTGGTCCTGCACAACCACGGCAGGCAGCGCATCCGCATCAGCCAGCTGAGCTGGATCCCCACGTCCGGCCCGCCCATCGAAATCACCCCTGGCCTGCTTGGCTACGTGCTGGCAGGCCAGCAGATGCGCTGGACGCTCCCCTTGCCCGGGCCCTTGCCCGCCGACGGCTTACTCCACGCCAGGCTCAATGACGATGTCGACCCACAAGCCCTGCCGCAGGTCGCTGCTGAGCATTAGCCTCGGGCTTGCCGCTGCCGGGTTTGCCTGCTCACCGGCCCCAGCCGGAGAGCGCACGGCAGTACCCGCAACGGCGACCGAGGACTACACCCTGCTGCTGCAAACCAGCATCAATCAGGCCGATACAGGCCAGTTGACGCCCTTCGTGGTCCGCCAGCAAACCCTGCTCGCGAGCCCGCGGAGCCTGCGCCAGCTCGGGCTCAGGCTGCCGCCCGAACTCGACGAGCCGGCATTGATCCCGCTGCCGGCGCTGGCTGGGGTCAGCAGTGACTACGACGCGGCCCGGCAACGCATCAACCTGCAGGTGCCGCTGTCGATGCTGGACCGCCCGCCCACCCACAGGGATCTGCGCCGCATGGACTCGCCACGTCCCGATCCGCTTCAACGCAGCGCCGGTGGCGTGCTCAATTACGACCTTCATGCCCGCCACGATGGCAGTGACACCAGCCTGAGCAGCTTCAGCGAACTGCGCCTGTTCGGCCTGGGCAGCGGCACCGGCAGCACCGCGCTTGCCCACGTCTTCAGCAACGGCCGCACCCACAGCACCCGCCTGGACAGCAGCTGGCAGCTGGACTGGCGCGATGCCATGGTCAGCCTCAGCGTGGGCGACAGCATCAGCGCAGCGCACGAATGGACGCGTGCCTTGCGCTTGGGCGGTGTGCGGGTGTCGCGCAACTTTTCCCTGCAGCCGTATCGCCTGACCACACCGCCTGCGTCCTTTGCCGGTGAAGCCATCCTGCCTTCGACCGTGGATCTGTATATCGACGGCATCCGCCAATCCAGCCAGCAGTTGCCGCCCGGCCGTTTCCAGCTGGACAGCAACCCCTCGCTCAATGGCGCTGGCCAGGCCAGGCTGGTTGTCACCGACATCACCGGGCAAAGCCAGACCCTGGACTTCGCCCTGTACGGCACGCCGCACCTGCTGCAGGCCGGGCTGGCGGACTGGTCATTGGAGCTGGGCGCCATCCGCCGCGATTACGGCCTGCATTCTTTTGTCTACGGCAATCATCCGGTTGCCAGCGCCAGCCTGCGTTACGGGCTGTATGACAGCCTGACCCTGCAGGCGCATGCCGAAGGCAGCCGCGGCATCCAGCAAGCCGGCGCAGGCACGGTGCTGCTGCTCGGACGCCGCGGCGGAGTGCTCAGCGGCTCACTGGCCGGTAGCCGCGCGGGCAAGCTGGGCGGCCACCAATACGGGCTGGGTTATCAATGGAGCGCTCGCCAGTTCAGTATCTCCGCCAGCAGCCTGCGCCGCAGTGCGGGCTACCGCGATGTGGCCGCAGTGCATGAGCAGGCCACCCTGCCACGCCGCAGCGAGCAGGCATTTGCCGGCTTCGGCACTGCGGCTGGCCAGTTCAGCCTCAGCTATGTTGTCCAAGACCATCCCGAGCTGCCGCGCAGCCGCTATGCCGGTGTGAACTGGTCACACGCGCTCAGCAACAATGCGCACCTGAGCGTCAGCGTGAATCGCGATCTCAGCGATAAACGCGGCGATAGCGCGTTCGCCTACTGGTCGCAGCCACTGGCCCGCCATACCAGCAGAAGCGCTTCTCTCCGCCATGGCCGCAACGGCAATCAGCTGTCGCTGGAAGCCAATCACACCGCCAGCGCGCCTGCTGCAATCGGTTGGCGTGCGCAGATCAGCAGTGGCGAACAGCAGCATGGCCTGCGCGCGGAAATCAACCAGCGCGGCTTGCGCGGGCAATGGTCGGCAGGCCTCGAGCATGACCGCGCCGAAACCCGCCACACCCAGACCTATGCCAGCGGCAGCGGCGCCCTGGCCTGGATAGGCGGGCGGTTGCACACACTGCCACGTGTGGATGATGCGTTCGTGCTGGTCTCCACCGCGGGCGTTGCCGAGGTGCCGGTGCTGCTCGACAACCGCAGCATTGGCAGCACCAACAAGCACGGTCAGCTGGTGGTATCCCAGCTCAGCGCCTGGCAGCGCAACCAACTGTCCATTGATCCACAGCATCTACCGGCCGACATGCAGCTGGACCGCACCAGCGCGGAGGTGGTGCCGGAAACCCGCCGCGGCGTGCAGGTGGTCTTTCCGATGCGACGCACGCTTGCGCTGCATTTCGGTGTGCGCGACCGCGATGGCCAATGGCTGCCAGCGGGCAGCCGCATCAGCGTGCAAGCCCCCGGCCATCTACCCACAAGCAGCGTCGTCGGCCACGAAGGCAAGCTGTATCTGCTTGATCCACCACCGCAGTCGCGCCTGCACTTTGCGGACGGTCAATGCAGCGCCCACTTGCCCGTTGCCCCTGCAAGCGAAGGCAGGATCAACCTCGAGGACGTGATATGCGAATAGTTGGCGAAACCAGGCCTGGGACACCCGGCAGGCAGTCTCCAAAGCGCAGCAGACCCTACCGGCTGCTGATGCTCGGGCTGCCCTTGTTGCTGCCGCTGTCGCAGGCCGATGCCGCACCGTACTGCAGCACCTCCAGCGCACCCAGCCTCAATTTCGGCGCAGTCCCCGCCACCACTTACCAGGACGCGCAAACCGCCATCGTGCTCAATTGCAATGGCGGTATCGGCACGCTCGTCACCCCGGCGATCTTCCGGGTCTGTCTGTTCGTTGGCACCGGCACATCAAGCGCGGTAGCACCGCGCCTGATGTCGAACGGCAACGGCGACTTCATGCGCTACGACCTGTATGCCGACGCCGCCCGCAGCCAACTCATCGGCCCGCAGTGGAGCGGCTATCCGGTGTACAGCCTCACGTTCCGGCTGGCCCCGCGCGAAAACCTGAGCTTCAGAATCCCCATCCATGGCCGCGTACACGCCGGTCAGAACCTGTCGGGCAAGTCTCCCTATCGCGACGTGCCGTACAACTCGTTCATTCGCTACAGCTATGGCTATATCCATACGCCGACGGAAAATGATTGTCGCGAGCGCTACCCAGGCCATCTCGGCGCCGCAGGCGACATCGATTTCAATTGGAGCGGCGTGCAGGCAACGGTGCCGCGCAGCTGTCGCATCAGCACCCTGGCGCAGATGAACTTCGGCGCCGCCAATGCATTCGCCGGCAGCCACGAACAGACTGCCTCGGTGCAATTGAAATGCACCCGCGATGTCGCCTGGCAGGTGAGCCTGGACGAGGGCCTGCATGCCCAATCCGGCGACCGCTTCATGGCCTCGGGCGATGCGCGCCTGGGCTACGAACTGTATAGCGACCCAAGCCGCTCCAACCGTTGGGGCAACACCCAGGGCAGCAATGTCAATGGCGTTGGCAACGGCGATGTGCAGCGCCTGACCGTATACGGCCAGGTGCCTGCACAACCCGGCGTGCTGCCCGGCAGCTACCAGGACACCATCACCGTGACGCTGACGTATTGATGCGGCAGGACGTTGCCACCAATGACAGTCCAGCTGGCTCTGATTTTCGACCTGTGCATGCGCATCCTCAGAAGCGCGAGCAGCCTTCTGCTTGCAGCGAAACTGCCGTGCAAACGACGCTGCTGACGCCATCCATGTGCGACATCACGCGGTATCTGGACGCCACTTGACCCAAGTTAGCAGGATCGCCTGTTCAGGCGATCCAATCGAAGTAAACCCGCGCCGATCCGGCAACAGCGTGCTTAGCTTCGCATGCGCCGATGCCCTGCCTCACCGCACGACGCATTGCACCCACAACCGGGAGTAGCGACATGCGCGCACGCAGCATCCTCATCACTCCACTCAGTGTTGCCCTGGCCGCCAGCGCAGTACTTGCGTCGGCGGCAACCCAGACCGCGCAGTTCCAGGTGCGTATCGTCATCACCGAGTCCTGCGATATCCAGGCCGTTGCCGCCAGCGATATCGATTTCGGCACGCTGGCCCGCTCCACCGGTGCACCGGTCGATGCGCAGGGCACGCTGGAGGTCAACTGCAGCAATGGAACGCCGTACACCATCGGCATGAATTCCGGCGCCAACGCCACCAGCACCACGGCAGCGGCGGACAACCGGCGCATGTCCGACGGCAGCAACAATTTCGTTGCCTATGGCCTTTATCGCGATGCCGGCCGGCAGGATTTCTGGGGCGAGGTGATAGGCACCAACACCCTGGCCGGCACCGGTACCGCCAGCACCCAGACCGTGCCGGTCTATGGCCGTGTGCTTTCCACCAATGCCCCGGCGGGCAGCTATAGCGACACCGTCATCGCCACCATCACCTACTGAGCACCACCATGAGCGTGACGTCCCTGCCCTGGGCAAACTGCGCGGCACGCCGTGGCCTGGGCGTGCTGCTGTTCGCGCTGCTTGCCTGGGCCTTCAGCAGCCGCGCCGGCAACCTGCAGGTGGCCCCCATCGTGCTGGAGTTCAGCCCGGGCCAGCAGGCCACCGCGCTGTGGCTGGAAAACAACGGCGTGCAAGCCATACATGCACAGATCCGCGTGCAGCAATGGTCGCAAGACGCGGCTGCCGACCTGCTGGAACCCACCCAGGCCCTACGCGCAAGCCCGGCCATCATCCAGGTTCCGGCCGGCCAGCGGCAGTTGGTGCGCATCGTGCGCCCTGCACCCTTGCCGGTGGCCAACCCCTACGAGCGGGCCTACCGGGTGTGGGTGGATGAACTTCCCCAGGCCAACCCGCGCCAGCCCACGGGCCTGCAGTTCCTGTTGCGCTATTCCATACCGGTCTTCGTGATGCCGCACGGCGCCCTGCCCCGCGAGCAGGCGCCCAAGGCGCCACTGGATTCGCGCAGGCTGCAGGCCAACTGGCAGCTCGGTGCCGACGTGCTGATGCTGGACGTGCACAACCCAGGCACGCAACGCGTGCGCCTGAGCGACCTCGGCTGGCGCACCTCCACCGGTGCCGTCATCGCCCTGCACTCCGGCCTGCTTGGCTATGTGCTGGCCGGCCAGCACATGCAATGGCGGCTGCCGTTGGCGAGCGAACTCCCGCTTCCAGGTCAGCTGCAGGCCAGGCTGAACGATGCTCCCGCCGCGCAGCCTCTGCCTGCTGCTGGCCGCTAGCGTGGCCGTCGCCACAGCTGCTGCTGCACCGCCCGCCCCCGTGCGCCCGCCGACCTTGCCCGATGCGATCGCCGTCACCGCCCCACAAGCCCTGGAGCTGTATCTGGAGGTTCATATCAACCGCGAGCAGACCGGCACGTTGGCCAGCTTCACCCTGCAGGGGCAGACCTTGTCGGCCAGCGCATCCACCTTGCGACAGTTGGGCCTGCGACTGCCTGCCGGGTTTGCGGCGGATGCGCCAGCCATCGCACTGGATCAGCTGCCGGGCACCCAGGCCAGCTACGACCCGCGCAACCAGCGCCTGGCCCTGCAGGTACCCGTGCAGATGCTGGACCGCCCAGCCACGCGGCTGCGCGCCGGCCCGCCGGGCGATGCGGCCGAGGTCAGCGACAGCAGCCCGGGCCTGCTGCTGAATTACGACCTCTATGCGCAGCAGCTGCGCGGCGACCGCGCTATCAGCGGCTACAGGGAACTGCGCGTATTCGGGTTGGGAGCGGGCACCTGGAGCACAAGCCAGACTTCTCGCCTGAGCAGTGGCCGGGCCGGACGCAACACCGGCACCACCCGCCTGGACAGCTACTGGCAGCTGGACCTGCCTGCTCCGATGCTGAGCCTGAGCGTGGGTGACCAGCTCACCGGCGCGCTGGACTGGTCGCGCTCGGCACGGATTGGCGGCCTGCACCTGTCGCGCAATTTCAGCCTGCAGCCCTACCGGGTCACGACACCGCTGGCCTCGTTTGCCGGCGAGGCCGTGCTGCCCTCGACGGTGGACCTGTACATCAACGGCGTCCGCCAGGCCAGCCAGCGCGTCGCCCCGGGCCGCTTCCAGCTGGACAGCACACCCGCGCTCAACGGCAGCGGCCAGGCGCAGTTGCTGGTCACCGACATCAACGGCCACAGCCGCTCGCTGGAGTTCGCCCTGTACGGCGCACCCGAGCTGCTGCAGCCCGGGCTGTCGGATTGGTCGCTGGATATCGGCGTACTGCGCAACGACTACGGCCTGCGCTCGTTCGGCTATGACCACCGGCCCTTGGCCAGCGCCAGCCTGCGACGTGGCCTGAGCGAGCGTCTGACGCTGGAGACACATGCCGAAGTAGCCCGCAACGTGCGGCTGGCCGGCATCGGCGCGGTGGCCCTGCTGGGTCGCCGCGGCGGAGTGCTCGACACCTCCTTCAGCGGCAGCCAGGCCGACGGCCAACGCGGCAAGCAGCGCACCCTGGGCTATCAATGGAATGCAGCCGGCTTCAGCATTTCGGCGCGCACCCAGCGCCGCAGCCGGCAGTTCGTCGATGCCCCGGCGCATCTGACCCAGTCGCTGCAATCGCGCCGCAGCGATCAGTTGTTTGTGGGCTTCGGCAGCGCGCGCAGCGGTCAGTTCAGCCTCAACTACATCCTGCAGGACTATCCCGGCAGCCCGCGCACCCGCCTGCTTGGCGCGGGCTGGTCGCGAAGCCTGCGCGGCCATGCCTGGGTCAGTGCCCAGTTCAATCGCGACCTGGGCAGGCAGGGCATGGACAGCGCCTACTTGTATGTCTCCGTGCCGCTGGACCGCCGTACCCAGCTAAGCACTTCATTGCGCCACGGTGCCGATGGCGACGTGCTGGCGGTGGAAGCCAACCGCAGCCAACCGCTCGACAGCGGTGGCTGGGGTTGGCGGGTGCAGACCAGCATGGGCGCGCAACGCAGCCAGAGCGCCGAACTCAATCATCTGGACGAACACGGCCGCTGGCGCTTGGGTCTTGACCATGACAACAGCGTGGGCACGCTGGCCTATCTACAGGGCACCGGCAGTGTTGCCTGGTTCGGCAGCGGCCTGCATATGCTGCGTCGCGCCGACGATGCGTTCGCACTGGTCTCCACCAATGGCATGCCGGGGGTGCCGGTGCGTCTGGAGAACCGCCTGGTCGGCACCACCGACGCGCACGGCGAACTGCTGGTCGCCCCGTTGCGCGCCTGGCAGCGCAACCTGCTCAGCATCGACCCGCTGGAGCTGCCCCCGGATGTGCAGGTCGACGTGGTCCAGCAGCAGGTGGTGCCGGCTGCGCGCAGCGGCGTGCGCGCCAGGTTTCATCTGCAGCCCAGCCAGGCACTGGACCTGCGCATCCTCGGCCCGGACGGACACTGGCTGCCCGCCGGCACCGAGGCCATGGTCGAGCGTGACAGTCGCATCCTTGCCGTCACCGTGATCGGCCATGAGGGGCAGCTGTACCTGGGCAACGCGCCAAGCGGTGCGCGATTGCGCATCCGCCATGCCGACGGGGAGTGTGTCATCGCCCTTCCCGGCACCGCCACCGCGGCTCCCTCAGCGCCCATCGAGCCCTTGCAATGCCGACCTTAAGCGCTTGCGCTCAACCCCGGCAGCGCAGCCACTGCTTCCCGTTCGCGCCGCTGCTTGCCCTGCTGCTGTGGCTGCCCTTGCTGGCCGAGGCACAACAGTCGTGCCGGGTGCTCAATTCGACGTTGATGAATTTCGGTACGGTCTCCACCGCGCGCAACAACGACGCCTCGGCCAACTTGACGATCAGCTGCCAGGGCGTCCCCGGGGTGCAGGTGACGGTCTGCATCTTCGTCAATGAGGGCGTCCCGGCAGGCATGGCGCCCAGGCGCATGGGCAACAACGCCGGTGCATTCATGGCCTATGACCTGTATGCCAATGCCGCGCGCACCCAACTCATTGGCCCGGTCGGGCGCAACTACGACATCTTCTACACGTTCCTGTCCCTGTCGATCACCGGGTCCGCGCAGTTCAACCTCAGCGTCTACGGTCGCGTGCCGCCCGGCCAGAACCTGCCGGCGGCCTACAGGTACGAGAACGCAATGAGCCAAGGCTTTCTCCGTTACGTCTTTGCTGCGCCCCTTGCAGGGGCGTCCTCGGGGGAAAACTGCCGGGACGGGGTGGCATATCCCTTTGCCTCCGCCGGCCAGAGCGTGTTCGACTTCGGGGGTGCCCAGGCCCGTGTTGCCGACAACTGCGTCATCAGCCTGGCCAGCGATCTGGATTTCGGCACCGTCACCCAACTGGACGCCTCCCGCGATGCCACTGCCCTGATCAAACTGCGCTGCGCCACCGATACCGACTGGTTGGTGACCCTCAGCATAGGATTGAATCCCACCGTCAACGGCTTTCGGCAGATGGCCTACAACGGCAATTTTCTGGGGTACGCCTTGTACAAGGACCCGGCCTTTCTGTTTCCCTGGGGTGATACGCAGGTCAACGGCGTTGCCGGCTCGGGGGAAAATGAAGATGTAACCCTCACGGTCTATGGCCGGGTGTTTCCGCAGCCGGTGTCGGTGCCTGGCACCTACAGCGACACTGTGACCGTCACCCTCACCTATTGAGGGCCATTCAGACTTGCCAGCGCCGCGCTGACCGGCCAAATTGCGTCCAGATCGGGCAGCGGCTATACTTCGCCGGCTTTGTTGGGCCCTTGGCCCCTCGAAACACGCTGACACCGGGCGCCACCGGTGAATCCTCACCTGTCGCCCCCATCCGTGCCGGGGTGCCCTGTCAAACAGGGTTCGGCCACGGAGGCAACAGGGAAGCCCAACCCCGGAACTGTTTGCGCACTCTTCAGAAGTCGCGCATCGCGGCACGACCCCAACAAACCGGGCGTACGCGGTGTCAGTTCCACCATCAGGAGTTTTGCAATGCCCCAGATCACCATGCGTCAGATGTTGGAAGCCGGCGTCCACTTCGGCCACCAGACCCGTTACTGGAACCCGAAAATGGGCCAGTACATCTTTGGCGCCCGCGGCAAGATCCACATCATCAACCTGGAAAAGACCGTCCCGCTGTTCAACGATGCGATGAACTTCATCTCCTCGGTTGCCCAGAAGCGCGGCACCATCCTGTTCCTGGGCACCAAGCGCAGCGCACGCGATTCCATCAAGGAAGAAGCCGAGCGTTGCGGCATGCCGTTCATGAACCAGCGTTGGCTGGGCGGCACCCTGACCAACTTCGCCACGGTGAAGAAGTCGGTTGCCCGCCTGAAGGAACTGGAAGCCGGTGAAACCGACGGCACCTTCGACAAGCTGGTCAAGCACGAAGTGCTGGGCCTGCGCCGCGAGCGCGACAAGCTGGAAGCCTCGCTGGGCGGCATCAAGGAAATGAACCGTCTGCCGGACGCCATCTTCGTCATCGACATCGGTCACGAAGACATCGCCATCAAGGAAGCCAAGAAGCTCGGCATTCCGGTGATCGCCGTGGTTGACACCAACTACAACCCGGAACTGGTTGATTACGCCATCCCGGGCAACGACGACGCCATCCGTGCCGTGCAGCTGTACGCCCGTGCCGCTGCCGACGCCGTGCTGGAAGGCAAGGCTGCCGCTCCGAACGCCGCCACCGTGCGCGAAGAAGAGTTCAGCGAAGCCGCTGCTGGCGAAGAAGCCAAGCCGGCCCGCCGCGCTCCGGCCAAGAAGGCTCCGGCCAAGAAGGGTGACGAGGCTTCGGCCTGATCCCCTGGCGGGTGCAGCCACTGCACCCGCTCCCCTGCGCTGGCGCCCACGGCGCCGACTGCTGACAGGGCTGCGTAACAACGGCCGGCCATCATGGCCGGCCTACCCCTTTCTATTGATGAGGTAATTCCATGGAAATCACTGCTTCCCTGGTCAAGGAACTGCGCGAGCGCACTGGCGCCGGCATGATGGAGTGCAAGCGCGCTCTGTCCGAGACGAACGGCGACATCGACGCAGCGGCTGAAGCCCTGCGCAAGTCCGGCGCTGCCAAGGCCGACAAGAAGTCCGACCGCGTCACCGCTGAAGGCCGCGTTGGCGTTGCCAGCAACGGCGGCAAGGCCGTGCTGGTCGAAGTGAACTCCGAAACCGACTTCGTTGCCAACGACGTCAACTTCAAGGCGTTCGTCGACGCCGTTGCCGCTGCCGCCCTGGCATCTGGCGCCGCCGACGTTGAAGCCCTGAAGTCGGTCAAGCTGGACAGCGGCGAGACCGTTGAAGAAACCCGCGCCACCGCGATCCAGAAGCTGGGTGAAAACATCCAGATCCGTCGCCTGGTCAAGATCGACGGCGCCAACACCGTTGGCACCTACGTGCACAGCAACGGCAAGATCGGCGTGCTGGTCGAACTGGCTGGCGGCAACGCCGAGCTGGCTTCGGGCCTGGCAATGCACGTGGCCGCGATGAACCCGCCGCACAACAAGCCTGCCGACGTTCCGGCCGACTTCGTTGCCAAGGAAAAGGAAATCGAGCTGGCCAAGATGAGCGAAAAGGACAAGGCCAAGCCGGCTGACATCCTGGAGAAGATCATCAGCGGCAAGATCAACAAGATCATCAGCGAAGTGACCCTGTACGGCCAGAACTACGTGCTGGACAGCGACAAGACCGTTGAGCAGGCCGTCAAGGCCGCTGGCGCCGACGTCGTCGGTTTCCAGCGCCTGGCTGTCGGTGAAGGCATCGAGAAGGTGGTGGAAGACTACGCCGCCGAAGTTGCCAAGGCGATGCAGGTCTAAGTACCCGCTGCCTGAAGCACCTGAAAAAGCCGCGGATTCCCGCGGCTTTTTCTTTTGTGCGCGGCAGGCGCAGGCCGCGCACTGCCGGCAGCAGCGTACACCACCCCGTCTTTGCTTAAGGCATCCTGTATGCTTGAACCACTGCCGCCTGCTTCTTTGACATGTCTCCCGAGCTCACTGCAGCCCTGTCCCTCTGCCGCAACCTGCCCTCGCCACCGGCCATCGCTGTCCGTTTGATCGAGCTTGCGCAGGATCCGGAAACCGACATCGCCAGCGCTGCCGACGTCATCGCGCTGGACATGGGCTTGAGCGCACGCATGATGCGCATCGCCAATTCCCCGCTGTACGCCAGCCGCCGCCGCATCGAGAACCTCGGCCAGGCACTGACCATGCTTGGGTTAAACGCCACCTTGCAGCTGGCACTGGGTTTCAGCCTGTCGCGCGCCCTGCGCGACGACCAGAACCAGGCCGCCCTGCTGGACGCCGTCTGGCGGCGCAGCATCCTCAGCGCACTGGCTGCGCGCTATCTGGGTTTGGCGCGCAATGTGCGCCGCGTCGAAGAGCTGATGCTGGCCGGGCTGCTGCAGGACATCGGCATCCTTGCCCTGCTGCAGCTGCGCAGCGACAGCTACCCGGAACTGCTTGCCGGCGCCGCTGACAACGACGACCTGCTGGCCCGCGAACACGCCATCCTGGAGTGCAGCCATGCCGATATCGGCGCCGAGCTGTGCGAGCAATGGGGTCTGCCGCCTTACCTGGTCGATGCCATCCGCCACAGCGAAGCACCGGCCGAGCCGGCCGATGTGTTCGAGCGCTGCGTCGCCCTGTCCGGAAGCATCGCCGAGATCTGGCTCAATCAGGACACCGATCTGGCCCGCGACAAGGCCCTGCGTCTGGTGCACGCGCAGCTGCAGATGGACAGCAACCAGTTCGAGCAGGTGCTGCAGCAGGTCAGCCAGATGCTGCCTGAAATCAGCGCGTTGTTTGATGTCCCGGTGCCATCGCCGGCGCGCATCACCTACCTGCTCGACCACGCCAGCGAGCTGATGGCGCTGCGCAACCTGCGCGAGCTGCAGGACGCCAGCGCCTCCAAGCGGCGTGCCGAAGATTTTGAACAGCAGGCCCGGCGGCTGGCCGAACAGGCCCACCTGGATGCCCTGACCGGCCTGTTGAACCGGCGCCAGCTGGAAGTGGTGCTGGCGCAGGAATTCGACCGCGCCGGGCGCGTCGACCGGCCCTTGTCGGTGGCCTTCATCGACCTGGACGACTTCAAGAAGATCAACGACCAGCACGGCCATCTGGTTGGCGATCAGGTGCTGCAGGCCTTCGCCAGCCTGCTGCAGGGCCAGCTGCGCGGCAGCGACACGGTCGCCCGCTTCGGCGGCGAGGAATTCGTGGTGTTGTTCCCCGGCACCAACGAGCAGACCGCGTTGGAAGTGATCCGCCGCGTACTGGGCGCCATCACCCAGACCCCGATCGTCACCATCGCCGACATGCCCTTGCACGTGACCTTCTCGGCAGGCGTGGCCACGCATGGCGCCTACGAGCGTTTCACCGACATGCGCGACCTGCTCAAGGCCGCCGACGACGTGCTGTACCGCTCCAAGAACCTCGGCCGCAACCGGGTAATCGCCCGCGCACCGGACCCGCACCCCACCGCCTGCTGAACCGGGGAGCGATTGGGGCGCAGTTTGTCGCTGCATTGCAACAATAGATGTCACCTGAAACTGCGGCATCCGTTAGAATTCCCGCGTTTTCCAGCCATCTGAGGTCACCATGTCCAAACCCACCTACCGCCGCATCCTGTTGAAACTTTCCGGGGAGGCGCTGATGGGGGATGAGGACTACGGCATCGACCCCAAGGTGATCAACCGCCTGGCCCACGAAGTGATCGAAGCCCAGCAGGCCGGCGTCGAGATCGCGCTGGTGGTTGGCGGCGGCAACATCTTCCGCGGCGCCGGCCTGGCCGCTGGCGGCATGGACCGCGTCACCGGCGACCATATGGGCATGCTGGCCACGGTCATCAACGCCCTGGCCATGCAGGACGCGCTTGAAAAGGCCGGCGGCAAGGCCCGGGTCATGAGTGCGATCAAAATAAATGATGTGTGCGAGGACTACATCCGCCGCCGCGCCATCCGCCACCTGGAAAAGGGCCGTCTGGTCATTTTCGCCGCCGGCACCGGCAACCCCTTCTTCACCACCGACTCCGGCGCCGCGCTGCGTGCGATCGAGATCGGCGCAGACCTGCTACTCAAGGCCACCAAGGTCGACGGCGTCTACGACAAGGACCCGAACAAGCACGCCGACGCGGTCCGTTACGAGACCCTGAGCTACGACCAGGTCATCAACCAGGGCCTGGAAGTCATGGACACGGCAGCCTTCGCCTTGGCCCGTGACAGCGACCTGCCGCTGCGCGTTTTCGACATGAGCCAGCCCGGCGAACTGCTGAAAATCCTGCACGGCGAGCATATCGGCACCCTGGTCCACGGCCGCGACGCACACTAAACCCCGCTACCGGCACGGTGGGCAGGGGTAATCGCCTATAATCGGCCGGTTCTAGAAACATCCAGGATTCGGCCGATGATCAACGATATCAAGCAAGATGCGCAGGCGCGCATGACCAAGAGCATTGAAGCTCTGCGCCATACCCTCACCACCATCCGCACGGGCCGCGCTTCGCCGGCCCTGCTGGACGGCATCAAGGTCAAGGCCTACGGTACCGACACCCCCTGAACCAGGTGGCCAGCATCAGCGTGTCGGAAGGCCGCTCGCTGGTGATCACCCTGTTCGACAAGAACATGATCAAGGAAGTGGAAAAGGCGATCTACGCCTCCGACATCGGCATCACCCCCACCACCATGGGCACCGTGATCCGCCTGAACCTGCCGCCGCTCACCGAGGAGCGCCGCAAGGAACTGGCCAAGTCGGTCAGCAAGGAAGGCGAGGAAACCAAGATCGCCATCCGCAACATCCGCCGCGATGCCAACCAGGAAGTGGCCAAGCTGCTCAAGGACAAGGCGATCACCGAGGATGATGACCGCCGCAGCCAGGAAGACATCCAGAAGCTGACCGACAAGGCGATCAAGGACGTCGACGAAGTGGTCAAGCTCAAAGAACAGGAACTGATGGCGGTCTGAGGCGTGTCCTCCGTCCCGCATAGCGACACAGCCACCGTGGCCGTGCCGGGGCACATTGCCATCATCATGGATGGCAATGGGCGCTGGGCGCAGCAACGGCGGCGGCCGCGCATGATCGGCCACCGTGCCGGCGCGCGCGCGGTCAACCGCACCATCGATTTCTGCCTTGAACGTGGCGTCGGCGCACTGACCCTGTTCGCGTTCTCCAGTGAAAACTGGGGGCGCCCGCAGGACGAGGTGGATTCGCTGATGAAGCTGTTCCTCGGCGCCCTGGACCGCGAAGTGGATGAACTCCACCGGCGTGGCGTGCGTGTGCGCTTCATCGGCGACCGCAGCCGCTTTGCCGGCGGCATCGCCCAGCGCATGGACAAGGCCGAGCAGCGTACCGCCGGCAATACCGCGATGACTTTGAGCATCGCCGCCAGCTACGGTGGCCGCCAGGATATCGCCATGGCCGCTCGCGCCTTGGCCGAACAGGTCGCTGCCGGCACCCTGCTGCCCGAGCAGATCGACGAACAGGCCCTGGGCCAGCACGTCGCCCTGGCTGACATGCCGCCGCCGGACCTGTTCATCCGCACCGGTGGCGATACCCGCATCAGCAATTTCCTGTTGTGGCAGCTGGCCTACAGCGAGCTGTGGTTCACTGATGTGCTGTGGCCGGATGTTGACGCGGCCGTCCTTCAACAGGCGCTGGACGACTATGCCGGGCGCGAACGCCGCTTTGGTCTGACCAGTGCCCAGATCGCCGCCAACGCGGCCCAGAGCGCACACTCATGACCAAAACCCGTGTGATCGCAGCGTTGATCATGGCCCCCGTGGCGATCTGCGCCATCCTGTTCCTGCCCTCGCAATGGCTTGCCGCCGCTGCCGCGCTGGTGTTCCTGACCGGGCTGTGGGAATGGCTCAGGCTCACCGGCGTCGTTGGCCTGCCGCGCACCGTGCTGGTGGTGCTGAACCTGCTGCTGATGGTGCTGATGGTCTGGGCATCGGCCGGCAGCATGGTGCTGTTCCAGCTGGCGGCGCTGGTCGGCGTCGGCTTCTGGCTGCTGGCGCTGCTGTGGCTGCGCTTTTTCGACTTCGGTGCGCATGATGAAAGCAGCGCACGCATGCTGAAGCTGGCTGCCAGCACCCTGGCGATCATCCCGGCCTGGGCATCACTGGTGCTGATTCATGCCAGCGAACCGAACGGCCACCTGTGGCTGCTGACCGCGCTGACCTTGGTCTGGGCGGCGGATTCGGGCGCCTATTTCGCGGGGCGCACCTTCGGCAAGCACAAGCTGGCGCCACGCATCAGCCCCAACAAGACCATTGAAGGCCTGCTCGGCGGGCTGGTTGCCGGCCTGCTCACTGCCGCGCTGTTCGGCTGGTTTGCCGGGGTGCAGCTGTCGCAGCTGGGCTGGCTGATGCTGGTCGCGGTGGTCGCCGTACTGGCATCGGTGCTGGGCGATCTGTTTGAAAGCCTGCTCAAGCGCCATGCCGGTGCCAAGGACTCGGGCCACATCATTCCCGGCCACGGCGGCGTGCTGGACCGCATCGACGGCGTACTCGCCGCCCTGCCGGTATTCGCGCTGGGCAAGGAAATCTTCGGTTTCTGACCATGTCCTCCTCTTGCTTACGTCAGGTCGCCATTCTTGGCGCCACCGGCTCCATCGGCACTTCGGCGCTGGATGTGATCGCCCGCCACCCGCAGCAGATGCGCGCCAGCGTGCTGGCCGCGGGCAGCAATGTGGATGCGCTGTTGGCGCTGTGCCACCAGCACCGGCCCGACCATGCCGCCATCGCCGACCCCGCGCTGTTTGCGCGCCTGCGTGATGGGCTGAAGGACGCAGGCCTGGCAACCCAGGCCCACGCCGGCCACGACGCGATCGATGCGCTGGCCGCCAGCGACCACTGCGACACCGTGATTGCCGCCATCGTCGGCGCCGCCGGCCTGTCCTCGACCCTGGCCGCCGCCCGTGCCGGCAAGCGCCTGCTGCTGGCCAACAAGGAATCGCTGGTCCTGGCCGGCGAACTGTTGACCCGCGAGGCGGCCAACGCCGGCGCCGAGATCATTCCGATCGACAGCGAACACAACGCCATCTTCCAATGCCTGCGCTCACGCGACGCGCGGCTGGAAGCCGGCGTGCGCCGCATCATCCTGACCGCCTCCGGCGGCCCCTTCCGCGGGCGCAGTCGCGCAGAGCTGGAAGCGGTGACCGTGGCGCAGGCCGTTGCCCACCCGAAGTGGTCAATGGGACCGAAGATCTCGGTTGATTCGGCGACGTTGATGAACAAAGGCCTGGAAGTCATCGAGGCCCACCATCTGTTCAACGTGCCTGGTTCGCGCATCGATGTGCTCGTGCACCCGCAGAGCCTGGTGCATTCGCTGGTGGAGTTCATCGACGGCTCAACCCTGGCCCAGCTGGGCCTGCCGGACATGCGCACCACCCTGGCCGTTGGCCTGGGCTGGCCACAGCGGATCGAATCCGGCGTGGCCGGGCTGGACCTGCTCAGCCAGGGCCGGCTGGATTTCGAAGCCCCGGACATGGATGCCTTCCCCTGCCTGCGCCTGGCCTGGCAGGCGATGGAGGCTGGCGGCAGCGCCCCGGCCATCCTCAATGCCGCCAATGAAGTGGCCGTTTCAGCGTTTCTTCAGGGGCGCATAGGCTTTCTGTCGATCCCGGCGCTGGTGGAGCACACCTTGTCCACCCTGCCTTACGTGGCGGCCGATACACTGGACGCCCTGCTGGCAGCCGATGCCCAGGCCCGCCATATCACCGAAACCGCCATTGCCCACCTGCCGAATGTCTGAGCCCACCCTACAACCGAGCTGCGCCCATGGCTGACTTTTTGGGGTCCGTGTGGTGGATGATCGTCAGCCTCGGCGTGCTGGTGACCTTTCATGAATTCGGCCACTACTGGGTTGCCCGCCGCTGCGGGGTAAAGGTATTGCGCTTCTCGGTGGGCTTCGGCAAGCCGCTGTGGAGCCGCCGCAACCGCAACGGCACCGAATTCGCCATCGCCGCCATCCCGCTGGGTGGCTACGTGAAGATGCTCGACGAGCGCGAGGTCGAGGTCCCGGCCGGTGAACGCGCGCTCGCCTTCAACAACAAGACCGTCTGGCAGCGCATCGCCATCGTCGCTGCCGGCCCGATCGCCAACCTGATCCTGTGCATCGCCCTGCTCTGGGCGATGTTCGTGATTGGCCGCCAGGACTACTCGGCCACGATCGGCCGCACCACCGGCATGGCCGCGCAGGCCGGCTTTGTTACCGGCGACCGCATCCTGGCGGTCGAAGACCGCAGCGTCGACACCTGGGCCGAGGCCAGCATGGCCATCACCACCGCCGCCATGGACCGTCAGGACGCGCATGTGCGCGTGCGCGACGCGCTCGACAACGAGCGCACCCGGGTGCTGCCGCTGTCGCAGCTGCCGGCTGGCTTCGATGAACGCCAAGTGGCGGTGCAGGCCGGTTTCATCTGGCAATTCTGGCTGCAACCGGCGCGGGTCGACTCGGTGTCGCCGGATTCGGCCGCTGCCAACCTGTTGCAGCCGGGTGATCTGATCCTGGCCGTAGACGGCCAGCGCGTGGACAGCGCCGACCAGGTAACGCCCCTGATCCAGACGCTTGGCCAGCGCGGCGGCCCCGGTATGGTCGAGGTGGACCGAGGCGGCGACCGGCTTGCGCTGGAACTGACCCCACAGACCGGGCAAGGCCCGGATGGCAAGCCGCGCTGGCTGATCGGGGTTGGTTTCGCCACCGGTCAGACCCCCGCCTACGACGCCCGCCAGCAATACGGCGTGCTGGCCGCGCTGCCCGCAGCGGTGCGCGAAACCGGCAAATTGGCCAGCGATTCGCTGGGTATGATGCGGCGCATGCTCACCGGCGCGGCCTCGGTCAAGAACATTTCCGGGCCCATCACCATTGCCCGGGTGGCCAACGCCTCGGCTGAACGCGGGGTGGACTGGTTCCTGTATTTCCTGGCTTTGCTGTCGCTGAGCCTGTGCATCATCAACCTGTTGCCCATCCCCGTCTTGGACGGCGGGCACCTGCTGTATTACCTTATCGAGTTGGTCAAGGGCAGCCCGCTTAGCGAGCGTGCCATGGCTGCCGGCCAATACATCGGTCTGGCGCTGTTGGCCGGGTTGATGGGACTGGCGTTCTACAACGACATTCTCAGCCTGGTCCCGCGATGAACTTTTTCCCGTTGTCGTCGTCTTACGCCGGCACCCACGCATTATCGAAATCGACTCCAACCGGACGTGATATGACGCGACTTCCCAATCGCCGCTTGCTGGCCCTCGCACTTGCTGCTGGTCTGGCCCTGCCTGTGCTTGCACAGGCGGCCGAGCCCTTTACCGCCAGCGACATCCGCGTGGACGGCCTGCAGCGCATTTCCTCCGGCACCGTATTCACCTACCTGCCGGTGGAACGCGGCGACGTGGTTGACGACGCCAAGGTCGGCGACACCATCCGTGCGCTGTACAAGACCGGCTTCTTCGAAGACGTGCAGCTGGACCGCCAGGGCGACATCCTCGTCGTCACCGTCAAGGAACGCCCGGCGATCAACAAGTTGACCGTCACCGGCAACAAGGACATCAAGAGCGAGCAGCTGCTCAAGGGCCTGAGCGACATCGGCCTGAGCGAAGGCGGCACCTTTGACCGCCTGAGCCTGGACCGGGTGACCCAGGAGCTGCGCCGCCAGTACAACGACCGCGGCAAATACAACGTGGAAATCACCCCGACGGTGAGCCCGCTGGACCGCAACCGCGTCGACGTTGCCATCGCCGTCAAGGAAGGCAAGGCGGCCAAGATCCGCCACGTCAACCTGATCGGCACCGAGAAGTTCCCGGCCAAGGACATCCTGGACCTGTGGGAATCCAAGGAGCACAACTGGGCCTCGTGGTACCGCCGCGACGACCAGTACTCCAAGGAAAAGCTGTCCGGCGACCTGGAAAAGCTCAACTCCTGGTACCTGGACCGCGGCTATGTCGATTTCAGCATCGACTCCACCCAGGTCTCGATCAGCCCGGACAAGCGTGACATGTTCGTCACCGCCGGCGTGACCGAGGGCGAGCAATACAAGATTTCCGACATCAAGGTCACCGGCGACACCGTGCTGCCGCAGGAAGACGTCGAGAAGATGGTCATCCAGAAGGCCGGCGATACGTTCTCGCGCGCGTTGCTGGAATTCAGCGCCGACGGCATCACCAACAGCCTGTCCAACGTTGGCTATGCCTTCGCCAAGGTCAACCCGATCCCGACCAGCAACCGCGCCGACCGTACCGTGGCGGTGAACATGCAGGTCGTGCCGGGCCCGCGCGTATCCGTGCGCCGCATCGTGTTCAAGGGCAACTCGCGCACCAGCGACGAGGTCTTGCGCCGTGAAATGCGCCAGTTCGAGAACAGCTGGTACTCGCAGGCTGCGATTGACCGCTCCAAGATCCGTCTGCAGCGCCTGGGCTACTTCGAGTCGGTCGACGTCGAAACCCAGCCGGTCACTGGCAGCAACGACCAGGTCGACGTGGTCTACAACGTCAAGGAAACCACCTCGGGCAGCTTCGTGTTCGGCCTGGGCTATTCGCAGTCCTACGGCATGACCACCTCGGTGCAGCTGTCGCAGAACAACTTCCTCGGCGGCGGCAACCGCGTGTCGGTGGAAGCATCGCGCAGCAGCTACCTGCAGCGCTATGGCTTCAGCTACACCAACCCCTACTTCACCGACGACGGCGTTTCGCTGGGCTACAACCTGTCCTGGCGCGAGCTAGATTACTCGGACTTCAACACCGCCCAGTACAACAGCACCAACGGTTCGGCGCAGGTCGTGTTCGGCATTCCGATTACCGAAAACGACGCGTTCTCGCTGATGTTCGGCATCGACAGCAACCAGATCACCACGTATCAGGGCTATACGCCGAAGGCGATCATCGATTACATCGACGCGGTCGGCACGCGCACCTTCCACTCTTGGCGTTCGGAGCTGGGCTGGGCACGCGATACCCGCAACGACTACTTCATGCCGACCCGCGGCACCTACCAGCGCCTCGGCCTGGAAACCACCCTGCCGGGTTCGACGGTGGAGTACTACAAGCTCAGCTACCAGTTCTCCAAGTACTGGCCGATCATCCCGTCGCTGGTCATCAATACGCGCCTGGAACTGGGTTACGGCGATTCGTACGGCAGCGACAAGGTCCGTGACATCTGCTGGAACGACATCCCGGGCACCCCGGGCACGCCTGCCAACGGCACTACCCCGGCCGTACCGGGCACGGCTCCCACCACCCAGGTGGTGGATTGCGGCACCAACCCGACCGCCAACCATCGTCAGGTCCGCGCGACCGGCCTGCCGTTCTTCGAGAACTTCTACGCCGGCGGCACCAATTCGGTGCGCGGCTTTGAAGACAACACCCTGGGCCCGCGCTCGGAAATCATCGGCGGCTATTACAACGGCCAGCCGCTGGGTGGTTCGGTGAAGACGGTCGGCTCGATCGAAGCCTACTTCCCGAAGCTGTTCGACAGCCCGTCTGCACGCGTTTCGGCGTTCTTCGACTTCGGTAACGTCTACGACGGCACCAAGAACTTCAAGGCCAACGAACTGCGCGCCTCGGCTGGTGTAGCCCTGTTGTGGCGTGCCCCGGTCGGCCCGATCTCGATCAGCTATGCCTTCCCGCTGAAGAAGGAAGATGGCGATGAGATCGAGCGCCTGCAGTTCACCTTTGGTGGTCAGTTCTGACGAACTGACCCGCTGATCCGGGGCTTAGCCCCGGGTACCGAAGATTGCGCCTTGGCGCAATCTTCGGGCGCGCCCTGGTCTACCGGCTTCAACCTGCAAGTCCCCCGCGCCTGTCGGCGCGCCCCCTTTACCAAGGGGGCTCTTCACCAGAATTACTGCATCAACCTGCCCCGGGACGCGATTCACTCCCGGGGTTTGCTTTTACCGGGCCTGCGTCTGCGCTTCGCGGAACGAGACCTTCCCGTCAAAGCCATCCCGTCCCCTCGGAACACCTGCACTTCGGGCTCCTCGCCCACCCCGCTGTCCTTGCCTGGCAAGGGTGATAACGTCCGCCCGCATGACCGCCATCGGCGCACACGGTAAACTTGCTGCGTGAATACTCCTACCTATACCGCTCAGGAACTTGCCGACCGCTTCGGCCTGCAGGTACACGGTGACCCGTCGGTTGCCATCCATGGCGTTGCCACGCTGGCCCATGCCGGCCCCGGGCAACTGACCTTCCTGGCCAATCCGCGCTACCGGGCACAGCTGGCCGACAGCCACGCCTCCATCGTGCTGCTGCGTGCAGACGATGCCGAGGCTGCGCCGGGTACCGCGTTGGTCGCCAAGGACCCCTACACCACCTTCGCCAAGATCGGTGCGCTGTTCGAGACGGTGCCGCTGCGCGAACCCGGCATCCACCCCAGCGCGGCCATCGACGCCAGCGCCACGGTGGCCGCCAGCGCGCATATCGGCCCGCATGTCTGCATCGGCGCGCGCAGCGTGATTGGTGAAGGCTGCATCATCGGCGCCGGCAGCATCATCGGTGACGACTGCGTGGTCGAGGCCGGCAGCGAACTGCTGGCCCGCGTCACCCTGGTGGCCCGGGTCAAGCTGGGCAAGCGGGTGCGCATCCATCCCGGCGCCGTGCTCGGTGCCGAGGGCTTCGGCCTGGCCATGGACAACGGCCACTGGATCAAGGTGGCGCAGCTGGGCGGCGTGCGCATCGGCGACGATTGCGAGATCGGCGCCAATACCTGCATCGACCGCGGCGCACTGGAAGACACCACGCTGGACGAAGACGTGCGCGTGGACAACCTGGTGCAGATCGCACACAACGTACAGATCGGCGCGCACAGCGCCATCGCCGGCTCCACCGGCATTGCCGGCAGCGCCAAGATCGGCCGTTACTGCCTGCTCGGCGGCGCGGTCGGCGTGGTCGGCCACCTGGAAATCTGCGACCACGTCGTGATCACCGGCAAATCGGTGGTCCGCAACTCAATCACCGAACCTGGCGAATATTCGTCCGGCACCCCATTGACCGACAACCGCACGTGGCGCAAAAACGCCGCGCGCTTCAAGCAGCTCGATGCACTTGCACGTCGCATCCTGGCTGTGAGCAAGGAGAAGGAATGAACGCACCACTGCAGATGCCCGTCGACGTCAACACCATCCAGACGTTGATCCCGCACCGTTATCCTTTCCTGCTGGTCGACAAGGTCGTCGAGCTTGATGTGGAAGCCAAGCGCATCGTCGCGCACAAGAACGTCACCATCAACGAGCCTTATTTCCAGGGCCATTTCCCCGGCCAGCCGATCATGCCGGGCGTGCTGATCATCGAAGCCCTGGCCCAGGCCGGTGGCGTGCTGACCCAGCTCAGCCTGGGCCGCGATGCGCAGTCCAAGCTGTTCTACCTGGTCAAGGTGGACAACGTGCGCTTCATGAAGCAGGTCGTGCCCGGTGACGTGCTGGAACTGCACGTGCAGGTCAAGCGCATGATCCGCAACATGGCGGTCTACTACGGCGAGGCCAAGGTGGACGGCGAAATCGTTGCACATGCCGAAGTGCTGTGCGCCGGCACCCGCGAATAACCAGGCTGGAGCAACCGATGAGCGACAGCGCCCCTCTGATTCACCCGACAGCAGTCATCGATCCTTCGGCCAAACTGGGCCAAGGCGTGCGCGTGGGTGCATTCACCCTGATCGGCGCCGATGTTGAAATCGGCGACGGTACCGAAGTGGGCCCGCATTGCAGCATCCATGGTCCGACCCGGATCGGCCGCGACAACCGTTTCATCGGCCATGTCGCTGTCGGTGGCGAGCCGCAGGACAAGAAGTTCGCCGGTGAGCGCACCGAGCTGGTGATCGGCGACCGCAATGTATTCCGCGAGTTTGTCACCCTCAGCCGCGGTACCGCTGGCGGCGGTGGTGTCACCAGCATCGGCAACGACAACTGGATGCTGGCCTACGTGCATGTCGCCCATGACTGCCATGTGGCCGATCACTGCGTGTTCTCCAACAACACCACGCTGGCCGGGCATGTGTCGGTCGGCAACTGGGTGATCATCAGCGGCTTCGCCGGTGCGCACCAGTTCTGCCGCATTGGCGACCATGCCTTCCTCGGCATGGGTGCACTGGTCACCGGCGACATCCCACCCTTCACCATGGTCGGCATCGACGGCCACGGCCGTCCGCGCGGCATCAACAGCGAAGGCCTGAAGCGTCGCGGTTTCGATGCCGAACGGATCAGCGCGATCAAGCGCGCCTACCGCACCATCTACGTGGCCGGCGTGCCGCTGGCCGAAGCCAAGCTGGCACTTGCCGAACAGGCGCAGAGCAGCGATGACGTCAAGCAGATGCTGGACTTCATCGAGCACGGCGAGCGCCCGCTGCAGCGATGACAACGGCCGCAACCCGCAATGCGGACGGCGCGCGTGGCCGCAGGCCACGCATCGCACTGGTGGCGGGTGAAGCCTCCGGCGACCTGCTTGGCGCGGGCCTGATCAAGGCCTTGCGTGCACGCTACCCCGATGCCGAATTTGCCGGCATCGGCGGCGATGCGATGCGCAACGCCGGCTGCGAAACCTGGTTCGATGCCAGCGAACTGGCGCTGATGGGTTTGGCCGAGATCCTGCGCCACCTGCCGCGTCTGTTGAAACTGCGCAAGGCCTTCCGCCAGCGCGTGCTCGACTGGCAACCGGATGTATTCATCGGCATCGACGCACCGGATTTCAATCTGGGCGTGGAGAAGTGGCTCAAGCAACGCGGCCTGCGCACCGTGCATTACGTCAGCCCGTCGGTCTGGGCCTGGCGCGAGAAGCGTGCGGAGAAGATCGGCGCCAGCGCCGACATGGTGCTGTGCCTGTTCCCGATGGAACCACCGATCTATGCCCGTCACGGCATTGATGCACGCTTCGTCGGTCACCCGATGGCCGACGAGATCCCCTTGCACAGCGACCGCGAGCAGGCGCGTCAGGCCTTGGGCATTCCCGAACAGGCCAAGCTGCTTGCGGTGCTGCCCGGCAGCCGGCTTGGCGAAGTAAGCCGGCTCGGCCCGCCGTTCTTCGCCGCGGCCTGGCAATTGTGCGAGCACGACCGCAACCTGCACATCGTCGTACCGGCGGCCAATGCCAAGTGCAAGGCGATGATCACCGAGCAGATCCGCGCTGCAGCCCTGCCCAGCGCGCGCGTCCACCTGCTCGATGGCAAGGCACGCGAAGCGATGACCGCCGCCGATGTGGTGATGCTGGCCTCCGGCACCGCCACCCTGGAAACCATGCTGGTCAAACGCCCCATGGTGGTGGGTTACCGGGTGGCCGAACTCACCTACCGTATCGTCAAGGCGCTGGGCCTGATCAAGGTCAACCGCTACGCCCTGCCCAATGTACTGGCCGGCAAGGATTTGGCGCCGGAGCTGATCCAGCACGACTGCACCCCGGACAAACTTGCCGCAGCAGTGAGCCACTGGTTCGAACATCCCGAGCTTGTCAGCGGCCTGCAGGCGGACTATCGCCAACTGCACCAGCAGCTGCGCCAGGATGCTTCGGCACGTGCTGCCGTTGCCATCGCCAGCCTGTTGCAGCCTGCGAACCGGCCCGCCAAGGAACCTGCACCGTGAAGCGCACGCGCCCGACGCCGGGTGAGCCGCTGACCGAGCAAGCCTCACTGTTTTCCACTGCAGCAGTCGCCGAACCCGAATTGCGCCTGCATGCCGGCGTCGATGAAGCCGGTCGCGGACCGCTGGCCGGCCCCGTCGCCGTAGCGGCGGTGGTATTCGATCCGCAGCGGCCGCGCCTCAATGGCCTGGATGACTCCAAGGCGCTGACCGCACTGCGCCGCGAGCAGCTCTACGACCGCATCATCGAGCGCGCCCTGGCCTACAAGATCATCATGGTCGACGTGGCCGAGATCGACAGCCTCAACATCTTCCAAGCCACCATGCAGGGTATGCGCCTGGCGGTGGAAGGCGTGGCGCACGTGGCGCGGTTCGCCCGCATCGACGGCAACAAGATTCCCAAGGGCCTGCCCTGCCCGGCCGAGGCGCTGGTCGGCGGCGACGCCCTGGACCGCAGCATCATGGCCGCCTCCATCCTGGCCAAGGTCAGCCGCGACCGTTACATGCTGGAACTGCACCAGCAGCATCCCGCCTACGGCTTCGACCAGCACAAGGGCTATGGCACGCCCCTGCATATGGCGGCACTGCGGGCACATGGCCCGTGCCCGCAGCACCGCCGCAGTTTCGCCCCGGTGCGAGCCTGCTTCGAGGCCTCCTGAGCCAGCCACTGCCGCTCAACGCGGCATGATCTTGATACCCGGATCCAGATGCCGTGAGCCGATCCGCACGTCGTAATCGATGCGACTCTCGCGGCTCACCTCCTTGGCGATGATCTGCACTTCCTGGCGCCTTCCCAAGCGTTGGGACCGGAAATCCTTCGGCGGTCCATCCGCTGCTCCGCGCTGATGTGCAGGATCGACCGGAGACTCGGCGAACGCCAGTTCGAACGGATCCAGCACGTCCTGCGCGGTACGCCACAGCACCACGGTTCCGCTGCGCACCACGCACAGCTCGGGTCGGATGACCGGGCCGTTGGCGCCGGCTGCCACATCGACGTAAACCACTTTGACAATCCGCACCGGCACGCTGTCTGTGCACTGCACAGGTTCGCCCGGTGATGTTGTCGGCAGCGTGCAGCAAGCCGCGACACCCACGGAAAGAACAACACCGACCCACAGTCTGTAGTTCATGACGACAACTCCTCGATGAGGTCCGCCGCCCCGGACAGGAAAACCCCGCTCACTCCCGCCGCCCCCCATTGCCCACCATGGCAAAGCGCTGCAACGACAGCAGTGCATCGATGCGCTGCTGCGGAATACCCTGTTTCAATGCGGTTTGAACGCAGCCCTGCGCACCCGGCCGGTCGCCGAGCAGGGTCAGTGTCTGCGCGCACCACAGTGCGACCTCGGCCGCCTGCGTGCCCAGCGCGCGTGCAGCCTGCAGATCAGCAAGCGCGCGGCCACGCTCGCCCAGGTTGGCGCGGTACCAGGACAGCAACGCCAACGCATAGGCATCGTCGCGGCGTACATCCACATACTGCTGCGCCAGATGGGCTGCGCGCAGATACGGCGCCTGCGCCTGCGCGGCGGTAGCCGGCGCTGCGGCCAGCGCGTCGGCCAGGTTGCCCCAGTGCAGATAGTCTTCCGGTTCCAGCACCGTTGCCTGCTGGAACAGTTCGGCAGCGAGCGCATATTCGCCCTGATCGAATTTCATCGAGCCCAGGTTGGTCAACGCACCGGCATTGGGTTCGATCGACAGCGACATGTTGAACGCGTGCCCTGCCTGCGCGGTGTCGCCCTGCGCAAGATACAACCCGCCCAGGCTTCCCCATAGCCGGCTGTCTTCGGGCTGCAGCACGGTGGCGGTGACAAAGGCCTCGATCGCCTTGGGCACATCACCGCGCAGCCAATGGTGGTAGCCGAGCAGGCGATAGATCTGCGCATCGCTGGGCCGCGCCGCGATCGCGTGCTGGAACGCCTGCAGCGCCTTCGCCTCCTGGCCGAGCGCGGCATAGGTGCGGGCCTGCCCGACCAAGCCATCGGCACGCAGTGCCGGATCATCGATGACCTGCTGGTAAAGCTGCAGCGCTTGTTCGTTCTGGCCACTGACCCGGGCGATTTCCGCCATTGCCAGGCTCACCTCGCGCAGGCCCGGGTCCATTGCCTGCGCGCGTGCGCAGGCCTGGCGTGCGCGGGTAAATGCCTCCGCATCGCTGACCCCTTCCAGCCGCGCGATCTGCGCGCGGCAGATGCCCGCCTGCGCCCGCGCGAAGTGGGGATCAAGCGCCAGCGCCTGGCCGAAAGCCGCCATTGCCCGCGCATTGCCGGCCTCGCCAACCGGGCGTTGCAACAACGCCAGGCCACGCAGATAGGCATCGTAGGCGTTGACGTCGTTGGTCGGCGTAAGCCGCTGCGCGATCCCGGCTGTTTTCCCCGGCAGATGACCCAGCAAGGCGTGCACCACCTTGTTGGCTATCTCGCCCTGCAGCGCGAACACATCGTTGATCTCGCGATCATAGGTTTCCGCCCACAGGGTGAAACCGGTGCTGGTATCGGACAACCGTGCACTGATCCTCACCCGCCCACCCTCGCGTCGCACGCTCGCATCCAGCAAGGTCGCCACTCCCAGTCGCTGCCCGATGCGGCGCACGTCTTCCCCGTCAGCATCACTGCTGGCCGCGGTGGTGAGCTGTCGCGCCGCCACCTTCAGGCCCGGCACGTTGGTCAGCGCATCGTGCATCTCCACCGCCAGCCCATCGGCGAAATAGCGGTCAGCCGCATTGTCGCTGAGGCTGCTGAATGGCATCACCGCGATCGACGCATTTGCCACAACCGGGCTGCGGCTCCACCACCAGACAGCCACGGCCAACAGCAGCAACAGCACTCCGGCGCCGATCAGCAGCGCCCGCGACCGCAGCCACGCCGGCAGCGGCAGCGTGAGCGCCGCCCGCCACCGGTCTGAAAACCAAACGCGGGGCGGCGGTTCGGCCGGGCCGGAAGGCGCCATGGCCTCGTCTTCGAGATCATTTGCGGCAACGAATGGCTCCACCGCGTCTGAACCGGCAAGCGGCGGCGCAGGCAGGGGCTCGGTGACAGCCGGCTCATCCGGCAGCAGCGTGCCGATGAAGCGGTAACCCAGCCCATGCTGGGTCTGGATGTAGCGCGGCGCATGTGCGGGGTCTTCCAGCGCCGAACGCAGCTGCGCGATGGCCCGCGTCAGGACCCCGGGGGTTACATGCCGGTGGCCCCACACCGCATCCAGCAGCTGGTCGCGCACCAGCAATTCATCTGCATGACGCAGCAGCAGCAACAGCACCGCGAACGCCTTAGGCTCCACCGACAGGAACCTGCCGTCACGGCTGAGCGTATGCGCCACCGTGTCCACCACGATGCCGTCAAAACGATAGCGGTGGCGCAACTGACCTGTGTCTCCCGGGTCTTCGACCGCACCCATCGGCAAGCCCTCATGAATTCCTCAGAAACCAGCGCAATGACTGTCTGAAGGCTCCGCCCGCCATCATGACCCATGCTACGCCCAAGCCGATGCTGGCGCTGCGCCCTGCCTTCACGGGCGCACCTTCCCCACAGGAGCCGCATCATGTACGCCATTCCCGCCCCCCGCCTTCCGCTGCCGCAGGTACTGGACCACGCCGCGACCGGCGCCCCGTTGCGCCGCCACCACATCAACGATTACCTGCTGGTGCCCCGTGAAGTGGAGTACTTCAATGGTGTGCTGGCATTGCTCGGCCGCGCCGCGCCGCCGCTGCAGACCGACCAGCTCGCCACTGCCGCCCGCATGCTGAACGACGACACTGCGGACGACGCACCATCAGCGTGCATCCAGCAACGCATCGAACACGCGCAACTGCTGGAACAGCTGCTGCAGGACCGCGACTGGGAACCCAGCCCCCAGGTAAGCCGCGAACTCACGCTGGTGGTGGCCTATCTTCACGCCAGCCGGCAACTGATCCCCGACACCGTCCCCGGCGTAGGCCAACTGGACCTGGCCATCGTGATCGACACGGTCTGGCCGAAGCTGACCGCCGAGGTTGCAAATTTCCTCGATTACCGGCGCCTGCGCCATGTCGAGGCCCAGCGCCAGGGACGCAGCGACGAGGAGATCGACTTCAACCGCAGCCGTTGGCTGGAGCTTCGAGAAATCGAAGCCCGGCTGCATGAGCACCAGCGCAGGGTGCGTGAAAGCAGTTATGCACCTGAACCGCTCACCTACTTCCGCGTCCACTGAAGCCTTACGCTGACAACGCCGCAGCCAGTACCGCCAGGACCATGCCGAGGCAGCGGGGCCGGGGGCTTGAGGGACGCTCCCGGTCGCCCTCGGGGAAAGCCGACGCGCGGCGGATGCCCGCGCCGGCCACCGCCGGGGGCATGTCAAGCCTTGCCCCACCCCGCCCCCGTCGCTACCCTGCATCGGCATAACTCTGGCCCCGCATGTCTACTTCTTCCCGTTTCGTCCATCTCCACGTCCACACCGAATTCTCGATGGTGGACTCCACCATCCGCGTGCCCGCCAAACCGGATCAGGCTGATCCGAAGAAGGCCAAACAGCCCAACCTGCTCAGCCGCTCGGTCGAGATGAAGGCGCCTGCACTGGCGGTCACCGACCTGAACAACCTGTTCGCGCTGGTGAAGTTCTACAAAGCCGCAGAAGGCGTAGGCATCAAGCCCATCGCCGGCGCCGACCTGCTGATCACCGAGGACGGCCAGGACCCCTGGCGCATGACCTTGCTGTGCCGTGACCGCGAAGGCTACCTGAGCCTGTCGCGGCTGCTGACCCGCGCCTGGATGGAAGGCCACCGCAACGAAGGCGGCGTCGCCGTGCATCCGCAGTGGCTCAAGGACGGCTGCAAGAACCTGTTTGCCCTGGCCGGCCGTCACAGCCTGGCCGGGCGCCTGGCCAGCGAAGGCCGCCACGATCTGGCCGAGCAGCAGCTCGCCGACTGGCAGCGCGTATTCGGCGATGGCCTGCACCTGGAACTGACCCGCACCGGTCGCGAAGGCGAGGAAAGTTTCAACCAGTTCGCGCTGATGGCCGCCGGCCAGCGCGGCCTGCCGGTGATTGCCAGCAACGACGTGCGCTTCCTGTCGCCCAATGATTTCGAGGCCCACGAAGCACGCGTCTGTATTTCCACCGGCCGCGTCCTCGACGACCCCAAGCGGCCACGCGAGTACAGCCGCGAGCAATACCTGAAAACGCCGGAACAGATGTGCGAGCTGTTCGCCGACATCCCCGACGCGATCGACAACACGCTGGCGTTGGCCGAGCGCTGCAACGTGGAGATGCGGCTGGGCACCTACTTCCTGCCCAACTACCCGGTGCCGGACGACGAAACGCTGGACACCTGGATCCAGAAGATCTCGCGCGACGGCCTGGAAGAGCGCCTGCAGGTGCACCCGCTGGCTGCCGGCATGACCCGCGAGGATTACAACGCGCGGTTGGAGTTCGAGCTCGACACCATCATCAAGATGGGCTTCCCCGGCTACTTCCTGATCGTTGCCGACTTCATCCAGTGGGGCAAGAACCAGGGCATCCCGATCGGCCCCGGCCGTGGTTCCGGTGCCGGCTCGCTGGTGGCCTGGGCGCTGAAGATCACCGATCTTGACCCGCTGCCCTACAACCTGCTGTTCGAGCGCTTCCTCAACCCCGAACGCGTGTCGATGCCCGACTTCGACATCGACTTCTGCATGGACCGCCGCGACGAGGTGATCGACTACGTCGCGCGCAAATACGGCCGCGAGCGCGTCAGCCAGATCATCACCTACGGCACCATGGCGGCCAAGGCGGTGGTGCGCGATACCGGCCGCGTGCTGGGCTTCCCGTACGGTCTGGTAGATGGCGTTTCCAAGCTGATCCCCAACATCCTCGGCATCCACCTGAAGGATGCGCTGGGCAAGGGCAAGGACGGCGAAAATTCGGAAATGGCCTCGGCCGAGCTGATCCAGCGCTACGAATCCGAAGACGACGTCCGCGACCTGATCGATCTGGCCCTGCAGCTGGAAGACCTGACCCGCAACGCCGGCAAGCATGCCGGTGGCGTGGTGATCGGGCCGGAGCCGCTGAGCGAGTTCTGCCCGCTGTACGCCGAACATGACGAAGGCGGCATCGGCCGCAATCCGGTCACCCAGTTCGACAAGAACGACGTCGAAGAAGTCGGCCTGGTGAAGTTCGACTTCCTCGGCCTGCGCACGCTGACCATCATTGACTGGGCGGTGAAGGCGATCAACAAGCGCCATGAGCGCGCCGGCATTCCACCGGTCGATATCGCCCACATCCCGCTCGACGATGCGCCCACCTACAAGGACATCTTCGCCAACGGCAATACCGGTGCGGTGTTCCAGTTCGAATCCTCGGGCATGCGCCGCCTGCTGAAGGACGCGCGCCCTGACCGCTTCGAAGACCTGATCGCACTGGTGTCGCTGTACCGCCCCGGCCCGATGGACCTGATTCCCTCCTTCAACGCGCGTAAGCACGGCCAGGAAGAAATCATCTACCCCGATCCGCGTACCGAAGCCATCCTGAAAGACACCTACGGCATCATGGTGTACCAGGAGCAGGTGATGCAGATGGCGCAGATCGTCGGCAACTACTCGCTGGGCGGCGCCGATCTGTTGCGCCGCGCGATGGGCAAGAAGGTGCCGGCGGAAATGGCCAAGCACCGCGAGATCTTCCGCGAAGGTGCAGCCACCGGCGGCGTTGATGGCCCCAAGGCCGACGAAATCTTCGACTTGATGGAGAAGTTCGCCGGCTATGGTTTCAACAAGTCGCATGCTGCGGCCTACGCACTGGTCAGTTACCAGACCGCCTGGCTCAAGCGTCACTACCCGGCCGAATTCATGGCTGCGACGCTGTCCTCGGACATGGACAACACCGACAAGGTGGTGGGGTTCCTGGCCGAGGTGAAGAACCTCGGCCTGACCGTGCTGCCACCGCGCGTCAACAACTCCGCGTACATGTTCGAGGCGGCCAACGCCGACACCATCCGCTACGGCCTGGGTGCGATCAAGGGCGTCGGTCAGGGCGCGTGCGAAGCCGTGGTCGAACAGCGTGAGCGCGGTGGCGAATACGCCTCATTGCTGGATTTCTGCGCACGCGTGGAAACGGGCAAGCTCAACCGCCGCACGCTGGAAGCGATGATCAACTGCGGTGCCTTCGATGGCATCGGCAAGAACCGCGCAACCCTGGCGCTGCAGCTGCCCGAGGTAATCAAGGCCACCGAGCAGATCGCGCGCGAAAAGGCCTCCGGGCAGAACTCGCTGTTCGGCGCGCCCGACCCTGTCACCACCGCCAGCCAGCTTGACCTGCCCGAGAGCAAGGAATGGCCGCTGGCGCAGCTGCTCAACGGCGAACGCGAAACGCTGGGCTTCTATCTCAGCGGCCACCCGTTCGACCCCTATGCCGATGACGTCAAGGAGCTGGTCGGCACCGACCTTGGCGGCCTGGACAAGCTGATTGCCCCGGCCTTCCCCTCCAAGGACGGTGAGAAGCGCGCCTGGCGCCAGGAATCCCCGGTGATCCTGGCCGGCATGGTCATTGGTGTACGCCGCAAGGGCGACAGCCAGGTCTTCGTGACCCTGGAAGACGGCAAGGGCCGGGTTGAATGCAGTGCGTTCTCCGATGGTCTGGCCGAGTTTGGCCACTTGATGACCAAGGACCGCATCCTGGTGGTCAAGGGAGGCCTGCGCGAGGACGAGTTCAACGGCGGTTATGCCCTGCGCATGCGCCAGTGCTGGGACTACGAGCAGCTCTGCGCCGACCACGCCTTGCGCCTGTCGATGCGTGTCGACGGCCGTGGCGGCCCGATCTGGCAGCGTATCGACGCCCTGCTGGCTGCCCACCGCCCCGGCCGCACGCCGTTGCGGCTGGACCTGCTGCTCAACGGCAAGCCCGGCAGCATTGCCGGCATGCTGGACCTGGGCAGCAGCGGCTCGGTGCGGGTCACGCCCAAGCTGCTGGACGCCCTGCGTGAAGACCCGGCCGTGCGCCGGGTCAAGGTCAAGTACAGCCCGCCCTGGGCCAACTGATTGTCCGGACGGACGCGTACGGGTTGATACGGCGCGTTCGGCTACACTTCCCCCCTTTCATTGCTGACGGTTTCCGATGAATCCGAATTACCTCGATTTCGAGCAACCCATCGCCGATCTGGAATCCAAGATCAAGGACCTGCGCAGTGCCAGCGCCGGGCCGGCGGTCAATGTCGATGCCGAGGTCAAGGCGTTGGAAGACAAGCTGCGCCTGCGTACTGCCCAGATCTTCCGCAACCTGTCCTCCTGGCAGGTGCTGCAGGTGGCCCGCCACCCGTCGCGCCCGTACCCGCTCGACTACATCCGCATCTTCTGCGACGAATTCCAGGAGCTGGCCGGCGACCGCGCCTTCTCCGACGACAAGGCCATTGTCGGCGGCCTGGCCCGTATCGGCGGCCGTTCGGTGATGCTGATCGGGCATCAGAAAGGCCGCGACACCAAGGAAAAGGTGCGCCGCAACTTCGGCATGCCCAAGCCCGAGGGTTACCGCAAGGCCCTGCGCCTGATGAAGATGGCCGAGCGCTTCGGCCTGCCGGTGCTGACCCTGATCGACACCGCCGGCGCCTGGCCGGGCATCGATGCCGAAGAGCGCGGCCAGTCCGAAGCCATTGCCCGCAACCTGATGGAGATGGCCGAGCTGAAGGTACCGGTGATCTGCACCGTGATCGGCGAAGGCGGTTCCGGCGGCGCGCTGGCGCTGGGCGTCGGTGACCGTACCCTGATGCTGGAATACAGTGTCTACTCGACCATCAGCCCGGAAGGCTGCGCCTCCATCCTGTGGAAGGATGCCGGCAAGGCCAAGGACGCCGCCGAACAGCTCGGCATGACCGCCCCGCGCCTGAAGAGCCTGGGCCTGATCGACAAGGTGATCCGCGAACCGATCGGCGGCGCCCACCGCAACCCGACGCAGATGGGCAAGCGCCTGAAAGCCGTGCTGCTCAACGAGATGGACGCGCTGGAGAAGCTGTCGGTGGACGAACTGCTGGCCAAGCGTTACGCCCGCCTGCGCAGCTACGGTGCCTACGAAGCGGCCTGAGCCGCTTCCACATCGGGGACACAGGGATGAGTCCGATCATTCTGCTTTCGTTGGTGCTGCAGGTTGCCTGCTGCGTACACGTCGTGCGCACCGGGCGGCCGCTGTACTGGATCTTCATCATTCTGGTGTTCTCGTACCTGGCGGTGCTGATCTACTTCATCGCCGAGGTGCTGCCTGAGCTGCGCAACAATCCCAACGCACGCCGCGGCCTGCGCCAGGTGCGCGACCAGATCGATCCGCAGCGGCGCAAGCGTGAGGCTGACCGGCGCCTGCGCGGTTCCGACACCGCCGACAACCGCCGGCGCCTGGCCCAGGAACACCTGGACCGTGGCGAATACGCCGAGGCAGCATCTTTGTACGAAGGTGCGCTGCGCGGACTGTACAGCGAAGACCCCGACCTGATGCTGGGCCTGGCCAAGGCCCAGTACGGCCTGCAGCAGCCGGCACAGGCACGCAGAACACTCGAAGCGCTGATCGCCGCCAATCCCAATTTCCGCTCGCACGACGGCCACCTGCTGTATGCACGCACCGTGGAAGACAGCGCCGACATCGCTGCCGCACTGCACGAATACGAGGCCTTGATCGGCGGTTATCCGGGCGAAGAAGCACGCCTGCGTTATGCCCTGCTGCTCAAGCGTGCCGGACGCGACGATGAGGCTGCCAAGCAGCTGCAGAACATCCTCGACCGTGCCGAAACCTCACCGCGCTATTACCAGCAGGCGCAGCGCGCGTGGATCGACGCTGCGCGCAAGGAATTACGGCAACTGGCGCCGGCGGGCTGAGAATCGAGAAGAAGGCCGGCAATGCCGGCCTCTTCGTTTTCCGGCCAAGAGCCCCCCTCTCCCCAACCCCTCTCCCGCAAGGGGAGAGGGGCTCGAAGCTGCAGTTGCGCAAATTGCTGGCGCATGCAGGGTTCTAAGCCCCTCTCCCCTTGCGGGAGAGGGGTTGGGGAGAGGGGTGCTTCAAGCAGCACCAGAACGAAGTGATTCCGAATACAAGTTCTTTGCGCTTGCTACGCGAATTCCGGCCAGGCATGGCGCAGGCAGTGACCATCAACGGGGCCGACCACAATGATGTGTCCGCTTACCCGGCATTCGCAGAAGCATTACGGGAGCGTAAGGATCACTCACGCCCTCCCCGACCCTACCCGCAAGAGAGGGCAAAGTTTGAGCCCTCCCTTTGGCGCAGCCAAGGGGAGGGTTGGGAGGGGTGCCGTTGCTCTTCGCAGCACCCAAAAAAACTCAGAACGGCTTGGCCAGCACCAAGTAGACAATCGCAATGAACAGCACCAGCGGCAGCTCATTGAACCAGCGCAACGCGCCCGAAGACGGCAAGGCCTTGCCCTTGATCGTGCATTTCAGCCAGCGGCCGGTGAAGATGAAATACACCAGCAGCAACACCACCAAGCCCAGCTTGGCGTGCAGCCAGCCGGCTGCTCCCGGCGCCACCATGGTCGGAAACTCCGGCAGCACCTTGTAGCCCAGCCACAACACCAGTCCAAGAATGAAGGCAATGCCAAACATGACATGGCCGAACCGGTACAGGCGCTTGCCCATCAATTGCAGCCGTTCCACCACCGCTGGCTGGCCTGCGGCCTCGGCGATGTTGACCAGGATCCGCGGCAGGTAGAACACCGCCGCCATCCACGCCACCACGAAAACAAGGTGGAAGGTCTTTACCCAAAAGTAGGACTGCATGCACTGGCTCCAGCGGCGGCGTAGGATGTGCCCCATTTTCGCTCATCCGCACAAGACACGCACATGCAGGACAAGCAGTACGACGCCGACTACTTCCAACGCTGGTACCGCCGCGACGATATCGGTGGCCCGGCGCGGCTGGCGCGCAAGGTGCAACTGGCCGTGGCCGCAGCCGAGTACTACTTGGAACGCCCGATCCGCAGCGCGCTCGACATCGGCGCCGGCGAAGCGGCCTGGCGCGCGCCGCTGCTGAAGCTGCGGCCCAAGCTGCAGTACATGGGCTTTGACAGCAGCGAATATGCAGTGCGCCGCTACGGCCGTACCCGCAACCTGCACCTGGCCACCTTCGGCGACTTCCAGTGGCTGCGGCCCTGCGCGCCGGTGGACCTGCTGGTCTGCTCGGACGTGCTCCATTACGTGCCCAGCCGCGAGCTGCGCCAAGGCCTGCCCGGCCTGGCCGAGCTGTGCAGCGGGGTCGCCTTCCTGGAGCTGTTCACCGCCGAGGACGAGTTCCATGGCGACCATGATGGGTTCCAGCAGCGCCCTGCCCGCTGGTACAAGCGCCAGCTGCGTGAAGTGGGCTTCCGCGCGGTTGGTTCGCACTGCTGGCTGGCGCCGGCATTCAGCGAAGACATCGCCGCACTGGAACGGGCCGACTAAAGGCCAATACCTCGCTTAACGCCTGATCGGCCATAGTGCGTTATGCTGCACAGCATCATATGACTGTACATATTGGGAAATCATGCTTTATCAACTGCATGAATTGACCCGCAACCTGCTCGCGCCCTGGGTTCACCAGGCGCAGGCCAATGCGGCGTTCTTCAATAATTCGGGCCACTGGTGGTCGTCGATGCCGGGCGCTGACCGCTTCGCGGCAATGAACGAGCTGTTCCACCGCCTTGGCAAGGATTACGAGAAGCCCGAGTGGGGCATCCACGAGCTGGAGCTTGACGGCGAAATCGTGCCGATCGCCCAGCTCACCGAGGTCGAGAAGCCGTTCTGCAAACTGCTGCGCTTCAAGCGCCACAGCAACGAAACCTCCAAGGTAGAAGCGCTGCTCGCCCAGCCCATCGTGCTGGTGGTGGCGCCGCTGTCCGGCCACCACGCCACCTTGCTGCGCGACACCGTGCGCACCCTGCTGCGCGACCACCGTGTCTACGTCACCGATTGGGTCGATGCGCGCATGGTGCCGGTGGAACAGGGCGAGTTCGGCCTGGACGACTACATCGAATACGTACAGGAATTCATCCGCCACCTCGGCGCCGACAATGTGCACGTGGTCAGCGTCTGCCAGCCCACCGTGCCGGTGCTGGCCGCAGTGTCGCTGATGGCCAGCCGTGGCGAAGCCACGCCGCGCTCGCTGGTAATGATGGGCGGCCCGATCGATGCCCGCTGCAGCCCCACCGCGGTCAACAACCTTGCCACGCGCAATCCGATGTCGTGGTTCGAGAACAACGTCATCCACACCATCCCGGCGCCGTATCCGGGCCAGGGCCGCCGCGTCTATCCGGGCTTCCTGCAGCACGCCGGTTTCATGTCGATGAACCCCAGCCGCCACCTGATGTCGCACTGGGATTTCTATACCGACCTGGTCAAGGGCGACCTTGACGATGCCAATGCGCATCGCCGTTTCTACGACGAATACAACGCCGTGCTGGACATGCCGGCGCAGTTCTACCTGGACACCATCCGCGTGGTGTTCCAGGAATTCCTGCTGCCGCGCGGCGAGTGGTATGTGCGCGGTGAGCACGTCGATCCGTCGGCCATCCGCGACACCGCCCTGCTGAGCATCGAAGGCGAGCTGGACGATATCGCCGGGCTCGGCCAGACCGAAGCCGCACAGGCACTGTGCACCGGCATCCCGGCCTCGCGCCGCGACCACTTCATCGTTGAAGGTGCCGGCCACTACGGCATTTTCAGCGGCCGCCGCTGGCGCGAAGTGGTCTACCCGAAGATGCGCGACTTCTTCAGTGCGCAGTCCGCACAGCCGGCCGCCAAGAAGCCGAAGAAAGCCAGCAGCAACGTCACCCCGCTGCGCCGCCGCGCCCAGCGCTGACAAGCGTAATGCCGAGCCATGCTCGGCATCAGCCTTACCGGTAACGCCGAAAAAGCCGCCCTCACCCCAGCCCCTCTCCCGCGAGCGGGAGAGGGGCTAGCACCGGTAGTGCCGAGCCATGCTCGGCAGCGGCTTTACCGCGAAGGCCTCTGCCGAGCATGGCTCGGCACTACAAAAAAACAAGGGCGCCAGCGGCGCCCTCGCCTGCTTTCACTCACTGCAGCTGGCTTACAGCCGCACCAGCAACTGCTTGGCCATGGCGCCGTGCAACTTGCCGATGCCGCGCGCCAGATGCAGGGTGCCGAATAGCAGCAGCACACCCACGCCAACCGATACCGGCCACAACCAGAACGCATCGCCGACGTTCACGCCATCGATCCATATCCCGACCGGCAGATTGGTCACCAGTCCCACGACCGGGGCAAATACCAGCGCCAATGACGTCGACAGCAAGGTCGTTGCCAGAGTGAAGTACAGAATGCCCAGCGGCAGCATCAGTACGAAGTACAGCATCGTCAGCAAAGTGCGCCCATCCGAGAACATTGCGCCGATGCGCTGCAGCCAACCCTGGCTGCGATCGGTATAGGCCGGCCGGCGCGGCATGCGCACCCCGAGCATGGTTTCGATGATGCGTCCTTCAACCAGCGACAACACCCGCACCGAGCCCAGGAACAACAGCAGGATCGGGATGCCGATGATCAGGATCAGCAGCGATACCGACAATGACAAACCAGTCACCACCCAGGTGAAGAAGAACGTGCCGGTGGCGAGCGACAACAGCATGTAGAACAGCGCGCCGTAGGTATGCGGGTCCAGCGCCACACCGAAGAAGCGGGCAAACAGGGAACGCGGTGCAGGCGCGCGGACCGGCGCAACCGCGCTCGGCTCGACAGGCGAGGCAATGGCGTCGGCAGCCGCCACTGACACCGCCGGCGCCGGCCGTGCGGCTGGCCGCGGCGTACGCAGTGCGCGGTTCACCGTCACTTCGGTTTCGCGGTAAATCTCGGCAACTTCCTCCGGCGCGCCATAGCTGCCGGCAACCCCGGCAATCACGTCGGCCTCGCTCTTGCCCGGCTGCTCGGCCAGCTCCGAACGCAGGTATTCCTCCGCGTCGTATAGCGCATCCTGGATCATCGCCGGGTCCGCCCCGCTCAAGGCAGCACGCAGTTGCTCCAGGTACTCGGGGATGGTCGTGGGCAGCGGTCGTGCGTTGTATTCGGTGTTCATCACTTGATTCCTTCCAGTACCGACTCGACCGAGTCGCGGGTGGCATTCCAGGCAGCGATCCACTGCCGCAGCGCGGCGCGACCGTCGTCATTGATGCGGTAGTAGCGCCGTGGTGGTCCCGCCACCGATGGCTCCACATGACTTTCCAGCAGGCCGGCACCCTCCAGGTTGCGCAATACCGGGTACAGCGCGCTCTGCTTGCCGCTCAGCACCCCATCGCCGACCCGCTCCAGCTCCTTGGCGATCAGATAGCCGTACAGCGGCTCCGGCGCCTTGGCCAACACCGCCAGCAAGGCCAGCGACACCGTGCCTGTGCTCAATTCCTTCTGGAACTTGCGCAGATGCGCATCCAATTCAGTCATGGCCTTCGCTCCTGCCAACTAGCCTGAAGCAAACACTAGTGTTTAGTTCGCTATAGCGAATGTGCCGGTAGTCACCCTTACCGCCGTCACGGCGCTGGCCGGCACGCCGCGCAATCGCGCAGAATCGGGCTACACCCAACTGGAATGCGCCCGATGACGCTACGCCCCTGCCTGCTCGCGCTGGCCCTGTCGCTGTCCCCGCTGCCGCTGCTGGCCGCTGACGCCCCCGCCAAGTACCGCAGCGCGCAGGAGATCATCGACGCCGCGCCGACCAGCGACTGGCACAGCCCGGCCGCCGAAAACACTGTGTACATGGACCTGGAAGGCGGCCGCGTCATCATCGAACTGGCCCCGCAGTTCGCGCCCGAACACGCTGGCAACATCCGTACCCTGGCCAAGCAACACTTCTGGGATGGCCTGAGCATCTATCGATCGCAGGACAACTTCGTGGTCCAGTTCGGCGACGCCGATGCCGACGATGCGGCCAAGGCAAAGTCGATGGGCGGCGCCAAAACCCACCTGCCGGCGGAATTCCAGCGTCCCGCAGCGGGGCTGGATTTCACTGCGCTGCCCGACCGCGACGGCTGGGCTGCCAGGACCGGGTTTGTGGGTGACTTCGCCGTTGGCAGCGACGGCCAGAACGCCTGGCTGGCGCATTGCTATGGCGCCGTCGGCGCGGGCCGCAACAACGAGGAAGACAGCAGCCTGGGCGCCGAACTCTATGTGGTCACCGGCCAGTCGCCACGCCAGCTGGACCGTAACATCACCCTGGTTGGTCGCGTGCTCAAGGGCATGGAACTGCTCAGCACGATCAAGCGTGGGCCCGAGCCGATGGGCTTTTATGAGGACGCCGCGCAGCGTACGCCGATCAAGGCGATCACCCTGGCCAGCGAATTACCGGAAGCGCAGCGGGTGAAACTGCAGGTGCTGCGCACCGACTCCAAGACCTTCGCCGACGCGGTGGAAGCGCGCCGCAATCGCGTCGACGGTTTCTACAAGCGCGCGGCTGGCCACATCGATCTGTGCAACATCCCGTTGCCGGTGCGGATCATCAAGTAAGCCGGCAACCGCACCTGTAGTGCCGAGCCATGCTCGGCAGGGGCTTGCCCGGTACAGCCCCTTGCCGAGCATGGCTCGGCCCTACACGTGCTTGGCTTGACGTGACTGGATATCCATGCAATTAATTAATTAACGAATTAGTTAATTGATTGACCATGCCCGCTGACCAGATCTTCGAAGCCCTCGCCTCGCGCCCACGCCGGGAGATCTTGGCCTATCTGTCGGCGCAGGAGCTCACCGCCGGAGAGATCGGCCAGCGCTTTGCAATGAGCGCACCGGCCATCTCGCGCCACCTGTCGGTTCTGGCAGCTGCCGGGCTGGTGATCAGCGAGCGTCGCGGCCAGTTCGTTTTCTACCGGCTGACCCCCGACAACCTGGTCAATACACTCAGCCGTTTCGCCTTCGAGGTGTGCCCAACGGCCGGCCCGCTGCAGCGCGAATCCCGCAGCAACGCCAAGCGCAAGACCAAGCCCGCTACCTGATCGAACCGAGGCCCCGCATGGAACGCAGTTGCCGCAGTGAACCCGGTTTTCCTCATGTTTCACTCCACAGCAGCGACGGTCGTCGTGCTGTGGAAGTCACCTTGCTGAGTCCGCTCGACGCCGGTGCCGGTGACGCGGTGGCAAGCACCGCAGGCGCGATGCAGGCGCGGCACCCGCACTTCAATGACGCGCTGGATGAGCCGTCGGCGCGGTTGTCAGCGCCCGATCTTGATGTGGGCGACCCGGCGGCGCTCTATACGTTCTCCGTTGGCAGCAACGGCCATCCCTTCCACCGGCACGCGGCACCGCGCCTGTTCACCGCCATCAGTGGCAGCGGCGGCGCACGCCTGCGCTTCATCGCCGCCGATGCCCGCATGGACAGCGCCGAAGAAACCCTCGCCGGCCTGCAGCACGTCGAGGTGCCCGCTGATTGCCTGTTCACCGTGCGCATGGCTGCCAACACCTGGCACCAGTTCCAGCCACTGCATGGCAATGGCCTTCACCCGGCGCTGTTCGCGGTTTCCTGCCATCCGGACGAAACCGCCGGTGCGCTGGATCCGGCCTTGCATGCGCAGGTGATGCGCGGCGACGCGGATCTGGCCAGCCTCACCGAACTGATGCCGGAAACACTGCTGCAGGCATTGCAGCGCACCCAGCAAAGCGCTGCGATACGCACCACCACGCTCGGCTTCGCGCCTGTTCCGAGGCGCACATGGGTGGCCGCCACCTGCACGCAGCTTCGTCAGCCTGCCGAGCGCCTGCGGCGGGCGCTGCTGCAGCGTTTTCGACGTGACGCCAGTGCGCGGCAAGAACTGCCAGCGTTGTCCACACGAAGCATGCTTGCACTGCCGGACGACTCACTGCTGGCCGCGCAACTGACGCAACATCATCACCAGGACTGTGTGCAACTGCAGATCGATCAGCGCTGGCTCCCGGCCATTGGCACCGAGCAGCTGCTGGTACTGCTGCTGACAGCTTTCATGAACCAACCCGCCAGCAGCATCAGCGGCCTGATGCGGCTGCGCAACCTGCTGGCGCGCCCACTGCGGCTGCGCACATCGCCGCTGGGTTGTCCGGTTTCCTCACTGCTGAACGACACACCCGGGCAACGCTTCGCACAGCGCTTCCCGGTATTGGCCAGCGCGTGCAGCGCAGACACGCAGCAGGTGTTGCTGGGCGCCGATGACCGCCACCTGCAGTTCCGCTCCTGCGTCGCGGTGCGTCGCCAGCACGACCAGATCATTTTCAGCCTGTCCACGCGTGTGCGTTGCCACAATGCGTTCGGGCACCTGTACATGGCAGTCGTTGACCCGGTGCATCGCCACTTCATCGCCCCCAAGATGTTGAGGACCGCAGTGGGAGAGCTGCTGGAGGATGCATTGGCGGGCCGCTCCAGCACCGCGACAGCGGTGGTACCGGGCTAGCTGCAGGCCCGTATCCACAACCGCCATCGTTCAGGCAATGGGACAATGAGGGCAATAATCAGCATCTACCGCCACTGCTGATCTGCAGTTACTTTGATGGCTTATTGCACAGGAATTCGCCATGGCCCAGGTCACCATCGAGTCAACCGCCGACAACTACGCCCATCTCATCAGCAACGGCCTGCACACGCTGCTGGCCGACGAGCCACCGCGCCTGGGTGGCAAGGACGCGGGCATGGCACCGTTCGACCTGTACCTCGCATCGCTGGCCGCATGTACCGCCATTACCCTGCGCATGTATGCAGAGAAAAAAGGCTGGGACCTGGGTCAATTCAACGCCGAGCTTACATCCAGCCGCAATGAAGCCGGTAAGCTGCAGGTGCACCGCATTCTTTCCGCTACCGGCACGCTGAGCAGCGAACAATGGGAGCGTTTGTTGGATGTCGCCAGCCGTACACCGGTTACCAAGGTGATGAGCGAAGGTGCAACCATCACCAGCGAACACCGCCCTCCGAAGAGTTGAGACGCCATGTTTACAATTGTTGTGCTGTGGGACGCCAAGAACGCCGAAGTGACGCAATGGGAAGAAATCCCTGCGTTGATCACCTGGAAGGACAGGGAGCTCTCCCTGCGTGCAGGCCCACGCGAGCGCGTGGATGCGGATGGCAACAGCAGCCAGGTGGCGGTGTATCTGCCTGATGAGCTGAACGAAGAAGAGTTCCAGGAACTGTTCGCCGCGCATGAGAAACGCATTCCGGAGCTGCATCTGCACGGCTGATGCAGGCCTTTGTGGGAGCGGCGTCAGCCGCGAAGCTGACACCCTTTCAGGTCATCGGCTTCGCGGCTGACACCGCTCCCACAAAGCCGAGGATTACTTCTTGCGGCGGCGACGCCACCACAGGCGCAGCAACCACGCCAGCACGCCGCCGACCAGCAGCACCGGCAGCAAGCCGGCGGCGATGCGGATCACATACGCCAGGCTGGTGGTGAAGATTTCACCGAAGTCACCGAACGCCTGGCCGATTTCGCTGCGGTTGCGTTGGCTGTTGGTGGATTCGATGTTGATGGTGACCAGCTGCGTATCGATGCGCCGGTGCTGCTGGGCGGCATCGCGGTTGGCCTGCTGCAAGCCGGCTTCAATCTCGGACAGCCGCTGGGAAATCGTCAACAAATCCGCCACAGCCAGATCGCGACGCTGCTGGTATTCGATCAGCCGCGCGTGCTCGGCCTTCAGCCGGTCCTGCATCAGCTGGGTATCGGCAACCTGCTGCGCCAGGTCCTCGGCCTCGGTATTGCGCGTGGTCACCTCGCCCTTGTCACTGGCCAGCGCAATCAACGGCTCCACGCCCTTGGGCGCGACACGCACCTTGATCAGGCCGCTCGGCGTATCGCCGCCCTGCTGGGAGACATTGAGCACCGCACAGTCGCCGTACTTCGCGCTCTGGCAGGCATCGGCCACCGCTTTCACCCGGGGGGCGATGTCCTTGCCCGGCAGCTGCAGCTGCACGGTGTGCTCGTAGGCCAGGAAGGCGCCCTCCGGCGACTGCACCGCATCGGCGGCAACGGCCGCGCTTTCGGCCGACATCTCATGCTTGGCGCAGCCTGCCAGCGCCAGCAACGCGCCCAGTGCCAAGGCCAAGGTCCTTCCGTGCAATTGCTTCATGCTTCCCTGAATCCGGTATGGGGTGGCGGCAGCATAACGACATGGCTGAATACGAAGGCTAAATTTTTGTGCAGGGCGCTGTAGCCCGGGTAAGCGCAGCGCACCCGGGGTTGTAGTTCCTCTGCCGGGCCACTTCCCCGGGTGCGCTGCGCTTACCCGGGCTACACGTATTGGGCCGACTTTGCGGTGGCTGCGTCCACCTGGCGCAGCTTCGGCGCTGCCAACCGCCCAGGTCGGCAAGCTGCCACCAACCAACGGCATGTGCGGCACCGGCCCGCTCCGCCTATGCTCGTCGATTCCCTCAGTAACAGGATCACCGATGCGCAAGCACCTGCTCGCCGCCGCCCTGCTCGCCAGCCTCGCCGGCTGCCAGAGCGGCGAGGCCCCGACCGCTCCGTCCACTTCCGCCGAGCAGGCCGGCCAAGGCCAGGCCGACGCCCAGTTCGCCGAGCTGTCGAAGAAGGCACTGGACACCTGGATGCAGCTATCCCCGGTCAGCGCCACCCAGATCGGCGACCACCGCTACGACAGCCGGCTCGATGACCTCAGCGCCGCCGGCCAGCAGAAGAGCCTGGAGGCCAGCAAGGCCCTGCTCGCCGAACTGGACAAGCTCGATGTCAGCAAGCTCGGCCGCGAGAACCAGGTGGACGCCGCCATCCTGCGCAACCAGCTGCAGTCGGACATCTGGTCCAACGAAACCATGCAGTCCTGGAAGTGGGACCCACAGGTCTACAACGGCTTGGCCGGCAGTGCCATCTACGGCTTGATGGCGCGCGAGTTCGCGCCGCTGCCCGAGCGCCTGAAATCGGCCACCGCACGCATCGAGCAGATCCCGCAGATCTTCGCCGCGGCCCGCGCCAACCTCGACCCGGCACGCGTACCGAAGATCCATGCCGAGACCGTTGCCAAGCAGAACCGCGGCATCCTCAGCCTGGTTGAAACCTTCATCGTGCCCAACATCGGCCAGCTTGAAGCCGCTGACCAGGAACGCCTGAAGACCGCCATCGCCAACCTCACCAAGGCGGTGGAAGAGCAGCAGACCTGGCTGGACAAGACCCTGGTGCCCAACGCCAAGGGCGAGTTCCGCATCGGCGCGGAAAAGTACGACCAGAAGCTCAAGTTCTCGCTCAACTCCTCGCTGTCGCGCGCCGAGATCGGCGAGCGCGCCCGCGCCGAACTGAGCCGCGTGCGCAAGGACATGTACGGCATCGCCCAGGTGGTGCTGAAGGACAAGCCGGGCGCGCCGGAAATGCCGGCCAACCCGACCGATGACCAGCAGCAGAAGGCCATCGAAGCCGCGCTGGAACTGGCCTATGCCGACAAGCCGGCCCGCGACAAGGTGGTTGACGACGCCAAGTCGGCGCTGGACCAGTCCACCGAATTCGTGCGCAAGCACGACCTGATGACCCTGCCCGACGCGCCGGTCGACATCATCCTGATGCCGGAATTCCAGCGTGGCGTGGCCGTGGCCTATTGCGACTCGCCGGGTCCGTTGGACAAGAACCTGAAGACCTTCTACGCGGTCTCGCCGATTCCGGACGACTGGAACGACAAGCAGGTGGATTCCTTCCTGCGCGAATACAACAGCCGCATGATCCACCTGTTGTCCATCCACGAGGGCACTCCGGGCCACTACCTGGAAGGCTGGCACTCGGGCAAGTTCCCGTCCACGTTGCGTGCCGTATTGCGCTCTGGTCTGTTTGCCGAAGGCTGGGCGGTCTACACCGAGCGCATGATGCAGGAACAGGGCTACCTGGATAACGACCCGCTGTTCCACCTGGTGCAGCTGAAGTTCTATCTGCGCACCATTGCCAACGCCATCCTCGACCAGGGTGTGCACGTGGACAACTGGAGCCGCGAGCAGGCCATGCAGCTGATGACCCACGATGCCTTCCAGCAGGAAAGCGAAGCCTCGGGCAAGTGGGTGCGCGCGCAGCTCACCTCGGCCCAGCTGCCGACCTACTTCGTCGGTGCGCAGGAGCACTTCGACACCCGCAAGGCGGTGCAGGACAAGCAGGGCGCCAACTTCAACCTGAAGGCCTACCACGACCAGATCCTGTCCTACGGCGCGCCGCCGGTGCGCTTCGCACGCCAGCTGATGCTGGAGCAGCCGATCGAGTAAGCAACGGCGATTCTGTAAGCGAAGAGCCCGGGCATGTCCCGGGCTTTTCTCTACCCCATCGTTCACCGCAAGCAGGGGATGCCACCACGCAAACGGTCACAGTGAGACATCGCTGGTACTTGTCGCCCCGTTCATACCGCTACAAGATTGCGACATACCGTTCATTGATACGGGAAACACCTCACAACAGCGACAGGGCTGGCAGACATTTGCCACACCCACTTTGGTAAATCAACACGCTGTCCAACCAATGGCCGCACATGGCGAAACTAACCAACGACCTTCCGATGCACGCCGACCATCTTGCCTACTTCAAGATCCTGCTGGAGGGCCGGGCTGACATTTCATGGAACGCGTGGTTCAAGCGCAACGAAGCGGATCTGGCTGCGCGAATGCCGCGTGCCGATTTTCTACGCTTGAAATTCAACAAACTGGACGAAGCCGAACGCTTGCTGCGGCTGGCCGGCATCGACCCTGTCATCTCGCCGCTGGCGAAACGCGAGCGGTACTATGCCTCGCTGCACGACAACGTGCTCGATGCACAAGGCCGTCCGTTGCTGTCGGTCCGCCGCGGCGCCTACGACGGCGCACTGGGGCAGGCCCTAGACGGCCATCTGCAACAGGCCGCCACAACCCTCGGCGGGTTTCTGGAAAAGCTTCAGCAGCAGCCTCGCAACACGCGTCCAGAGATCCTCGCCGATCTATGCTTTGACGGCGAGATGGAACGTGATTTCGGCGACTGCGCCACTGGCGATCTAATGCTCAAGGCGGTAGCAGCGTTTGCCAGCGATGATGACCTGCTCGCCCCCGCAATGGAACGCGCGAAGGCACTGCTTGCGGATGACAGCGACACACGCTGAGCCATGTCCTGCCCCGGCAGGTCGCCCCATTGGCTGGATGCTTGCCGGAACTTCCGGTCGCCGCAAGCAGTCACTGACAAGCCACTGCAATCCAGATCGCACATGCCTACATACAGCAGATAAATTCATATGCACGTTCGTGCCTGCGAACCGGGCCGAACGTTATTGTCGAAGCCTTCGACCCTCACGCTGTCGCAGGCCCGATGAAGATCCCCGGCACGATGCAGTTGATCCAGCTGTCGGCAACAGGTGATGCCAACAATCTACGGCTTGCACACGGTCCAACGCCGAAGCCGCGCAGCGGTGAAGTGCTGATCCGCGTTGCGGCCGCAGGCATCAACCGCCCCGATCTGCTGCAACGGCGCGGCCTCTATCCGCAACCGCCGGGCGCGTCGGAAACACTGGGGCTGGAAATTGCAGGCACCGTGGTCAGGACCGCCGCAGGGATACCGTGGCCGCGCGTGGGCGAGCAGGTCTGCGCCCTGCTGAGCGGAGGTGGATATGCCGAATATGCGACCGCGCCGGCGACGCAGTGCCTGCCCATTCCCGCCCGCCTCGCTCTGCTGGAAGCCAGCGCGTTGCCGGAGACCTTCTTCACGGTGTGGTCGAACCTGTTCATGGCCGGCAACCTGGGCGCGGATGAAAGCATCCTGATCCATGGCGGCAGCAGCGGCATCGGCACCACGGCCATCGCCATCGCCCATGCCTTCGGTGCGCGCGTCATCGTCACCGCCGGCAGTGAGCTGAAGTGCCAGGCCTGCCTGCGGCTGGGTGCAAACCATGCCATCAACTACCACACCCAGGATTTCGTCCAGCAGGTGCGCAACCTTCAGGATGGCAACGGCGTGGATGTGGTGCTGGACATGATCGGCGGACCCTACTTCGCCAGGAACCTGGACGTATTGAACATGCGCGGGCGCATCATCCAGATCGGTCTGCAGCAGGGCTCGGAAGTCATGCTGCCCTTGCTTACGCTGATGCGCAAACGCGCCTCGGTGACCGGCTCAACCCTGCGCCCGCGCAGCGTCGGCGAAAAGGCCGTCATCGCCCAGCAGCTGCGCCAGCAGGTATGGCCGTTGATCGAGTCCGGCAAGATCCGCCCGCCGCTGATCGACAAGGTGTTTGATCTTGCCGACGCAGCGCAGGCACATGCGTGGATGGAGCGCGGCGAGCATATCGGCAAAATCGTCCTGCAGGTAGCGCACTGAAGGCTGCGCAGGGCGCCCACAGCGCCCCACCGCCTGTGTTGCCAACACGCCGCCACCACAGCCGCGCGTGCTAGGTTTCGCCCCAGACAGCGGCGGCGTGCCGCCAGGAGCGGACGATGGGCAAGGGTCGGCTTGAGGCATTCAGTGACGGTGTACTGGCCATCATCATCACCATCATGGTGCTGGAGATGCGGCCCCCGGAAGGCGCCTCGCTGGACGCGCTGCGGCCGCTGCTGACCACCCTGCTCAGCTACATCCTGAGCTTCGTCTACGTCGGCATTTACTGGAACAACCATCATCATCTGCTGCAGGCTTGCCAGAAGGTCACCGGCAGCGTGTTATGGGCCAACCTGCACCTGCTGTTCTGGCTGTCTCTGCTGCCCTTCGCCACGCACTGGATGGATGACTACAACACCCAGCCGTTGCCCACCGCGCTGTACGGCTGCGTGCTGCTGGCGGCAGCAATCGCCTATTGGATCCTGCAGCGCCGCATTGTCGCCGCTGACGGCACGAACTCCCGTCTACAACACGCCCTTGGCAGCGACTGGAAAGGCAAGCTGTCGCCGCTGCTGTACATCAGCGGCATCGCGCTGAGCTTTGTCGAGGTGCATCTGGGGCAAGCGCTGTATGCCATCACCGCCTTGCTGTGGCTGATTCCGGACCGGCGCATCGAACGCGAGCTCGAGCGACGCGATTGATCCGCCAGCGCAGCCGCGCTGTCGCGGCTGCCAGCTGCGACCGCACCGCCATGCTTGCCGCCTGCCATGCCAGCCGGCAGATGCGACGGCCGCCTCGGTTTCACATCTGGCGCCTCTCTGCACGGTATAAACCCAACTCCGCCAGCCCGAGCCGCCGCCATGCCCGACACCAAATCCAAGGCCAAATCCACTGGGTTCACTGCCGCAGAACAGGCCGCGATGAAGGAGCGCGCGCGCGAGCTCAAGGCCGAAGCCAAGACCGGCAAGCTGAAGGCCGATGGTGAGGCCGAACTGCTGGCCAAGGTCGCCGAAATGCCGGCTGCCGAGCAGCAGATCGCGCGCCGCCTGCATGCCATCGTCACCGCGACCGCACCGTCGCTGCTGCCCAAGACCTGGTACGGCATGCCCGCCTATGCGCGCGACGGCAAGGTGCTGGTGTTCTTCCAGGGGGCAAGCAAGTTCGGCTCGCGCTATTCCACCTTGGGTTTCAACGACAGCGCAGTGCTCGATGACGGTCCGATGTGGGCCACGGCGTATGCACTGGCCGAGCTCACGCCCGAGGTGGAGAAGAAGATCACCGCCCTGATCAAGAAGGCCATGCGCACTGCGGGGTAGCAGCCTGCAATAGCCAGCGCCTTGGTGTGCGGCTATCGTGTCCTGCCCGGCAACGATAGAACGCATGTCTCCCTGGACCTGGTTGTTCCCCCGCACACCCGTCGTGTTCAGCAGCCCGCTGCCGCGCGATCAGGCCGTGCAGGCGCTACGCGCCGCCACCGCCCGCGGCAACCTCACCGCCACCGGTACCATCGCCGGCTCGGTGAATGCGGACAAGGTGCTGCTGTATCACCGCCGGACCATGCGCAACTCGTTCAAGCCTCATTTCCGTGGCCGCTTCGTTGCCAGTGCACAGGGCTGCGAACTGCGAGGCGTATTTGCGCCGCCATTGCTGGTCGTCGTGTTCCTGTCGTTCTGGGTGGGTTTCTGCCTGCTGTGGACAGTGGTAAGCGCGACGCAGTTTGGCGAGCAGAATTCGCTGCAGCTGGCCGCGGCAATACCGGGGCTGGTGATGGCCGGCTTCGGCGTCGGTCTGCTCCGGCTGGGCCAGCATCTGTCGGCCGATGACCCGGCGATCCTGTCACGGGTGATCCGGCAAGCCTTGCAGTCTCCTTCTGCCTGATCACAACCGCGAGGGTTCCAAGCGTAAGCCGCGAAGCCACGGCTGCAGCAGCCCGCAAAGAGCTTACCCCTCCCCAGCCCTCCCCTTCGCTGCGCGAAAGGGAGGGAGCGTAGTGCCGAGCCATGCTCGGCAGAGGCTTTACCGACAATGCCCTGTAGTGCCGAGCCATGCTCGGCAGAAGCTTTCCCGGCAATGCCTGTAGGAGCGGCGTAAGCCGCGAAGCCACTACTGCATCAGCCCGTAAAAAGCTTCCCCTCCCCAACTTTCCCCGTCGCTGCGCGAAAGGGAGGGAGCGTAGTGCCGAGCCATGCTCGGCACCACAGGGCACTTGCCTCAGCCCTCGGCCGCCACAAACCCACCGGTCTGTCGCGCCCACAGCCGCGCATACAGGCCACCAGCCGCAACCAGTTCGGCATGCGTTCCCGTTTCAACGATACGCCCCTGGTCCATCACCACCAACCGGTCCATGCGCGCGATGGTGGACAGGCGATGGGCAATGGCGATGACCGTCTTGTCGCCCATCAACTCGTCCAGGCTGTCCTGGATGGCGGCCTCCACTTCCGAGTCCAGTGCCGATGTTGCTTCGTCCAGGATCAGGATCGGCGCGTCCTTCAACAGCACGCGGGCGATGGCGATGCGCTGGCGCTGGCCACCGGACAGCTTCACCCCACGCTCGCCGACATGGGCGTCATAGCCCTGCCGGCCCTGCCCGTCCACCAATGAATCGATGAAACCTTCGGCACGCGCCTTGGCCACGGCCGCGCGCAGCTGTTCTTCGCTGGCATCGGGACGGCCATACAGCAGGTTGTCGCGAATCGAGCGGTGCAGCAGCGAGGTGTCCTGGGTAACCACGCCAATCTGCGCACGCAGGCTGTCCTGGGTGACGTGGGCGATGTCCTGGCCATCTATCAGGATGCGGCCGCTCTCCAGGTCGTACAGGCGCAGCAGCACATTGACCAGGGTGGACTTGCCCGCGCCCGATGGCCCGACCAGCCCGATCTTCTCGCCCGGCTTCACCGCCAGGTTCAAGCCCGCCATCACCCCGCCGCGCTTGCCGTAATGAAAGTGCACGTTCTGGAAATCCACCGCGCCGGCAGTGACCACCAGCGGTTTGGCATCGGCTGCATCCTGCACGCTCAGCGGCTGGGCAATGGTTTCCATGCCGTCCTGCACGGTGCCGATGTCCTCGAAGATGCCGTTGATGGTCCACATGATCCAACCGGACATGTTGTGGATGCGGATCACCAGACCGGTAGCCAGGGTGATCGCGCCCACGCTGATCAGATTGTCCTGCCACAGCCATAGCGCCAGCGCGCAAGTACCGACGATCAGGAAACCGTTGAGGATGGCGATCACCATCTCCAGGCCGGTGGTGATGCGGGTCTGCGCGCGGTGCTTCTCCGCCAGCTCCTGGATCGCCTCGGCCACGTAGCGCTGCTCGTGCCCGCTGTGCGCGAACAGCTTGAGCGTGGCGATATTGGTATAGCCATCGACGATGCGACCCATTGCCCGCGAGCGTGCATCGGAGGCAATCCACGCGCGGTGCTTCATGCGCGGCACGAAGTACACGCCGATACCCACGTAAGCCACCATCCAGATCGCCAGCGGCAGCATCAAGCGCCAGTCGACCTGTGCGAACAGGTACAGCGCGGTGCCGGTATAGACCACGATGTACCAAAGCGAATCCACCATCTGCACAGCCGATTCGCGCAGCGAGGTGCCGGTCTGCATCACCCGGTTGGCAACGCTGCCGGCAAAATCGTTCTGAAAGAAACTCAGGCTCTGCCGCACCACATGGTTGTGCATCAGCCAGCGTGAGCGGTTGCTCAGGCCCGGCACGATGGACTGGTTCACCAGCAGGTTGTGCAGGGCCACCAGCAGCGGCCGCGCCAGCAGGGTGATCCCGGCCATCCACAGCAGTTCGCTCGCGTTGCGCTGGAAGAAGCCCGCGCCGGCGCCATCGCCCAGCATGTCGACGATACGGCCAAGGAAGTCGAACATCGCCACTTCCACCAACGCCAGCAGCAGGCCGGCGATCAGCGTGGCCAGCAGCACCGGCCATACCGGGCGCAGGTAATGCAGGTAGAAGCGCACCACGCCGCGCGGCGGCGTGCGCGTATCGACCGGCGGGAAAACAGGAATCAGGGACTCGAACCAACGCAGCATCGCCACGGCCTGTAAAACCAGAACAGGCCGCGATTGTCCCATCGCGGCCTGTGTTGTGTCTGTCTAGGCGATGTCTGGTTGTGGGGACGGTGAGAATCACCGGGTTGTGGGAGCGGCGTCAGCCGCGAAGCTGATGCCGCTTCCCCTCCCTGATCAACTGCAAACTGATGATCCATCTGCTTCGCGGCTGACGCCGCTCCTACAACCCCATCATTCCGCCTTTGGCTTCAGCAGCAGGTCCTGGAAATCGAAGCTGAAATCGGTCAAGGACGACACCGGCTGCATGCGTACCTCGCGAACCTTGCCGTCCGGGTCCAGGCTGAAGTTGACGAAGGCATCGGCATTGAGCGAGCGGTTGTCCCAGCGCACGATGAAGGTGTCGTGCTGCCAGTGCTCCATCGTGCCGACCAGGTCGGCGGTGGCGCCAAAGCGCAGGCGCAGCTTGCCGCCCTGCTGTTCCACAAACACATCGCCGTACCAGGCATCACGATAGGCGCCAGCATAGGAGGACAGCGGCAGCGACGGCTTGCTCCTGGCATCACGCGCGGCCACATGCTTGTCCCAGGCTTCGTCGGCATTACCCTGTGCCTTGGCAACGCCAGCAGCATAGGCGGCCACCCAGTCATTGCCCTGCGCGCCGAGCATGGCATCGAGCACGCTCATGGTGATCGCGTTGAAGGCAGCGCCGGATTCCTGGTTGGTCAGCACAACCACACCCAGATTCTGCTCGGGCACCAGTGTCAACCGCGACACCTGGCCCGGCCAACCACCGGTGTGCCAGACCAGCTTCTGGCCACGGTAATCGCTCAAGCTCCAGCCCTCGCCGTAACCGGCGAAGTTTGGCCGTGCAGCAGCAAGCTCCGGCACCGACGGCTTGGGCACCACCTGCGGGATCTGCATCTGCCACATCTGCTGCTGGGTCTTTTCGCTGAACAGCGGCGTGCCATCGGCGAGCTTGCCCTCGGCCAGCTGCACGTTCATCCATTTGGCCAGGTCATGCACGCTGGAATAGATGCCACCGGCGCCGGCATTGTTGGACCAGGTCAGCGGCGGCACCGGGCGCAGATCCTTGAAATCGAACTTGGCGTGGCCGACGGCGGCCTTGTCGCCCGGCTGCAGGTGATCGGCGTTGTAGCGGGTATCGCGCATGCCGACCTTGTCGAAGATGCGCTGCTGCAGAAAGTCGGCATAGGACAGCCCGGATACCTTCTCGATCACCTGCTGGGCAACCGCGTAAAGAATATTGTCGTAGGCGTAACGGTCGCGGAAGCCGTTCTTCAACGGTACCTGCGCCAGCCGCGCCACCACCTCGGCATTGCTGTAACGCGTGGTCGGCCAGAACAACAGATCGCCCGCGCCCAGGCTCAACCCGCTGCGGTGCGAGAGCAGGTCACGGATGCGCATTTCGCCGGTCACATAGGGATCGGACATGCGGAAAGACGGCAGGTGATCGACCACCCGGTCGTCCATCTTCAGCTTGCCGTCTTCGGCCAGCAGGTTCAGCGAGGTTGCGGTGAACGCCTTGGTATTGGAGGCGATGGCGAACAGGGTATCGGCCTGCACCGGCTCCGGCTTGCCCAGCTCGCGCAGGCCCCAGCCGCGCTCCAGGATCACCTTGCCATCCTTGACCACCGCAACCGCCACGCCCGGCACATCGAACTGCTGGCGTACCCGCTCGACGGTCGCGTCCAGCTGCTGCAGTTCCATCGGCGTCGCCTCCTGTGCCGCCGCCAGTGGCGCCATCACGCCCATCGCGAGCATCAGCCCGCCGCCCAACCAACTATTCAATGCGCTCTCCTCGTGGATCGATGCCAGCACCGGGCCGGCCTTCTCGCGATGGTAACGCGAGCGCGCCCACCCTCGCCTTTCCACCGCTGCCCGCACGCGACCATGGACCTCGCCGCCCGCACCACCGCCACCATCATTCCCTGCCTGCGATACCGCGATGCGCCCGCTGCCATCGACTGGCTGTGCAAGGCCTTCGGCTTCCAGCGCCATGCGGTGTACCAGGACGGCGACGTGGTTCACCACGCGCAGCTGGTGTTCGGCAACGGCATGGTGATGCTGGGATCGGTGCAGCCCGGCGAATGGGGCAGCAACATGATCCAGCCCGACGAGGTCGGCGGCATGGAGACGCAGAGCGCCTGCGTCATCGTCAGCGATGCCGACGCCCACTACCGCCAGGCCAAGGCCGCCGGCGCGGAGATCGTCATCGACATTGCCGACCAGGCCTACGGCGGCCGCGGCTACGCCTGCCGCGACCCCGAGGGCCACCTGTGGTGGTTCGGCAGCTACGACCCCTGGGTCCCGAACATGTAGTGCCGAGCCATGCTCGACAAAGGCGTTACACGTGCCGCTGGTCCCACATGTAGTGCCGAGCCATGCTCGGCAGCAGCATTACACGTACGATTGAGCTTGCTGGTAAAGCCCCTGCCGAGCATGGCTCGGCACTACAAGGGGTAGTTGCTACATTAGTAGCTTCGCGGCTTACGCCGCTCCTACAACAGCCAAGGCGTTGTCTTGAACGATCTTTTTGCCAGCACCGCGCACGCGCCCGGCGTCCACGTCGGTATCGGCGGCTGGACCTATGTGCCATGGCGCGGCGGCACCTTCTACCCGGTCGGGCTCGTGCAGCGCCGTGAGCTGGAATTCGCCAGCCAGCAGCTGACCAGCATCGAGATCAACGGCACCTATTACGGTGCGCAGAAACCGCATATCTACGCCGGTTGGCGCGATGCCACACCCGAAGGCTTCGTGTTTTCGGCCAAGGCGCCCAAGCGGATTGTCGGCACGCGCAAGCTGGCCGGCACCGGCGGGCAGATCGAGGATTTCATCGATGGCATCAGCCACCTTGGCGATCGGTTGGGGCCGCTGGTCTGGCAGTTCGAGAACGGTCGAACCCTGGACCGTGACGATCTGGCCGCGTTCCTGCAGTTACTGCCGCAGCAGGTCAACGGCCGCCGCCAACGGCATGCGCTGGAAGTACGCGACCCCAACTGCTTCGACGCCGAACTGGTTGCACTGATCCGCCAGCAGGGCATCGCGCTGGTATACACGGACTCCCCCGAGTACCCCAATGGTGCGGATCTGTCCGGCGACTTCGTCTATGCGCGGCTGATGCGCAGCCGCGATGAGCATGCCAGCGGCTACCCGGCCGCTGAACTGCGGCAGTGGACCGCGCATGTACACAACTGGCGGGCAGGCAAGGACGTGGCCGAGTTGCCGCATCTGGCCGCGCCACTCGCGCCGGCCAAGCCCCGCGAGGTGTTCCTGTACTTCATCAGTGCCGCCAAGCACCGCAACCCGGCGGCGGCGCTGGCACTGCAGGCGCTGGTCGACAAAAACTGACGCCTGCGGCGCAGCCATTGCCATCGGCATCGGCGACAATATGCCGATGCCTACCAACGACCATCGCAAGGCCCTGTTGCAGATCCACTTCTGCGTGCTGCTATGGGGTGTCACCGCCATCCTCGGCAAGCTGATCACCCTGCCGGCGCTGCCGCTGGTGTGGTGGCGCATGTTGCTGGTGGTGGCGATGCTGGCGCTGCTGCCGCGGGTGTGGCGCGGTCTGTCCAGCCTCAATCTGCGGCTGGCGCTGGGCTACGCCGGCATCGGTGCGCTGGTCGCCTTGCACTGGTTGACCTTCTACGGCGCGGTAAAGCTGGCCAACGCCTCGGTGGCGGCCACCTGCATCGCGCTGGCGCCGGTGTTCACCGCCATCATCGAACCGTGGATAGCGCGCCGCCCGTTCCAGCTGCGCGAGCTGGCGTTGGGCGTGGTGGTATTGCCCGGCGTTGCGCTGGTGGTCGGCGGCGTGCCCGATGGCATGCGCCTGGGCGTGGCGGTTGGCGCGGCATCGGCCTTGCTGGTCGCCCTGTTCGGCTCGTTCAACAAGCGCATGGTCGGGCATGCCGACCCGCTGACCGTCACTGCTGTGGAACTGGGCGCCGGCACCTTGACCCTCACCCTGCTGGCACCGGCCCTGCCGCTGCTGCTACCGGCGTTGGCCAGCGACCTGTGGGTGCTGCCCAACCTGCATGACGGCCTGTTGCTGCTGGCGCTGTCGGGGCTGTGCACGCTGCTGCCGTTCGCCCTGGCACTGGTCGCACTCAAGCACCTGAGCGCCTACACGGTGCAGCTGGTGACCAACCTGGAACCGGTCTACGCGATTCTGCTGGCAATGCTGTTCCTGAGCGAACAGCACGAGCTGACGCCGCAGTTCTACCTGGGCGTGGCGATCATTCTTGGCGGCGTGTTCCTGCACCCGCTGCTCAATCGCCTGCGTCCAGCGGCGGCGAGTACCGGTTCGATCTGATCGGTTGGTTGGCCGGTCGGCCGTTGTAGCCCCGGTAAGCGCAGCGCACCCGGGGTTTGCGTCAGGCATGAGCCAAGGTGTTTCGGCCAGGTAGTCTCACGCGCACAACGCGATGTCTGCGCCACTGTGTGCTTCCCGGGTGCGCTGCGCTTACCCGGGCTACGAAGACGGGTTACACAATGCCGCTCAGTTCGCTACCACCACCCGGTCACGGCCCAGCGCCTTGGCCTGGTACAACGCGGCATCGGCGCGGCGCAGGGTTTCGTCCGAGCTTTCGCCAATGCGGTGTACCGCCAAGCCGATGCTGATCGTGATCGGTAGGCCTATCGGCAACAGGCCGACTGCGGCACGCAGGTATTCGCACTGCAGTTCGGCCTGCTGCAGGGGCGTGTCCGGCATCAGGATCACGAACTCCTCGCCGCCGTAACGGGCGGCCATGCCACGCGCGGAAAACTGCGACTTGAGCACGTTGGCCAGCTCGGTCAGGACCAGGTCGCCTTCACCATGTCCATGGATGTCGTTGACCATCTTGAAGTGGTCGATGTCGACAATCGCCACCGCCGGGGCTACCTCGCCCGCACGCCCGATCGCCTCGGTGAGCGCTGCGGCCAGCGCCCGCCGGTTGGGTAAACCGGTCAACGGATCGGTGCGGGTCTGTTCGGACAGCTCCAGGTTGACCTGCTCAAGCTGCTGGTAATACTCGATCAGATGCGTCTCATACCAGTCGCGCTCGCTCTGGAGGTGGTCGATGTCCAGCCGCAGCAGGCGCATCTCCATCATCCGGCTGACCTGCCGCGACAGCGCGCGCAGGGCCTCGGCCTGTGGGGTACCCAACTGCGCCGGGACCGAGTCGAACACGCATAGCGAACCCAATGCATAGCCGTCGCTACTCAGCAGCGGCGCGCCGGCATAGAAGCGGATATGCGGGTCGCCCAGCACCAAGGGGTTGGCGCTGAAGCGTTGGTCCTGGCGGGCGTCGGCCACCACCATAAGCTCCTCCGGCTTGAGGATGGTGTGGGCGCAGAACGCCTCGTCACGCGGGGTCTGCTCCCCGTCCAGACCCTGCAGCGATTTGAACCACTGCCGATCACGATCGATCAGGGTCACCGCACCCATCGGCGTACCGCAGATGGTGCGGGCGATGGTCACCAGGTCATCGAACTCCTGCTCGCGTGCAGTATCCAGCACGCGGTAGCGCTGCAGCGCGGCAAGACGTTCGGCTTCATTGACAGGCAACGCGGGCTTGATCATGCACGACCCCAAGGCAGCGGATGGAGAGCGCCGCAGAGTCTAGCGGTAGCGCGCGCAAGGCGCGGTGATCACGTCACAGTTCACCACTGCTGCTGAGCACCGGCTCACCACTTCGGTTGCAGCAGCTCACCATTGCTGCTGTTGCGGCAGCAGCCCGCGCAGTTCCTGCTCGCTCAGGTTGCGCCATTGGCCGGGCTTCAACGCACCGATCTTGACGTTGTCGATGCGCACCCGGCGCAGCTGGGTGACGCGGTAGCCGAACTCGGATGCCATCAGCCGGATCTGCCGGTTCAAGCCCTGCTCCAGGATGATGCGGAAGCCGTACTTGGCGATGCGGCTGGTGCGGCACGGCAACGTCATCTCGTTGTGGATGCGTACACCACGGGCCATGCCGCGCAAGAATTCGTCGGTGACCGGCTTGTTGACCGCTACCAGGTATTCCTTCTGATGGCCATTCTCGGCGCGCAGGATCTGGTTGACGATATCGCCGTTGCTGGTCATCAGGATCAGCCCTTCGGAATCCTTGTCCAGGCGGCCAATCGGGAAGATGCGCTGCTCATGGCCAACGAACTCGACGATGTTGTCCTTGACCGCGCTCTCGGTGGTGCAGGTGATGCCCACCGGCTTGTTCAGCACGATATAGACGTGGCGGCGGCCGGTACTCTTCTGCACCGCGCGGGCGCGCAGCGGCTGGCCATCGACCTTGACTTCGTCGCCCTCGCCCACCACCGCGCCAGTACCGGCAACGATGCCGTTGACGGTGACGCGACGGGCAGCGAGCAGGCGGTCGGCCTCACGGCGTGAACAGAAGCCGGTTTCGGCAATGTGCTTGTTGATTCGGATTGTCATCGGCGAATTATCCGCCATCGCCCGCGCTCGGAACAGCCGGCGCAGGCCCGGTGTTCAGGCCACTTCCTGGATATCGCGCGCGTCCACCACCTGATCGCGGCCGCTGCGCTTGGCCTGGTACATGGCGTTGTCTGCCCGCCGCAGCAGCGCGGCCACGTCATTGTCGCGGTATTGCAGTTCGGCCAGGCCGATGCTGGCGGTCACCACCAGGCCCTCGTGCTTGAGCCCACGCGCCTGCGCGGTGACCTTCTCGCGCAGCTGCTCCAGCCGCGGTCGTGCGGCATCAGCGCCGATTCCCGGCAGCAGGATCAGGAATTCCTCACCGCCCATGCGGATCACATCACTGCGGCTGCGCACGCCGGCCAGCAGGGTTCCGGCCACCGACACCAGCACCTGGTCGCCGCCATCGTGGCCATAGCGGTCGTTGATCTGCTTGAACAGGTCGATATCCAGGAAGCCGATGGACAGCGGCTGACCGGCCGCCTTGGCCTGGCTCATGTAATGCTCCAGCTGGCGCAGGCCGGCACGGCGGTTGGGCAGGCCGGTCAAGGTGTCGGTATCGGCCAGCGCACGCATTTCATCACGCTGCTGGCGCAGCTGGCTGAGGCTGCGGTTGAGCGAATAGGCCGACATCATCAGGAACCAGGTAACCGAGACCTGGATGGCCTCGACCCTGAATTCCACCAGCAAGCGGCTGTCCATCAGGTCCGCCAGCGCCATCACCAGCAGCGGAATCACCGCCACCAGGCCATCCAGCGCCTGGAAATAGCCCCGCCTCAACGCGACGATGGCGATACCTACCGACGCAATGCAGATCAGCGTGAACAGATCATCCAGCGCCTCGCCGATCCTTGCCAGCAGCGGCCAGGTCATGAACGGCGCCGCCAATGCCACCAACGCCAGCGCGATCATCAACAGCTGCATCCAGCGCCGCGAACCGCGCAGCACCCAGCGCCCGCCGCACATGCGCCACAGCACCCCGCCCATGACCGCATAACTGAGCGCGGATACCGAAACCATCCACACCGGGGCATGCCCATCCACCGGCAGCCATGGCTCGGGATAGCCGCTGAGTCCGCTGAGCACTGCCTGCCAGACCACCAGCAGTGCACACACCAGGGTGTAGATCAGGAAATCGCGGCCGCGCGTGGTGGCAAACCCCATCAACGCCGACAGCGCCAGCGCCAGGGCGATGGCCACGCAGGCGGTACGCACCACCAGCCGCAAGGTGTCCTGCTGCTGCAACGGACTGGGCGCGCCCAGATGCACGGTGGGAATCCAGCGCGGCTTCAGCGGCGACTCCCAAGCCACCCGGATCGGCTCGACCGTGCCACGCTTGGGCACAACCACCAAGCCCACGCCGGCACGGAAACGCGAATCACGGGTGCGCGCATCCTGCATGTCGCCGCATACCTGGCGATCACCATGGAAGATCATCACTTCGCCGGCAAACACGTTGAACACGCCCACACCCTGCGGCGCACCCGACCAGCCGCCTTCAGGAGCGGGAATCTCGATCGCCGGCCGCATCCGGGCCAGGGCCTCGGCACTGCAGGCACGCAGCGGCGCCTGTTCGGCAGTGGGAGCGCCGGCTATCAGGTAGTCGTGGTCAACCTGCAGCGGCTGTGCCGCGCCAACCGGTGGCCAGACCATGAAGCACATCGACAGCAGCACCAGCGCAACCCATCCACGCCTGAGCCTGCCAGCAACTGCCCCTCCCGCTCCTGCCATGACCTTCCCTTTCGCGTTCCCCGACGCGCACTGGCGGCATTATCGCAATAACCCGGCGCAAGCAGTACGTGAAAGCGGTCCCGGCTTGAAGTTGTCGGCCCGCCCTGTCCTGCAGGCCTGCAAACAGCCAAAACAGACAACCCCGGCAGTGCCGGGGTTGTCTGTTCATGCATTGGACTGACTAGATCAGTAGTTGCGCGGGCCGCGCGGCTTGAAGCCACCCGGACGCGAACCACCGGGGCCACCTGGGCCGCCCGGACGCGGACCGCGCGGGCCACCCGGACGACCGCCCGGCTTGCCGTCGCCCTTGTCGAAGCGCGGCTTGAACGGCGGCGCTGCGCCACCCTGCTCTTCGCCCGCTTCCACCTTGCGCATCTGCAACTGCTGACCGGACACCCACACCTTCTTCAGGTGCTGCAGCACGTCGGTCGGCATGTCAGCCGGCAGGTCCAGCACCGAGTGACCGTCATGGATGTCGATCCGGCCGATGAAACGGCTTTCCAGGCCGGCTTCATTGGCAATCGCGCCAACGATGTTGGCCGGCTTCACGCCATGGGTATGGCCCACTTCGATGCGGTAGGTCTCCATGCCGAACTCCGGCGCGCTGCGCGGCGGCATTTCGCGACGCGGACGCGACTCGAAATCACCTTCGCCACGCGGCGGACGCGGTGCGCGCTCGCCGTCATCCTGGCGCGGTGCACGTTCAAAGCGCGGCTCGAAACGGGCCGGGCGATCACCACGGTCACCGCCACGCTCGTCACGGCGATGGAAACCACCGTCACGGGCCGGGCGCTCGTTGCGGTCATTGCGCTCGAACGACGGTTCGCGGCGCTCGCGCACCGGCGGGGTCAGCAGGAACGGCGAATCACCCTGCAGCAGCTTGGCCAGTGCAGCGGCGATATCGATGGCCGGCACGTTGTGCTCGCCTTCGTAGCGCTGCAGCAGATCGCGGTAGAAATCCATGTCGCCGGCAGCCAGGGTCTGGCTGATGCGGTCCATGAACTTGGTCACGCGGTGATCGTTGACCGCATCCACGGTCGGCAGCTGCATTTCTTCGATCGGCTGGCGGGTAGCGCGCTCGATCTGGCGCAGCATGCCCTTTTCACGCGGGGTGACGAACAGGATCGCCTCGCCGCTGCGGCCGGCACGGCCGGTACGGCCAATGCGGTGCACGTAGCTTTCGGTGTCGTACGGGATGTCGTAGTTCAGCACGTGGCTGATGCGCTCCACGTCCAGGCCACGGGCAGCCACGTCGGTGGCCACCAGGATGTCGAGCTTGCCTTCCTTCAGCATGGCGATGGTGCGCTCACGCTGCGCCTGCTGCATGTCGCCATTGATGGCGGCAGCGGCCATGCCGCGCGCCTGCAGCTTGCTGGCAAGTTCTTCGGTACCGGCCTTGGTACGCGCGAAGATGATCATCGCATCGAAGGTTTCCACTTCCAGGATGCGGGTCAGCGCATCCAGCTTGTGCATGCCGGCCACCCACCAGTAACGCTGGCGGATGTTGGCCGAGGTGGTGGTCTTGGACTGGATGGTCACTTCCACCGGATCGCGCAGGTAGGTCTGCGCGATGCGGCGGATCTGCTGCGGCATGGTGGCCGAGAACAGCGCCACCTGACGGCTTTCCGGCAGCTTCTTGAGCACGGCTTCGACGTCGTCGATGAAGCCCATGCGCAGCATTTCGTCGGCTTCGTCCAGCACCAGCGTCTTCAGCTCGGACAGATCCAGGGTGCCGCGATCAAGGTGATCGATCACACGGCCCGGGGTGCCAACCACGACATGCACGCCGCGGCGCAGGGCCGACAGCTGCTGGCCGTAAGGCTGGCCACCGTAAACCGGCAGCACGCGGAAGCCCGGCATCGATGCGGAATAGGTCTGGAACGCCTCGGCGACCTGAATGGCCAGCTCGCGGGTCGGCGCCAGCACCAGCACCTGCGGCTTGGTGGCGGAAAGATTGATATTGGACAGCACCGGCAGCGCGAAGGCGCCGGTCTTGCCGGTGCCGGTCTGCGCCTGGCCGAGCACGTCACGGCCTTCCAGCATGGCGGGAATGGTGGCAGCCTGGATCGGTGACGGGGTCTCGTAACCGACATCGGCCACTGCCTTCATCACAGGCTCGGACAGGCCGAGATCTGCAAACAGCAGCGGCGCGGGGGTATCTTGGGACATGGGTAACTCCGGGGGCACCGCCGCGAACGGGCGGGCGAAAAGACGTGTATTGTGCGCTCTAAAGCGCCCTGCTGTCGCGGGGGGCGTGATTTCTGTTCAGCTGGCGAACACAGCAACGGCTTCGCCCAGCAGCCTTACGCCCCCGGGCGGCCACTGTTTAGCGCACAATAGTGCCCGTTTTTACCGGCAATCACCATGCAAACCATCGATTTCGAACTAGACCGCGACTACGTGGAACTGAAGCAGTTGCTGAAGCTGACCGATCTGGTCACCAGTGGCGGCGAGGCCAAGATGATCATCAGCGAGGGCCAGGTCAGTGTCGATGGCGTGGTCGAACTGCGCAAGGCCTGCAAGATCCGCGGCGGCCAGCAGGTCCAACTGGGCGATATACGCATCAACGTGCTTGCCGATCCGGACCCGGACGGCGACCACGATGATGACGAAGACGAAGACGAATGATGCAGGCGCGGCTGTAGTGCCGAGCCATGCTCGGCAGGAGCTTTCTACGCCCCCACCAGCCCTGTAGGAGCTTCTGTAGTGCCGAGCCCATGCTCGGCAGGAGCCTTCCCCCGGCGCCCCATCAGCGCAACGGGAACTGCGTGAACGGTAGGGGCGGCGTAAACCGCGAAGCCAGCATCACCCAACAGGCCCCAAAAGCTACCCCTCCCCCCCTTCGCTGCGCGAAAGGGAGGGAGTGCAGGCTACGCACTCGCCTGCGTCAGATGCCCGGCGATCAACTTCCTGAACGGGACCACGCCCTGCGCGGCGCGCAACGCCGCCCCGCGCAGCAACCGCGCCGGCAGACGGCTGTCGTTGTAGAGCCCGGCAATGGCGTTGGTCACCTCATACAGCGGTCGCGTCGCCAGGCGGTGGCCGCGCTGGTAACGCGCCAGCAGGCTGTCCGCGCCGATATCGCCGCCGCCGCGCACAGCCTCCAGCAGCAGCCGCGCCAGCCGTTGCTGGCTCTGCAGGCCAAAATTGAAACCGTGCGCGGTGACCGGATGCATGCCCACCGCGGCATCGCCGATCAGCGCATAGCGCTGGCCGACAAAACGGTGCGCGTACACCCCCACCAGTGGATAGGCGTGGCGCGTACCGACCGGCGTCATCGCCCCCAGCCGCCGCTCGAAATAGCCGCTGACGGTGCGGCCGAAGTCAGCATCATCCAGTGCCAGCAGATGCTGCAGCTGCTGCTGCGGCATCGTGATCACCGCCGAGGCCTGGTTACCCGGCAGCGGCAACATCGCCAAGGTGCGCTCGTAACCGAACCACTCCCAGGCCGCGTGTTCATGCGGCCGCTCGCATTGCATCCGGCAGACCAGCATCGACTTGCCGAAGTCACGCATCTGCGCGCCGATGCCCATCATCCGCCGGGTCGCCGAGAAACGGCTGTCGGCGGCCACCACCAGGCGTGCGCCGAGCTGACTGCCATCGCTCAGGCTGACCGTGCTGCATGCATCACCGGCGTCGATCGCCGTCACCGACCGGCCATCCACCAACTCCAGCCCAGCCTGCCCCTGCACCGCCTCCCAGGCCGCGCGCCGGATCAGGTGGTTGGGGATCAACCACCCCAGTTCATCGACACCCTCGCCCTGCGCCGCAAATCCCAGCGCGAAGGGCGAGCTGCCGTTCATCACCTTGGCACTGCGTAGCGGCGATATGTGTGCCGGATCGATGCGCTGCCACAGGCCCATGCCGCGCATGATCTGCCGCGAGGCATGGGTCAAGGCGATCTCGCGGCCGTCGAATGCCGGCTCAGCCAACGCCGCCAGCGGCTGCGGCTCCACCAGCGCCAGCGACAACCCGCTGCCGGCCAGACTGCGGGCCAGACTCAACCCCGCCGGCCCCGCTCCCACCACCACCACATCCACCTTGCGCATGTCCTGCTCCGTTTGCCCAACCGCAGGCAGCGTAAGCAGGGCGAGGTAAGGATTCATTGATCCAGATCAGCGCCATGGCCGGGTGTCCATAAACACGACGGGCGCCTCGCGGCGCCCGTGTGCAAAGCATGCAACCGGGTTGTTCAGTTGGCCGAGGCCGCACGCACGCTGTAACCCGACGCCCGCCACACCTTGTCCTCGTCCAGACGGAACGACACCAGTTCGCGCACCGGCTGCGCGTTGTTGGCGAAACGGGTGGGGAAACTCACATTCAAGTAGATGCCTTCCGGCACCGACGCGCCGGCTGGATACTGCACGCGCGTGATCGACGGCTTGCCGCGCGATACCAGCGCGCCCAGCTTGGCGCGGTCGGCGTTGACATTGTTGGCGAATACGTCGCGCGTCACCGCCTTGCGCGCGACCGCCGAAGCACCGTCCCACACCGACGCGGCCTGCTGGTTGTCCACCAGCTGTGCCACGCGTTGCGCGGCAGCGGTCATCTCCGCGTCCTGCTTGGTCACCTGCGCCTGCTGCGCCGCGCTCAAGGCCGGTGCCGGCCGCGCAGCAGCCGATGTGGCCGCAGGTGCAGCCGGCCGCGCCGGAGCAGCGGCAGGTGCGGGCGCTGCTGCCGGGGCCTGCGCGAAAGCGCCTGCGGCCGGCAGGGCCAGGGACAACGCCATCAACAAACAACTGGATCGCATAGCTCTCTCCATGACGCTTCAGTGGAACGGAATGCCAATCCAATCACGGTTTGCAGCTGCCCGCATCCCCCGATTTATTCATTTTCGTGCAACCGGGCCACCCACCTGCACGGCCGCGGCCGGCGGTGTTGCCGCGGCCGGTTCGGACTGCGCGGCGGCACCGGTCGGGATGGCGGCCGGCATTGGCTCCAGCATGGCGGTGTCGATTTCCGACAACGGGCTTTCCTCCGGGCAGGTCTCATCGGGGAAGCCAAACCGTTGCTTGAGGGCCTGGCCACACCGGTTCACCGCTTCCAGATCGGCCCCTTCGGCCTTGCACTCACGGTCGAAGGCAATCAGGAACGCGTCCTTGCGGCGCACGAAATCATCGCCGCATTTACGCATCTGCTTGATCCGCTCCAGATCGTCCTGCACCGCGTTGGTGCCATCCAGGCCGTACTGTTTGAGCTCATCGTTGGTCAGCACGCGCAGGCTGCGGTTGGGCACGGTCATCATCAGGTCGGCCACACCCACCGCCACGCCGTTGCGTTGCAGGTAATCCTTCACGTTGTCGTAGACCTCGTGCAGTTCCTTGTTCAACTCCGCACGCGAGGTGGCACTGGAGCTGATCCGCATCATGCGATGGATGCCGACCTTGCCGGAGATCAACCGGTTGTCGCCGGCCGCCAGCACGAACACGCAGGCGCTGTGGCAGACCGAACCTTCGCGCACCCAGATGGTCCAGCCCGACTCGCCGATGCTGTCACCGGCGACGATCGCCGCTTCCACCTGGCCGCCGCTGGAATCCAGGTCCAGGATCCGCTTGCTGATTTCCATCGCGTCGGCCACCACCGCCAGGCGCGTCACCAGCGCGGCAAACGAAGGATTGATCTTGCCCGCATACCGCACCCGCAGCAGGCCGCGCTCCTTGCAGGGCTCCAGCGCCACATCCAGGCCGGCGCGGTCCAGAGCGGTCAACTCGGCGCCATCACCATTCTCACCGGCGTAATCGGTGCCGCAACTGACCCAGGCCTTGCCGTTCTCCAGCACCAGTTCCGGCCACGGTTTGTCCTTGGCCGGCAACGGCGGTGCGGGCGGATTCGGCGCATCGGCGGCATTGATCGACACCATGTGGTCGCCATCGGCAGCCAATGCGGTGGCTGGGTCGGCCACGGGCTTTTTGTCCCCGGCCTGCGGATTGCAGGCCAACAGCCCGATGCATAACAGCGGCGACCACCAGAACTTGGGCAACATGGAGAGCAATCAGGTCCATACAACGGCGCAGCCGCGCCAGGAAGGTGAACAGTCTAGTGCGCAACGCCCACCCTGCTGCAACGCCCGGTGAATCAACACAGTGTCGCGCGCATTGATGTCCGAAAATGGCCAGTCCCGGCCCGCGTCCAGGCCTAGACTGGGCCCATGCAAACTTTCCTGATGCCCGCACACGTTCAATGCGAACAGGCCCGCCTGGCCCGCGACGCGCGCTTTGACGGCCTGTTCTATACCGCCGTGCGCAGTACCGGCATCTATTGCCGCCCGGTGTGCCCTGCCCCGCCGCCCAAGCCGGAGAACGTCAGCTATTACCCCAGCGCCGCGGCCGCCAGCGCCGCCGGCTACCGGCCGTGCCTGCGCTGCCGCCCCGAACTGTCCCCGGATGACGCCAACCTGCTGCAGGACCAGACCCTGCACCAGGCCTTGGCACTGCTCAACGAGGGCATCCTGCAGGAGCAACCGGCCACCGCCCTGGCCGACGCGATGGGGCTCAGCGCTCGCCAGCTGCAGCGCCTGTTCGTCGCCAGGCTGGGCGCCACACCTGCCCAGTTGCACACCACCCGCCGCCTGCTGCTGGCCAAACAGCTGCTGACGGAAACCGCCCTGCCGGTGACCCAGATCGCACTGGCCGCTGGCTTCAACAGCCTGCGCCGCTTCAACAGTGCCTTCCTCGAGGGCTGCGGCATGCCGCCCAGCGCGCTGCGCAAGCAGCACAGCGCGGTCGCCGGCGGCGAACCGGTGCTGCGCCTGGCCTACCGGCCGCCGCTGGATTTCAGCCTGATGCTGGGCTTCCTACGCCGGCGCTCGTTGCCAGGCATCGAATGCATCGATGACGACAGCTACCAGCGCGTGGTTGTGGCCAATGGCGTGGCCAGCCTGATCCGGGTTACCGCCGACCCCAAACGGCCGGAACTGCGCCTGCAACTGGGCACCACCGATCCGCGCGCCATCCCGGCCATCGTCGCCAAGGTGCGCCGCGTGTTCGACCTGGATGCCGACCTGCGCACCGTGCATGCCAGCCTGGCACAGGAGCCCCTGCTGGCCCGCGGCCTCGTCGAACGGCCCGGCCTGCGCATTCCCGGCGGCTGGGACGGATTCGAAGTTGCCGCGCGCGCCGTGCTTGGCCAGCAGGTCAGTGTTGCTGCCGCCACCACGCTGGCGCGCCGCCTGGTTGACCGTTTTGGCGAACACCTGGCGGGCATGCCCGAAGGCCTGGACCGGCAGTTCCCGGCCCCCGCCACGCTGGTCGAGGCCCCACTGGAAAGCATCGGCCTGCCACGTACGCGCGCCGCTACCCTGCGCGCCATCGCCCGCGCCTGCGCCGAAGACCGGCTGGACTTCAGCCGCGCGCAGACGCTGGAAAGTTTCGTGCAGAAGGCCACCGCCCTGCCCGGCATCGGCCCATGGACAGCGCATTACATGGCGCTGCGCGCGATGGGGCTGCCCGATGCCTTCCCCGCTGGCGACCTGGTGCTGCAGCAGGTACTGGGCGAAGGCCAGCGCCTGAGCGAGCGCGAGACCGAACGCCGTTCACAACTCTGGCGGCCATGGCGTGCCTACGCCGTGCTGCACCTATGGCACCTGGCAGTGCCGACGGAAAAAAAGAATCCCAAGACTGCAACGGAGGCCAGCGCATGAACACCCTGTATTACGACCGCTTTGACAGCCCCATCGGCGCGCTGACCGTCGCCGTCGACGACGCGGGTGTCCGCCACATCCTGTTTGCCGAGAACCGCCACGACGCCAAGGGCCGCGAACACTGGCAGCGTGACCCGGATGCGGTGGCCGAACCGCGCCGGCAACTGCTGGAATACCTGCGCGGCGAACGCCAGGATTTCCAGCTTGAGCTGGCGCCGGTGGGCACCGACTTCCAGCTGGAGGTCTGGCACACGCTGGCGCAGATTCCGTTTGGCGCCACCTGGAGCTATCGACAGCTCGCCGAACAGATCGGCCGGCCCACCGCGACGCGTGCCGTAGGTGCCGCCAATGGCCGCAACCCGCTGCCCATCGTGCTGCCCTGCCATCGCGTGATCGGCAACAACGGCACGCTCACCGGCTTCGGCGGCGGGCTGCCAACCAAGGCGGCGCTGTTGAAACTGGAAGGCGTGCCCTGCGAAAACGAACGCGTGCCGGATCTGTTTGGCTGAGCCAGTCGGCCGCCCGGGTGCGCTTCGTCCGCCCGGGCTACAGGGTCGATCAGCCGGAGACAACATGCCGAAGGTTGTATTTGTACGGTCACCGGTGCGGCCTATCATTGCGGCATGACTTTCCTACGTATTTCGGCCAGCGCGCTGGCCTGCGCGTTGCTTGCCGCCTGCGCCAGCACGCCCTCCCCGGTCGCCGCACCGGCCGTTCCACCCACCGTGCTGATGATCTCCATCGACGGCCTGCGCGCGGACAAACTCAGCGAAGCGGACAGCCCCAACCTGATGCGGCTGGCCCGCGAGGGTGTGCGCAGCATCGGCATGCGCCCGTCCTACCCCGCGCTCACCTTCCCCAATCACTACACCCTGGTCACCGGCCTGCGTCCGGATCACCACGGTCTGGTCCACAACGCGATGAGCGCCGACGCCCTGGGCGAGTTCAAGGTCAGTGACCGCGCCGCCGTGCAGAACGCCGCATGGTGGGACGGCGGCGAACCGATCTGGGTCAGCGTGCGCAAGGCCGGCCTGAAAAGCGCCACCTGGTCCTGGCCCGGCAGTGAAGCGCCGGTGCGCGGCCTGCACGCCAACCAGTGGCGCATGTATGACGAAAGCGTGCCCTTGCCCGAGCGGATGACGCAGGTGCTGGCCTGGCTGCACGGCGAACCGGACGCGATCAAGCCGCGCTTCGTCGCCACCTACATGGAACAGGTCGACAAGGCCGGCCACGCTCACGGCCCCGATTCGGCCGAATACACCGCGGCATTGCAGCAGGTGGATGCGGCGGTGGGCCAGCTGATCGATGGCATGCGCCGCGATGGGTTGCTCGATGCCACCAATGTGATCGTGGTTTCCGATCACGGCATGGCAACGGTCAAACACGGCAACACGGTCGCCATCGAAGACATGGTGCCGGCCGACATCGCCAAGGTGGTATCGGTGGGGCAGTCGGTCAGTTTCGCGCCGCTGCCGGGCAAACAGGCCGACGCCGAGAAGGCATTGCTGGGCGAGCACGCGCACTACCAATGCTGGAACAAGGCGGCGTTGCCGGCACGCTGGCACTACGGCAGCAATCCGCGGATTCCGGCCATCGTCTGCCAGATGCAGGAAGGCTGGGATGCCATCACCCGCGACGGCATCGCCAAGCGCGCGCCCGGTGACCGCGGCTCACACGGCTACGACCCGGCGCTGCCGTCAATGCAGGCGGTGTTCGTGGCGCGCGGCCCGGCCTTTGCACAGGGCAAGCAACTCACCGCCTTCGACAATGTGGATGTCTACCCCTTACTTACCCGGCTGATCGGCATCCCGGCCCAACCCAACGATGGCGACGCGCAGGCCCTGCAACAGGCACTACGCGGCTCCAAGTAGGCGTCAAAGGGGCGTAGCCCGGGTAAGCGAAGCGCACCCGGGAACCCGCACCCGGCAAGCCCGCGCACCCGGATCAAGACACAAAAAAAAGCGGCGCAAAGCGCCGCTTTTTCGTAACCACTACCAGGCTGGGATCAGCCGGCCTTGGCGACGGTCTTCTTGGCTACAGCCTTCTTGGCGGCGGCCTTGGCGACGGTCTTCTTGGCAACCGGCGCAGCTGCGCCCACGGCCACCTTGCTCACGTGCGAACGCGAAATGCCATAACTGGCGTTGAAGCGCTTGCCCTTGGCGGTCTTACGGTCACCCTTACCCATGTCGTCAACTCCTTGGTTTGTAATCAGTTACCCCGTGCATGCACGGGTTTGGCCAGGCCGCTGCAAGCGCCCTCGCGCATGGACAGGAAGCCTACCATGCGCCCCTCAATGTGCGCAGCTTGCGTCATGTATATGAACGTGATTCAAGCGCAGATTGGCGATATGCGCCAAGCCCACCAGTACACCGCCCAGGGTCATCACCACCGCATGCGGCACGGCCGAATGGTGCAGCTCCGGGTGCAGTAAACCGGCCCACAGCAACAGCAAGCCCGGCACCAGCAACAGCAGGGCCATCATCGCGCGGTGGCGCAGATAGCCCCAGATAAGGCTGAAAAGACCCAGCACAGTGACAAAAATGACGATGCTGGCTTCCACCCCATCGCTCAGCCAGAACGACAGGCCCAGCGCCGGGGCGATGGCCAGCAGCGCCGGCAGCAGCGCGCAATGCACCGCGCAGATCAAGGATCCAGTCGCGCCAAAGCGATCGATGAATTTGCGTAATCCGGTGGGTGGCGTTGGCATGACTTCCAGCAGGGGCGACGGAACGTTATGGAATAATATAACATAATCATCCTCCCCGCCCGAACCGCTTGCGTCAGCCCTTTGCCGCTCGCGGTTCAGCCTGCAACCCAAGTGATACACAGTAACAGAGAGACCACCATGCCCCGTCCCGTCCGCACCCAGCACCACCTGCTGTTCCTCGCCCTTGTCGCCGCCCTGCCTGCCGTCGCCAGCGCCGCCGATGACGATGCCGGGCAGAGCCATCACCTGACCGAACTGACCGCCGTAAAGGTCACGGCCTCGCCGCTGCAGGGCTCGGCCGACTCGCTGGCGCGCCCGGTTGAAGTGCTGTCCGGCACGGATCTGGACGAACACAAATCCGGCACCCTGGGTGACACCGTGGCCAAGCTGCCCGGCGTGCAGAGCACCTTCTTCGGCCCCGGCGTGGGCCGGCCCATCATCCGCGGCCAGGAAGGCCCGCGTGTGGCGGTGGTCGCCAACGGCGTCGGCAACATGGATGCCTCCACCGTCAGTGCCGACCATGCCTCCAGCATCGAGCCGTTCCTGGCCGACCAGATCGAAGTGCTGAAGGGCCCGGCCACGCTGTTGTTCGGCAGCGGCGCGATTGGCGGCGCGGTCAACGTGGTCGATGGCCGCATTGCCAGCGAAGTACCGGACCGCCCGCTCAGTGGCCGTGCCGAACTGCGCGGCAATTCGGTGAACGAAGAACGCAGCGGCATGTTCCGGCTGGACGGAGTCAGCGGTGACAACCTGGTCCTGCACGTCGATGGCCTGATCCGCAACGGTGACGACTACCGCATCCCCGGCTATGCGATCGATCCGCACGCACTGGACGCCGATGGCCATGGCGACCATGACGCGGACAGTGACGAGCTCGGTCCCCGCGGCCGCCTGGACAACAGCTCGGTGCGCACCCGCGCCGGCGGCGTCGGCGCGACCTGGTTCGGCGAAAGCGGCTACCTCGGTGCCTCGCTGGGCACCTACCGCAGCAACTACGGCATCCCCAACGGCGCCCATGTGCACGCCGACGATGACCACGACCATGGCGATGATGACCATGACCACGCCGCCGAAGAAGAAGGTGGCGAACATGACGTGCGCATCGACATGGTGCAGAACCGCTTCGACCTGAAGGGCGGCCTGTACAACCCGACCTCCTTCCTGAAGAGCCTGACCCTGCGCGGCGGCTACACCGACTACGAGCACACCGAGCTGGAGGCCGGCACGCCCTCCACCCGCTTCACCAACAAGGGCTTTGAAGGCCGGCTGGAAGCCGTGCAGCAGCCGCTGGCCGGCTGGGACGGCGCGTTCGGCCTGCAGTTCGGCAGCAGCGACTTTGGTGCCATCGGCGAAGAGGCTTTCGTCCCCAGCACCACCACCGACACACTTGGTGCGTTCGTGCTGCAGGAAAAGCAGTTCGGCCCGTTCAAGCTGGAACTGGGCGCCCGCCATGACCGGGTCAAGCTGGACCCGGACGATGCACAGCGCAGCCGCAGCTTCGGCGCGACCAACCTGTCCGCGTCCGGCATCTGGGCCTTGAACGACACCTTCGATCTGCGCTTCGGCGTGGACGCCTCCGAGCGAGCACCGACCAACGAGGAGCTGTACGCCGCCGGCGCACATATCGCCACGCGCTCGCTGGAAATCGGCAACCCCAACATGGATACCGAGCGCGGTCAGCGCGTCGAGCTGGGCTTGCATGCGCACAACGAGCGCATCGATGTGCAGGCGGCGATCTACCAGACCAAGTTCAAGGACTTCATCTACCTGGCCGATACCGGCGTGGCCGAAGGCGGCCTGCCGGTACGCGCCTGGACCCAGAGCGACGCCACCTTCAAGGGCGCTGAAGCCGAGGCAACCTGGCACATGATCGAAGGCCTGTCCGGCGACTGGGACCTGCGCGTGTTCGGCGACTACGTGAAGGCCGAACTGGATGGCAGCGGCAGCCGCAACGTCGATATCGCCGTACCGCACGGTGATCACGCGCACAACTACAACGTCGAGCTGGCCAATGGCGGCTACCTGCCACGCATCGCACCTGCCCGCGTAGGCGCCGACCTGCACTGGTCGCTGGGCGGCTGGCGCGCCTCGCTGGGTGCAGTACGTTATGGCAGCCAGAAGGATGTCGCGCTCAATGAAGAACCCAGCGGCAGCTACACCCTGGTCGATGCCCACGTGGCGTATCGCTGGGATCGCAGCGGTGACAACAGCTACGAAGTGTTCCTGGACGGCAGCAACCTGACCAACCGCGAGGCACGCCCGCATACCTCGTTGTTGCGGGATTACTCGCCGCTGCCGGGCCGTGGTGTGGCATTCGGCATCCGCGCCTGGTTCTAAGCGCGATTAGCGCTATTGCCTTGACACTTCCGCTCCCAAATACGGGAGCGGAAGTGCGCTGACGGAACACGGCTTGTTGTTGCTGTTGCTCCTGCAGTTGCTGTTGCTGTTGCTTCTGCAGTTGCAGTTGCAGTTGCTGTTGCTGTTGCTTCTGCCTTTGCTTCTGCTTTTGCAGTTGCCCCGGCTGTTGCCCCGGCTTTCCCCTCTCCCGCCTGCGGGAGAGGGGTAGGAGTGAGGGCAAGCTGTTGCTGCTGCTCAAGCCGTTGCCGTTGCCGCCATTGCGACCATTCCAGAGCTGAGCACCACGAAAGCCACCGCAAGGTGGCTTTTGTTTTGTGCAAGCTCCAGCCTCTCAGCGCACCAAGCGCACTGGCCAGAGCCAAATCAAAGGCTCTCCCCCATCCGCCCTTCTGGCACCTTCCCCCGCAGGCGGGAGAAGGCAAAGCATCAACCGCCGTTCTTGCGCAATTACGTGCATATACACCTATACTCCGTTCATCGCCCCGCCGACACCGCCGATGGACGCCCACAGCCCCTGTACCTGCTTCCAACTGCGCCGCGCCGCGCGCCGCGTCTCCCAGGTCTACGACCGCCACCTGGCCGCCGCCGAGCTGAGCCTCAACGCCTATTCCATCCTGCGCCGCTCCAGCCAGCCGCGGCCGCTGGGTGAGCTGGCCGATGCGCTGGGCATGGACCGCACCACCCTGACCCGCAACCTCAAGCCATTGCTGGAAACAGGCCTGCTCAGCTCCGAACCGGGCGAAGATGCGCGCCGGCGTGAGCTGCACATCACCGCCAGCGGCAAGCGGCGCCTGCAGAAAGCATTCCCGCTCTGGCAACAAGCGCAGGAGGAAGTCGAGACGCTGTTCGGCAGCACCCGAATCACCGCGCTCAACCAGCAATTGGAAGCACTGAACCATGTGCTGGAACAGGGGCAGTACGCATGAACAACACATCCCCCACCCGCACGCCTTGGCTGCTCTTGCTGGCCGCGTCCAGCATCCTGATGGTGACCATGGGCGTGCGCCAGACCAGCGGCCTGCTGATCGATCCCATCCATGTTTCCACCGGGCTGGGCGTTGCCCAGATCAGTTTCTCGCTGGCGATCGGCCAGTTCGTCTGGGGCGCGGTGCAGCCCTTGTTCGGCGCGATAGCCGACAAGCGCGGTCCTTTGCCGGTGCTGGTCGGCGGCGGCCTGCTGCTCGCGCTTGGCCTGCTGGTGGCCCCGCTGCTGCCCGGCGCCTGGGGCTTGAATCTCAGCTTCGGACTGCTGTTGGCCGCCGGCGCCGGTGCGGGCAGTTTCTCGGTGCTGATCGGTGCTACCGCCTGGCGCATTCCGGCGCAGAAGCGCTCGATGGCGGCCGGCATCATCAACGCCGGCGGCTCGCTGGGGCAGTTTCTGTTCGCGCCGTTGGTGCAGCTGCTGCTCAGCGCTTTTGGCTGGATCAAGGCCGTATACGCGCTGGCCTTCATCGTGGTGCTGTCGTTGCCCTTGGCTTGGCCGCTGCGCAAGCGTGCGCCACGCAGCGACGGTGCGGCCGACGGCGAAGCCCTGCGCCCACAACTGCAGCGCGCGCTGCGCGACCGCAGCTATTGGTGCCTGCATCTGGGCTTCTTCACCTGCGGCGTGCATATCGCCTTCCTGGTCACCCACCTGCCCGGAGAAATCGCGCTGTGCGGCCTGTCGCCCAATGTGGCCTCGGTCTCGATCGCGCTGATCGGCCTGTTCAATGTCGCCGGCAGCCTGATCGTGGGCGCATTGGGTGAGCGCTTCCGCATGAAGTGGTTGCTGTTCTGGATGTACCTCAGCCGCGCGGTGCTGATTGCGGTCTATCTGGTCTCGCCGCCCACACCGATGACGTTCTATGTGTTCTCCGCCGCACTGGGCTTTACCTGGTTGGCTACGGTGCCGCCCACGGCTGGCCTGGTCGGCAAGTTGTTCGGGCCACGGCACATGGGCACGCTGTTCGGCCTGACCCTGCTCTCACACCAGATCGGTGCGTTCTTCGGCGCCTGGCTGGGCGGCGTGGCGCTGGAATACGGCGGCGATTTCAGCTGGATGTGGTACGCGGACATGGTCTTGGCGGTGGCCGCAGCCCTGGTCAACCTGCCAATCCGCGAGGCGCAGCTGCGCCCGCAGCCGGCCGCGAGCTGAACAAAAAGGGCGCCGCAACGCCGCATTAACGCTCTGTCTATTGAAACCGGACACTTTTGTCCGGATCATGGCGACATGACTTCCATCCGTTCCGACGCCGCCGCGCGTCGTGCATTGCTATTGGACGCGGCCGACGCCGTGTTCGGCGAGCACGGCATCACCGCCCCGCTTGACCTGGTGGTGGAACGTGCCGGCGTTGGCCGCGCCACCCTGTACCGCAACTTCCCCGACCGGACCGCACTGGTGGAGGCTCTGCTGCAGCGGACCGTGGAAACCATCGAGGCGCACCTACAGCAACTGGGCGAGCGCGATGACGCGCTGTTCGAGCTGATCGAGGGCATGGCGCGGCGTATCGTGCATTCGCCCGCGCTGGCCGATTACTGGCGCGCAGTAGACCGCGACGCCCCCGCCATCAAGGCCGCCCGTGAGCACATCCTCAACCTGTCGGCACCGGCTCTGCAGCGCGCGAAGGCCGCCGGCCTGTGCCGGCCGGACCTGGAATTGGCCGATATCTCGCTGATCTCCAGCATGTTGGGTGCTGCCCTGCGCGGGCGTACCGCAGAAGATCGCGCCGCCCTCGCACGGCGTGCGCTTGAATTGCTGCGCCCCGGCCTGTCCGCGCCGCTCGCAACGGACCGCAAATGAAGCCGCTCAAGCCCATCCCGGATTGGGAGGAGCACGAAAAGCCCGCCCTGCCCGGCTCGGCCTCGATGCCCTGGCACCCGCCGTACCGGCGCGCAGCCTATGCCGCGGTGGCGGTGCTGGTGGCCATCACCGGCGGCTTGGGCAACGCCCTGATCAGCGCCAACCTGCCCTTGATCACCGGACAGATGGGGCTGCAGGCCAGCGAGGCGAACTGGCTGGTTGCCGCCTATCTGATGGTCAATGTCAGTGCCAACCTGCTGGTGTTCAAGTTCCGCCAGGAGTACGGCATCCGTCTGTTCGCCGAGATCGGCCTGGGCACCTATGCGGCGCTGGCGGTGCTGCACCTGTTTGTCGGCACCACCACCACCACGTTGTTGGTGCGCGCGGGCAGCGGCTTTGCCGGTGCCGCCTGCACCACGCTGGGCACGCTGTACATGCTGCAGGCGTTGCCGCGCAAATATGTCGGCAACCTGCTGGTGATCGGCGTGGGTCTGTCGCAGTTGGCGGTGCCGCTGGCCTGGCTGTTGTCGCCCGGCCTGCTGGACCACGGCGAGTGGCAGAACCTGTACCTGTTCGAGGCAGGGCTTGCACTGTGTTCGTTCGCGGCGGTGGTGGTGCTCAAGCTGCCGCCCGGCATCCAGATCAAGGTATTCGAACGCAAGGACTTCCTCACCTTTGCCCTGCTCGCTCCCGGCCTGGCGCTGCTGGTGGTGGTGCTTAGCCAGGGCTACCTGCACTGGTGGTTCGATTCGCCATGGCTGGGCTGGGCACTGGCTGCGGCGGTGGTATTGATCACCGCCGGCCTGTGCATCGAACACCAGCGCCGCAACCCGCTGCTGCAGGTGCGCTGGCTGATGGGGCCGGTGATGCTGCGCTTCATCGTCGGTGCCTTCCTGATCCGCTTTCTCACCAACGAGCAGTCCTACGGGATGATCACGATGATGCGCACGCTGGGCATGGGGCCGGACCAGATGGCGCCCTTGTTCGGTGTGATCCTGGTCGGCGTGCTGGTCGGCATCGCCGCCAGCGCCTTGACCTTCGGGCCGAATGCGCTGATCCCGCAGTTGCTGGCCTCGATCATCCTGCTGGGCACGGCGGCCTTTCTCGACCAGCACCGCACCAGCATGGACCGGCCGATGGACTTCGCCCTCAGCCAGTTCTTCGCGGCGGTGGGCAGCGGCATGTTCATGGGGCCGCTGATGCTGATGGGCATCCGCCAGGCGATGGCACGTGGGCTGGACCACATCGTGTCCTTCATCGTGATTCTGTCGCTGACCCAGAGTTTCGGCAGCCTGGCCGGCTCGGCCCTGTTGAGCAGTTACCAGCTGCACCGCGAGCACATCTATTCGACGGCGCTGGTCAGCCAGCTCAACCCCGCCGATCCGCAGGTGGCGCGGCGCCTGCAGCTGCAACAACAAGCCTACGCCCGCGTCATCACCGACCCGGTACAACTCAAGGCGCAGGCCAGCGCCGCACTGGCGGCCAGCGCCAAACGCGAGGCCAATGTGCGCGCCTTCAACGATGTATTCGCCCTCAGCGGCTGGGTGGCGATCTGCTTCCTGACATGGCTGTTGCTGGAAGTGACGCTGCGCAACCCGCGTGTGAAACAGGTGTTCCGGCGTGACCGCGCCGGTACCCGGAACCAACGAGCAGAAACATGAGCAACAAGACCGAAAAGAGCGCTTCAACGCCGGCACCCGCAGCGGTGTCCAAGTACAACCGACCCAGCCGCACCAGCGTGGTGGTGATGATCATCGTCGCGCTGCTGGGGCTGACCGTGATCCTGCGCGCGTGGCAACTGTGGCCGTTCAACAGCAGCCACATGCACACCGACGATGCCTATGTGCGGGGCCAGGTGACGGTGCTGGCACCACAGGTCAATGGCTATGTCACCGAAGTGCTGGTCAGCGACTTCGACCATGTGAAACAGGGCCAGCCGCTGCTGCGCATCGACCAGCGCATCTACCAGCAGAAAGTGGACCAGGCCCAGGCTTCGCTGGACGACGCGCGCGCGCAGCTGGCCAACTCTGACCAGAGCCAGGCGCAGAACCGCGCGCAGATCAGTTCGGCGCGGGCCAACTATTCGGCCGAGCAGGCCGAGCAGCAGCGCAGCCGCACCGAGCTGCAGCGCTACGAACAATTGGCAGCGCAGCAGCTGGTGTCCAACAGCGACCGCGACAAACTGCGCTCCTCGGCGCAGGTAGCCACCGCCGGCGTCGCCCAGTCGCAGGCTGCCATCCATATCGCCGAGCAGACCCTCACCTCCACCCAGGTGGCGCGCAAGGGACTGGAAGCCAAGGTGGCCATGGCCGAAGCGGCGCTGGAGCTGGCCCGCATCGATCTGGACAACACCGTGATCAAGGCGCCGCGCGATGGCCAGGTATCCGAAGCGACCGTACGCCTGGGCCAGTACGTCACCGCCGGCAGCCAATTGCTGTTCCTGGTGCCGGACACGCTGTGGGTGGTGGCCAACTTCAAGGAAGGCCAGACCTGGAACATGGCCATCGGCCAGCCGGCGACCTTCAGCGTGGATGCCTTCCAGGGCAAGAAGCTGACCGGCCGCATCGAGCAGATCGCCCCGGCTACCGGTTCGGAGTTCTCGGTGCTCAAGCCCGACAACGCCAGCGGCAATTTCACCAAGGTGGTACAGCGCCTGCCGATCCGCATCGCCATCGACCCGGATCAGCCGCTGGCCGCCCGCCTGCGCCCAGGCATGTCGGTGGTGGTGGAAGTGGATACGGCAGCAACCCCCGCGCCAGCGCAGCGGCGATAGGCGGTAGGCGGTAGTGCCGAGCCATGCTCGGCAAAGGCTTTCCCGGCGAACGCGCACAAGCAGCACAACCCAAAGCACCCCTCCCCAACCCTCCCCTTCGCTACGCGAAAGGGAGGGAGCGTAGTGCCGAGCCATGCTCGGCAGAGGCTTTCCCGGCGAACGCGCACAAGCAGCACAAACCAAAGCACCCCTCCCCAACCCTCCCCTTTGCTACGCGAAAGGGAGGGGGTGAAAACCGTAGTGCCGAGCCATGCTCGGCAGGGGCTTTCCCAATGAACCCTGCCAACCACCCGCGCACCCATCGCCGTAAAAGCCCGCCACGCGACGCAAGAACGGGCCAGAAACAACTGTATCCAAGCGAACCCCGCTTCAAAACGGACCGCGCCGTCCTTCAACACAACGGTAAGCACTAAAGCGCTAGGCTGTACCCCTGTCTCCAGCCGGGCGAACCCTCGATGAAAATGATTCTGGCCGCGTCCATCCTGGCCGCGCTCACGGCCCCCGCCGCCAACGCAGCCGACACGCTGTACTCCGGCGGCCCGATCATCACCGTCGATGACAAGCAGCCCAGCGCTGAAGCCATCGTGGTCCGTGATGGCCGCATCGCCTTTGTCGGCACCCGCACGGCGGCGCGCCGCTTCAGCCCGCAGGCGCAGCAGGTTGATCTGCAGGGCCACACGCTGACGCCGGGTTTCATCGACGCGCACGGCCATGTTTCCGGGGTTGGCCTGCAGGCGTTGTCCGCCAACCTTCTGCCCGCGCCCGATGGCGAAGGCAATTCGATCCCCGCGCTGCAGAAGATCATGCGCGAGTTCCGCGCACACCCGACCACGCCCGAGGGCTACAAGGTGTTGATCGGTTTCGGCTACGACGATTCGCAGTTGGCCGAACAGCGGCACCCGACCCGCCAGGATCTGGATGCCATCGCCACCGATATCCCGGTCATCCTGATGCACCAGTCCGGCCATCTCGGCGCCTACAACAGCAAGGCGCTGGAGTTGGCCGGCATCACCGCCGACACGCCCAATCCGCCGGGCGGGGTGATCCGCCGCGAAGCCGACGGCAAGACCCCCGATGGCGTGCTGGAAGAAAGCGCGCACAGCATGGCCCTGGCCAAGCTGATGCCGGCCATGACCGCCGAGCAGTCGCTGGCCATGCTCGAAGCCGGGCAGGCCTTGTACATGAAATACGGCTACACCACCGCCCAGGACGGCAGGAGCGACGCGGGCACTTTGCAACTGCTGCCACTGGCGGCCCAAGGCGGCCGTTTGAAGATCGATGTTGTGGCCTACCCCGATATTGAAGTGGCGCTGCACAACCCGGCCATGCAGGGGCCGTTCTACGGCCTGAACTACACCGAGCACTACCGCATCGGCGGGGTGAAGATCAGCCTGGACGGTTCGCCACAGGGCAAGACCGCATGGCTCACCAAGCCGTATTACAAAGTGCCCGAGGGCGAGAAGCCTGACTATGCCGGCTACCCCGCCTTTCCGGACGCCAAGGTCGACGACCTGGTCACGCAAGCCTGGGGCCATGGCTGGCAGCTGCTGGCGCACGCCAACGGCGACGCCGCCATCGACCAGCTGATCCACGCCGTTGCCACCGCCGAAGCGAAATACCCGGACAAGCATCTGGTGCCGGTGCTGATCCACGGCCAGACCCTGCGCAAGGACCAGGTCGGCGAACTGCGCCAGCTGGGCATCTTCCCGTCGTTGTTCCCGATGCACACCTATTACTGGGGCGATTGGCACCGCGACTCGGTGCTGGGGCCGGAACGCGCCGAAAACATCTCGCCCACGCAATGGGTACTGGACGCCGGCATGGTGTTCACCTCGCACCACGATGCGCCGGTGGTATTCCCCGATTCGATGCGGGTGCTGGACGCAACGGTCAACCGCGTGACCCGCAGCGGCCGTGTGCTCGGTCCGGACCAGCGCGTGTCACCGGAAATCGCACTGAAATCCATTACCTTGTGGGCGGCGCGGCAGTATGGCGAGGAGAGCAGCAAGGGCTCGATCGAAGTCGGCAAGCGCGCAGATCTGGCGGTGTTGTCGGACAACCCGCTAAGCATCGAACGCAGCCAACTGCACACCATCAAGGTGCTGCAGACGATCAAGGATGGCGAAGTGGTTTACGAGGCAAAGCCGAAGCCGTAAAGACGCTATGTGATTGGCGTGAACACTGCCGCGCCAATTTCCCACCTTGTGGGAGCGGCACAAGCCACGACGACAACCGAAGCCGATAGCGCATTGAACCCGCCGAGGTAAATCGCGGTGGTTCAGGCCTATCGGCTTCGCGGCTCACGCCGCTCCTACAAAGAGCGCAGCGCCGCAAAGATCCTGCATTTGTAGGAGCGGCGTAAGCCGCGAAGCCATCACGACAATCGAAACCGATAGCGCATTGAGCTAGCCGAGGTAGTGCCGGTGGTTCAGGCCTACAGGTTCACACACCTGCCCTACCCTCACCCCAACCCCTCTCCCGGCGGGAGAGGGGCTTCAAGCTTCAAGCTTCAGCCTAGGCTTTGAGCTTCAGCCTGCGCAGTTCGCGCACAGGCCATGCACTTCCAGCGTCTGCGCCTGCGGCTTGAAGCCCAGCTCCTTGGCGCGAGCCTCCAGCTGACGGACGATGTCGCGGTCCTCCAGCTCCACCGCGCTATGGCAGCGGTCGCAGATCAGGAAGGGCACCGAGTGCTGGTTGCTGCTGGGGTGATGGCAGGCGACAAACGAGTTGACCGAAGCCAACTTGTGCACGAAGCCATTGGCCATCAGGAAATCCAGCGCGCGGTAGACGGTGGGCGGGGCATCGGCGCCCACGCCCTTGCCTTCGCGCACCCACTCCAGCAATTCGTAAGCCTTGACCGGCTTGCCCGCCTCGGCGATGAGGCGCAGCACGTTGGCGCGGATCGGCGTCAGCCGCAGACCGCGCTCACGGCACACCCGCTCGACCACCGCAACAAAATCCGCCGCGTCTTCAACGTGGTGGTGCGGGGCGGTACAGGAGTGTGCATCGGTCATGGCTACCTCGTCGGAATCAGGCCGTTGGGATCTTGATGAGTGCGGCGTCGATGCGTTTCAAGGCCTCGTCGCGGCCGGCCAGGTACACGGTATGGGAAATGTCAGGGCTCACCTGGGTGCCGGTGATGGCCACGCGCAGCGGCTGGGCGATCTTGCCCATGCCGATTTCCAACTGCGCGGCCACGTCGTGCAGCGCCGCCGACACGCCTTCGGCAGTCCATTCAGCCGCGGCCAGCAGCTCACGGGCCTTGCCCAGCGGAACCTCGGCGCCGGCCTTGAAATGCTTGGCCACCGCGGCTTCGTCGTACTCGTTCAGCGGGGTGTACCAGACCACTGCCTTCTCGGCCATTTCCTTCAGGGTCTGCACGCGCTCGCGCAGGGCGATGACCACGTCCACCGGTGCCGGGCCCTTGGCCAGGTCCAGGCCCAGCTTTTCCAGCTGGTAGACCAGGTGTGGCGCAATGGATTCGGGCGTCTCGGTCTTCAGGAAGTGCTGGTTGACCCAGCCCAGCTTGGCCATGTCCAGGCGCGCGGCCTTGGAGTTGCAGTTGGTGACGTCGAACAGGTCGATCAGTTCCTGCCGTGTGAAGATCTCCTGGTCGCCGTGCGACCAGCCCAGCCGGGCCAGGTAGCTCAGCAGCGCCTCGGGCAGGTAACCGGCGTCCTTGTATTGCATGACATCGGCCGCGCCGGTGCGCTTGGACAGCTTGGCGCCCTGCTCGTCCAGGATCATCGGCATATGGCCGAACTTCGGCACCGGTGCACCGATGGCCTGGTACAGGTTGATCTGGCGCGGGGTGTTGTTGATGTGGTCATCACCGCGGATGACCTCATTGATGTTCATGTCCCAATCGTCGACCACCACCGCGAAATTGTAGGTGGGGTAGCCATCCGGACGGAAGATGACCATGTCATCCAGCTCGCTGTTGGCGATTTCGATGTTGCCCTTGATCAGGTCATCGAACAGCACGGTGCCGTCGAGCGGGTTCTTGAAGCGGATGACGCGGTTCGGGTCGTCCTTGTACGGCAGCTTGAGCTCGCGGGCGGCGCCGTTGTAACGCGGCTTCTCCTGCTTGGCCATGGCGGCCTCGCGCATGGCGTCCAGCTCTTCCTTGGTCTCGTAGGCGTAGTAGGCCTTGCCGTCGGCGATCAGCTGCTCGGCCACTTCCTTGTAACGGGCGACGCGGTCGGTCTGGTAGATCGGACCTTCGTCATAGCCCAGCCCCAGCCAATCCATCGCCTCGAGGATGGCATCGATGGCAGCCTGGGTTGAGCGCTCGCGGTCGGTATCTTCAATGCGCAGCACGAACTCACCGCCACGGTGGCGCGCCTCCAACCAGCAGTACAGCGCGGTGCGGGCGCCACCAATATGCAGGTAGCCGGTGGGACTGGGGGCAAAGCGGGTACGGACGGTCATGACGGGCGCAGAAGTGGGAATCGGGGCATTTTACCTCTTCCCCCGCATTGACGTAGCTGAGGGGCTTTTAACGCGGCCCCGCAAGCGGTTATTGGCTTTTTTGTTGAAGACGATCATGGGCTGAACGGCGGAGCGGAAGATCAAAAGCTCCCCTCATCCGCCCCTTCGGGGCACCTTCTCCCGCTTGCGGGAGAAGGGAACAAAAGCCCGCGATCTGCAGCTACCAGCCCTTGTCCCACCTGCGGGAGAAGGGAGCAACAGCCCGCGACCTGCAGCTACCAGCCCTTGTCCCGCCTGCGGGAGAAGGGAGCAACATCCCGCGACCTGCAGCTGTAAGTCTTTCTCCCGCCTGCGGGAGAAGGGAGCAAAACCCCGCGACCTGCAGCTGTAAGCCTCTCTCCCGCCTGCGGGGCGAGAAGAGGCGCTTGCGAACCACTGGTTCGCGACTCTTAGAGCGCCCTCGCGGCGACGCGAGGGCCGGGGCGCGGAGCGGGGTTGGGGTGAGGGCAGCTCTGCCTCTGCCTCTGGCTTTGGCTTTGGCTTTGGCTTTAGCTTTAGCTTTGGCCGTTGCAGTCGCCCTCGCTCCGGCTTTTGATTCACCGGGCCCCCTTCCGCAGCGACGGAGCTGGCAGACAAAACCCCGCATGGGGCGACGCACAGGGATGTGCGTCGTTTTTCGACGAGACAGGGATGTCTCGTCGAAAAATCCTGCCAGCGCAGTGGACCCGCGCTGCGTAGCGGCGTGGGCGCGGAGGCAGGGTGTGCTTTCTTTTGGTTACTTCTTCTTTGCACAAGCAAAGAAAAGTGACTCGCTCCCCGCAGGGGAGTGAAAGCTCTTTCTCTTGCTCTTGCTCTTGCTCTTGCAACTGCTGTACATAAGAGACTAGAGCGCCAGCAACAGCTAGAGCCAAAGCTCCCCTCATCCGCCCTTCGGGCACCTTCTCCCGCAGGCGGGAGAAGGGCTACATCCGCCTTAGCTTGTTGTGCCCCAAAAGCAGAAGGGCCGCAATGCGGCCCTTCCTTCAAGCAAACCCAGCTAACTCACTTCTCCAACAACGGTTTACGCGGGAAACGCTCCTCGCGCATCGCAGCGTTGTAGACAAACGACGCCACAATCGCCGCCGCCTGCTTCAGATCCTCCGCCTCGGCGTGGTCCCAGGTGTCCAGATGGCTGTGATGCACATTGCTGAAGTAGTCCAGACGATCCTGCACGAACTGGAAGCCCGGCAGACCTACCCGGTCATAACTGATGTGGTCCGTGCTGCCGGTGTTACGCGAGACCACCGTTGTCGCACCCACATCATTGAACGGCTTCAACCATGCCTCGAAGATCGGCATCGCCGCCATGTTTTCCTGCGCATAGATGCCACGGAACCGGCCCGAACCATTGTCCATGTTGAAATAGACCTGGAACTTGTCGTAATCACGCATTTTCTGCAGCGGACCGGTCGGCTCGCGCAGCGACGCCGGCAACGCCTTCTGCGCCGGATCGGTCGGCTCCGGGTAACGCGCAAAATGCTGCGCCACATAGGCCTGTGAACCGATCAGCCCCTGCTCCTCACCGCTCCACAGACCCACGCGGATGGTGCGCTTGGGCTTGGCACCCACCGCCTTGAGGATGCGCATCGCCTCCATCATCACCGCCACGCCCGCGGCGTTGTCGGCCGCACCGGTGCCGGTGTGCCAGGAATCCATATGCGCGCCAAGCATCACGATCTCGTCGGCCTTGCTGCTGCCACGGATCTCGGCCAGCGTGTTGTGGCCTGGCTGGTTGGTGTCATCGGTAAAGCGCGCATCCACGTTGACCCGCAACGTCACCGTCTGCTTGTCCTTGAGCGCACGCACCAGTGGATTGAAGTGCTCGGCAATCATCGCCAATTCGGGAATGCCCACCGACTCACCGGCCTTGCGCGAACCACCACCGGCCACACGGATGATGCCGTTATCCCAACCGCTGATGCTGATCGCCGCCAACGCACCTTCATCGATGAAGAACGCATTGACCGCCTTGGTCAGCTCCTGGCGCTCGTTGAAATCCTTCAAGCGCTTTGCTCGGTCTTCCTCGGCCGTCTTGGGGATGGTGAAGGTCTGCAGGCCTTCCAGCGAAGTGGCGTCGTGACGGTGCGAGTCAGACTCGGTGCCACGCTTGTATTCGCGCGCATCACCCAGCAGCAGGATCTTGCCGCGCAGCTTGCCCTTGTATTTTTCAAGGTCGGCCAGCTTCTTGATGTCGACCTGGATCAGTTCACCTTCGACCGGACCGTTGGTGCCCGGCGTCCACGCCTTGGGAAGTGCGTGCAGCGGCTGAACGCGCTGGCCGAGCATCTCGACGCTGGCCGAGGTGAACTCCCAACCGCGACCGAAGTCCTCGAAGGCCTCGTCGTGCACATTGACCAGGCCCCACTCGTTGAACTTGCCGCGGGTCCAGGTATTGGCCTGGGCCATGGCCGGCGAATTGGTCAGGCGCGGACCGATGGTCTCGGTCAGATGACTGAAGGTATCCATCACCTGCGAACGATGGAAAGCTTCCTGGCGGATCTTGCCCACCATGTCCAGATCCACCTGCTCGGCCGACTGCGCCGTGGCGCTCACCGCCACGCCCATGCACAACGCCAACAAACCCCGCTTGATCATGCTTCCCCCGGCCTCAGGCCCAATGACGACAAAGCACCGAGTCTAGCCAGCAGACCGCCCCTGCCGAGCCGGCCAATGGTCATGGTTGACCGCAAATGACCTGTTCAATCCGCGACGGTCACCACTGCATGCGCAAGCGCGGGCCGCAGCTGGCTTTGCCAATCACGGTCATTGGCCACCTGTGCGTACCTGCGACTGGCCTCGAAGGCCGCAAAATCCAGCGTCGCATAGGCCCACAACTGGCCGTTACCGGTTTGCGTGAGCACGCCATGGGCAGGGAAAACCACATCCATCGGCGCATAGACAGCGGCCTCGCCGGCGTTTCCGTCCAGCGCAGGGTCCCACTGTGCCAGCCCCACAGTCACCGCCTGCGCCACGAACATGCGGTTCTCCAGCGCGCGTGCCAGACAACCGACGCGCACACGCATGGCGCCGGCAGCGGTATCGGTGCAGCTGGGCACGATCAACAGCCGCGCCCCGGCTTCGTACTGCCGCCGCACCGGCAACGGAAACTCGCTGTCGTAGCAGATCGCCACAGCAACGCGGATGCCATCTATCTCGAAGACCTTAAGCGTATCGCCGGGCACGATGAGGCCGGTACTTTTTTCGAAACCGGTCAGCTGCAGTTTGTCCTGCCATAGCTGCTCGCCCTGCGGCGTCAGCCAATCGCAGCGATTGCGGTATCGGCCATTGTCGCCAGCGAGCAGGAAACTTCCGGCCACGATATGCATGTCCAGTTCCCGCGCCAGCCGTGAGAACAGTTCCAGCCAGCGCTGCCGGTACGGCTGGATGGCCGCCAGCGATGCGGCCAGATCCCGGAACACCGACCGGCCACCGCTGGCCGCCAGTTCCAGCGAGAGGTATTCCGGCAGCACCGCGATGCGCGCGCCCGCCGCGGCCGCCTCAGCCAGCACCTGCGCTTGGCGGACAGCAAAATCTTCAAAACTCGCAGGCGAACCCACGGGATATCGGGCAACGGCGATTTTCATGCAACAGCCTCCACACCAGGGGTCCAGAATGTAAACGGATGCACGGCAGGTCACCACCCACTCATTGCAGTTCAACTGGGTGCTTAAGGCTGATTGTCGCAGCAAGTGAGTGCGTCGGAAGGCCGCACCTGCGTTGGATGGCATGGCTGCAGCCATGCTTGATACCGCGCTGGTTGAGAGAGGCATGTTTTTAACACTGGCATGTACAGGTGCGCGATGTCTTCGAGACTTGGCGGCAATTACTGATCAGACAGCGCGATCATGGTGAGTGCTGAGTGCTTGTGCGGATTCCAGAGCTTATGGGGAGTGACTTACGTGCTCGGCTTCTCCGGCGCCGCCCCTCTCCCCAACCCCTCTCCCGCAAGGGGAGAGGGGCTAAAGCTGCAATTGCGCTCATCCCGCCGGTGGATGCTGCGGCCAGCGCACTGAAAACTGATCCCGCAGGATATGTGCCGGGGTTGCGGCACCGGCGATGCTTGTTGTTGCGATTGCTGCTGCTTTTGCTACTCCTGCTCTTGCTTCTCCTTCTCCTTCTTCTTCTGTTGCTGTTGCTGTTGCTTTCAGCTTTTGCCTCACCGGGCCCCTTCCGCAGCGACGGAGCTGGCAGACAAGACCCCGCATGGGGCGACGCACAGGGATGTGCGTCGTTTTTCGACGAGACAGGGATGTCTCGTCGAAAAATCCTGCCAGCGGAGTGGACCTGCGTCGCGTAGCGGCGTGGGCGCGGAGGCAGGGTGTGTTTTCTTTTGGTTATCTTTTCTTTGCACAAGCAAAGAAAAGTGACTCGCTCCCCGCAGGGGAGTAAAAGCTGTTGCTGTTGCTACCCTGCCAAAAAACAAAAAGCCGGAACCAAAGCTAAAAGCTCCCCTCATCCGCCCTCCGGGCACCTTCTCCCGCAAGCGGGAGAAGGGAGGCTTCATGCAGTTTGATGTGCGTCTGCTGCCCGCCTTCGCGGGGCAAGCACCACGAACACCCCAATCTGCACGGCGAGAGAAAAGCGCTCCTCGCAAAGAGGACAGAGGCCGCGTGCAATCAGGCAAGCAACAGTCACCCAGTCACTCCCACCACCCATAAACCACCATGCGCTCCACCGGCAACACCACAAACCACGACCGCCCATCCTGAGCCACGGCCGAATACCCAGCGCCATGCCCCGCCGGCAACGCATCAACCGCTACCGCCCCGCCCGCTTCACCTCCAAAACCTGACGAATCAGTACCCGCAAACGCCGAATACACCCAATCACCCGCCTCGAAATACCGCAGCCCCTTGCGCCGGATCGCCAAGGCTGTCGACAACGACAAGCGCAACGCCACAACTCCCTGCACCCGCTCATCGGCAAACACGCTCCCCAACAACGCCCGCTCCACCTGCCCCGGCGCCATGCCGAAGTGCAGCAGGCCGCAGGTCTCGATACCCGCCGGCAACAAGCGCTGCGCGCGGCGATGGATCAATGCACGATTCATGTCCTTCCTCCTTACGAAAGAGGCGGGATGGCCTTCACCACCCCGCCCCGTCATCGCAACCGACCAATCAACCCTGCTTGTTCACCGCACGACTGCTCAGCTCGTACCAGTCCACCTTGCGGGTGATCCACATGATCGCCGCCAGGATGCCGAACAACAGCAGCGAGCCCATCAGCAGCGCGTTGTTCTCCGAAATCAGCAAGACGTACAGCACGCCGTACAACATCGTCAGCATCGTGGCGAAGCCGACACCGCGCTTCCAGCTATGCAAAACCCCGCTCAGATAGAAACCCTGCAGGCCGATACAGGCCGCCGCCGCGATCAGATACGCCTGCCAGAACGCAATCTGCTCGGACAAGCTCAGCAGCAGCAGGAAGAAGATCGCCAACGCCAGGCCAACCAGCAGGTATTGCAGCGGATGGATCTTCAACTGCTTGATCAACTCGAACAACGCGAAACCAACGAAGGTCAGCAGCACGAACAAGATGCCGTATTTGCTGGCCCGGACCACCTGCGTGTAGGTGTCCACCGGATCCACCAAGGCCACGTTGAGCACCTCGACATTGCTACCGTCACTGCGGATGGCCTGAGCCAGCTGCGACTGCGCCGCCGAGGCCAGCGAAGACACCGCCCACTCCGCCTTGAAACCGCTGGCGTCGATGTTGCGCTCGTTGGGCAGGAAGCTGCCGCCAAACAAGGGGTGCTGCCAGGTTGAAGACAGGGAAACCCGGGTATCGTCACCCACCGGCGCAATCGCCAGCGAACGCGTGCCCCCCAGCACGAACTCCAGCTCAACCTTGCTGCCCTCGCGCAGCACGCCCTGCATCGCATCCGGCAATGGCGACAGCGATGCATGCAGGCCCTTGGACGTTCCCTCCAGTACGCCGGCGCCCGGCTTCAACTGGACCGCCCGGCCGTCGACGCGCAGGTTCGGCGTACCAACAAGGCCGCGCACGTCGGAGATGCCCATGGCCAGATACGGGTTGCCATAGGTCCGCCCCGGCACCGCGGCATAGCTGGTCTCGGCAAACTCGGCCTGCAGCTTGGCCTGCCAGTTGTAGACCGGCACCTTGAACAGGCCCACGGTGCGCTCATCGGTGCGCATATTGCCCTGCACGTTCAAACGCGTCGGCATCTGCAGGTCATAGCCACCTTCAACGCGCAGTTCGGTCCGGCGCGGCTTGTCGCCTTCGGCCGGAATTTCCACCTCACGCTGCTGCGTCCATGGCAGCACCCGTACCGGGCCGATCAGCGACTGCTCGCCGGCCCAGCTCTGCGACACCCGCTCGACCGCCTCGTCGCGGTAACGCTCACGCTCATTGATGGTGCTGCGGATCAGCAGCAGGGGAATCAGCAGCAACAACACCAGCCCGCCGACAATGGCGAAGCGCAACAGCAGTTTCAGGGAAGTCATGTCCCGTCCTCGTGTGGAAACAGGGACAGGTTGAACGCCGCCGGTGAGCGGGGTTTGTGCCGAGTTTGAAGCGAATGTGAAGTCAGCCCGCCGGCAGCAGCAAGCTCGCCTCGGCCCCGCCTTCGGGATGGTTGCCCAGCTGCGCGACACCACCGTGCAGACGCGCCACCTCGGCCACGAACGGCAGGCCCAGGCCGGAACTGCGCTGCCCGCTGCCGGGCCGCGCCAGCGAGTAGAACCGTTCGAACACGCGGTCCTGCGCGTATTCCGGCACACCTGGCCCGTTGTCGCGCACCGCGATGCGCCAATCCGGCCCCTGCCGCTGCACGCTCACCACGATGCGGCCGTTGAGCGGGCAGAACGCGATTGCATTGTCCAGCAGGTTGGACAGCGCCTGCCGCAACAGGAAGGCATCACCCTGCACGCTGGCGTGCGAAGGCAGCGCCAGATCCAGTTCGATCTGGCCTGCCTGCAGTCGTGGACCGGCGTCCTCGGCCAGCGCGCGACAGACCGCCACCAGATCCACCGCGCTGCGCCGCTGCAGCCAACCGTGTTGCTCCACCTCGGCAAGCCGCAGCAGCTGGTCGATGGTTTCGGTCAGGCGCCGCTCCTGCTGCACGATATTGGCGGCGAAGCGCTGGCGGTCGGCCTCCGGCAGGGGCTCCTGCAGCAGCTCGGCGGCACCGCGTATGGCGGCCAGCGGGCTCTTCATCTCATGTGTCAGCGATTGCACGTACTGTTCGACGTAGGCCTTGCCCTCGAGCTTGCGGCGCATGGTTTCCAATGCCTGCCCCAGGTCGCCGATCTCGTCGCGACGGCGCTTGGGCGGCGGCACCGGCTCACCAGCGCTCACCGCCTTGGCGTAGCGGCTGAGCCCGCCGATGCCGCGCGACAGCCACCAGGTCATCAACAGGCCGATCAGCGCCGACAGCCCGATCAGCCATGCGCCGCGCGCCATGATGGCGCGCTGGCTGGCAACGATGAACGGATCGATGGTGTCGTTGGGTTGGGACAGGGTAAGCACGCCAATCAAGGTGCGCCCGTCGGCCGGGTCATACATTGGCGCGGCAACGTGCATCACGGTATTGGTCTCGTCACCGGGAATTTCGGGGCTGGACCGTGCCCCGTATTCGCCGCGCAGCGTCTTGTAGACGTCATTCCAGCGTGAGTTGTCGCGGCCCACGTCCTGGCCGCGCGAGTCGTAGACCACGATGCCCTGCGCATTGGTCACCGTCACCCGGTAATCAATGCTGCGCTTGGGGAAGCGCCACACCATCGCCTTGGGATCGCGCCGCTGCGCGGTGGCCAGCCGCGCGGCGAACTCGCCGTCGCCGATATGCCCGTCTTTCAGATCCGGCGCGGCCATCACCGCCAATACGTTGGCCGCATCCACCAGAGTGGATTCCATGGCCTGGCGTACGCCCGGTTTGACCTCGTTGACGAACACCCGCATCACGAAGAACGCGGCGATGCCGACAATCAAGAAGAATCCCAGGAATATCTTCAGCCCCAGCCGCATCGGTCACACATCCAGGGCGTAGCCGACGCCACGGTGGGTACGGATAGGCTCGCCCTGCGCACCGGCTGCACGCAGCTTGGCCCGCAGGGTTTTGACATGGGTATCGACGGTGCGGTCGGTGCTGTCGCTGGTGTGGTCCCAGCCGCGCTCCATCAGCTGCGCACGGCTCAGAATCGCCCCGGGCCGCTGCAGCAGTGCCGCCAGCAGGGCGTACTCGTAGCGGGTCAGGTCCAGCAGCACCTCGTCATAGCGAATGCGCCTGCCTTCCTGGTCAATCGCGAAGCGGCCCAGCGGCTTCCAGCCACCGGCCTGCGACGCTGGCGCGGCAGGCGCGGCCCGGCGCAGGCGCGCGCGCACCCGGGCGACCATCTCGCGCGGCGAGAACGGCTTGGTCACATAGTCGTCGGCACCCAGCTCCAGCCCCAGTACGCGGTCGAACTCATCGTTGCGGGCGGTCAGGAAGATCACCGGCACCTGGCTGAAGGTGCGCAGTTCACGGCAGACCTCGAAACCGCCCAGGTCGGGAAGGCCGACATCCAGCACCACCACATCGGCCCCGTCCTGGCGCAGCAGTGCCAGGGCCTCACGGCCCAGCGCACAATGGCTGGCGCTGTAGCCCTCGCTGCGCAGCGCATAAAGCAGGGTATCGGCGATGGCGGCCTCGTCTTCGACGACGAGTACCCGGGCAGGTTGGCTGGACATTGCATCAGCATAGCCGCCCTTGCCGCAGACACCAGCCCTGCCAGGGTGGCGGCGCCCGACAGGGGCCTGGAACCAGCGCCAGCGGGCAGCCGGTCACGCCACACTGCAATCAAAACGCGCACGCAACGCTGCAGCCCGTAAACTTCGCCGATGAATTATCGCCACGCCTTCCACGCCGGCAACCACGCCGACGTTCTCAAGCACATCGTCATGTTGGCGATGATCGACGCGCTCAAGCGCAAGGAATCACCGTTCTTCGTGCTGGACACGCATGCCGGCCGCGGCCGCTACCTGCTGTCTGCCGAAGAAAGCCGCAAAACCGCCGAGATCGACGATGGCGTACTGCGGCTGATGACCACCCCGGCGCTGCCGGAAGTGGTGGAGCACTATCTGCGCGCAGTGCAGGCCGACAACCCGGTGGGCGCGATGATCTCCTACCCCGGCTCGCCGCTGCTGGCCGCCCGCGCCCTGCGCGAGCAGGACCGCATGGCCGCCTGCGAGCTGCAGAAGGACGAGGTCAACGCGCTCAGGGAGCTGTTTGCCCACGACCGGCGAGTGCAGGTGCATGCCGGCAACGGCTACGAAGCCATCCGCGCCTTCCTGCCGCCCAAGAGCGGCGAAACCAAGATCGGCCGGGCGCTGGTGCTGATCGACCCACCCTACGAAGTGCAGGATGCCGAGTACCCACAGATCATCTCAACCCTGCGTGAGATTCTGACGCGTATGCCGCAGGCACAGTGCGCGGTCTGGTACCCGATCAAGCAACGCCGCACCCTGCAGCCGTTTTTCCGCAAGGCGGCCTCGCTGCCGGCCAAGTCGGCGCTGATCGCCGAACTGATGGTGAGGTCCGACGACTCCCCCCTGCGTCTGAATGGTAGCGGGATGCTGCTGCTGAACCCGCCATGGCAGTTCGAGCAGGTTCTGGCCCCGGCACTGCCCGTGCTGAAGCAGCATATGGGCGAGGCCGGTGCCTCGACCCGGCTGGAGTGGCTCAAGACACCCGGGTGACGGGCCCACTGGCAGCTGCACCTGCGTTTGACCTCGTTCACAGTACTTAGCACCGGCGGTGACAGAATCAAGCGACTTTGGAGGAAACGTAGTCATGGCCACACGCAACCGCATGCCCCCGTGGCATGAAAATTTCAAGGCACCCAGCGGCCGCGAGCTGCTGATCCGGCCCATCCGCCCTGAAGACGGCGCACCGCTGCAGGGCGCATTTGCCCTGTTCGGTCCGGAAGAAGTCCGTGACAAGTTCCTGCAATCGGTCGAATCATTGTCTGATGAAACGGCCCAGCGCCTGACCCACCCCAACCCCAAGACCGAAATCGCACTGGTGGCCGCCGAACCGTTGCCGCCGGGTGAAGCGGTGGTGGGTGCGGTGGCCCGCGCCTCCATTATTCCCGGCACCCGCGATGCCGAATACGCCATCCTGGTCAGCCGTTTCCTGGCCGGCCAGGGCCTTGGCCGGCAACTGATGCGCAAGCTGGTCAAATGGGCACGCGGCAAATACCTGGACCGCCTGTACGGCGATATCGCCCAGGAAAACGAGCCGATGCTGCAACTGGCCGCCTCGCTGGGCTTCAAGCAGGTGCCCCACCCCGCTGCCGCCCCCGGGCTCGTGCGGATGGTGCTGGAACTGGCCAACTAGGCCGCCATTTGGCGGTTGCCCCTGCACAGGCGCCGGCAAAGGCGCCTGTCGCGATGCCGTCCGGCTACTGCGCCCGCAAGCCATATCCGGGCGCGATGAGGCTGTCGCGACGCATCTGGTAAAATTCGCAGTTCATGTCGTCTATCACCTACCCCATTCCGCCGCTGCCCCGTTCGGGCCAGCTCCGCGCCTGGTGGCGCGCTCCGGCATCCAGCAGCGCGCTGGCCTGGCATGTTGCCTGCGCCGCGCAGGCGCATGCCAAACCGTTGCTGCTGGTAACCCGCGATAACCACAGCGCGCATCAGCTGGTGGCGGACCTGCAGACCTTGCTGGGGCCGGACTGCGCCCTGCCGGTGGTGCCGTTCCCGGATTGGGAAACCCTGCCCTACGACCAGTTCAGCCCGCACCCGGACATCATTTCGCAGCGTCTTGCCGCCCTGCACCGCCTGCCGACGCTGAAACAAGGCATCGTGGTGGTCCCGGTGCAGACCCTGCTGCAGCGGCTGGCGCCACTGAGCTACATCGTCGGCGGCAGCTTCGACCTGAAGGTCGGCCAGCGCCTGGACATGGACGCTGAAAAGCGCCGTCTGGAAAGCGCCGGCTACCGCAATGTCGCGCAGGTGATGGATCCGGGTGATTTCGCCGTGCGCGGCGGCCTGCTCGACGTCTACCCGATGGGTGCCGATGCGCCCTTGCGCATCGAGCTGCTGGACGAGGATATCGACTCCATCCGCGAGTTCGACCCCGAATCGCAGCGCTCGCTGGAAAAAGTGACCGCGGTGAAGATGCTGCCCGGTCGCGAAGTACCGATGGACGAGGCCAGCCTCAACAAGGTGCTGGCCACGCTGCGCGAACGCTTCGATGTGGATACCCGGCGCAGCCCGCTTTACCAGGATCTGAAGGCCGGCCTGCTGCCTTCGGGCATCGAATACATGCTGCCGCTGTTCTTCAACCAGACCGCGACCTTGTTCGACTACCTGCCCGACGGTTTCATGACCGTGCTGGGCAGCGGCGTTGGTGAAGCTTCCGATGCGTTCTGGCTGCAGACCAACAGCCGCTACGAACAACGCCGCCACGATATCGAGCGGCCGCTGCTGGCGCCGGAAGAGATCTACCAGTCGCCGGACAGCCTGCGCGAGCAGTTCAACCGGCTGCCGCGTGTCGAGGTGTGGGCGGCCGCTCATCCGCGCATCGCCGAAGCACAGGCCTTGGGTGACCAGGCGTTGCCGCCGCTGCCGGTGGCCGCCAAGGATGCACCGGCCGGACAGGCGTTGAAATCCTTCATCGAACACTACCCGGGCCGGGTGCTGATCGCAGCCGATTCACCAGGACGGCGCGAGGCGTTGTTGGAGGTGTTGCAGGCTGCCGAGTTGCGACCTGATGTGGTGGCCAGCTTCAACGACTTCCTTCCTTCCCCCCTCGGCGGAAAGTGGCCCGAAGGGTCGGATGGGGGTAAGGCTGCTGGCAAAAGCTCGAGCAAGAGCGCCCTCACCCCAACCCCTCTCCCGAAGGAAGAGGGGCTCAGCCGGTTTGCCATTACCGTCGCGCCGCTGGATGACGGCTTTGCGCTCAGCGAGCCGGCGCTTGCCGTGCTTACCGAGCGCCAGCTGTTTCCTGAGCGTGCCGGTCAGCCGCGGCGCACGCGACGCGCGGGGCGTGAGCCCGAGGCGATCATCCGTGACCTTGGCGAGCTGACCGAAGGTGCGCCCATCGTCCATGAAGATCATGGTGTCGGTCGCTACCGTGGTTTGATTGCGATGGACGTGGGCGGCATGCCCGGCGAATTCCTCGAGATCGAGTACGCCAAGGGCGACCGCCTGTATGTGCCGGTCGCACAGCTGCACCTGATCAGCCGCTACTCCGGCGCTTCGCCGGAAACCGCGCCGCTGCATTCGCTTGGCGGCGAGCAATGGGCCAAGGCCAAGCGCAAGGCCGCTGAAAAAGTCCGCGACGTGGCCGCCGAACTGCTGGAAATCCAGGCGCGTCGGCGCGCCCGCGCCGGCCTGGCGCTGGACATCGACCGCTCCATGTATGAGCCATTCGCGGCCGGCTTCCCGTTCGAGGAAACGCCCGACCAGCAGGCCGCGATCGAGGCCACCCTACGCGACCTGCAGTCCAGCCAACCGATGGACCGCGTGGTCTGCGGCGACGTGGGCTTCGGCAAGACCGAGGTTGCACTGCGCGCCGCGTTCGCTGCGGCCAGCGGCGGCAAGCAGGTGGCAGTACTGGTGCCGACCACCTTGTTGGCCGAACAGCACTACCGCAACTTCCGCGACCGCTTCGCCGATTACCCGCTGCGGGTGGAAGTGCTGTCGCGCTTCAAGAGCACAAAGGAAATCAAGGCCGAGCTGGACAAGGTCGCCGAAGGCACCATCGATGTGATCATCGGTACGCATCGCCTGCTGCAGCCGGACGTGAAGTTCAAGGACCTTGGCCTGGTCATCGTCGATGAGGAACAACGCTTCGGTGTGCGCCAGAAGGAAGCGCTCAAGGCGATGCGCGCCAACGTGCATCTGCTGACGCTGACCGCAACACCGATTCCACGCACCTTGAACATGGCCATGGCCGGGCTGCGCGATCTGTCCATCATCGCCACCCCGCCGCCGAACCGTCTTGCGGTCAAGACCTTCATCACCGCCTGGGACAACGCGCAGCTGCGCGAAGCCTTCCAGCGTGAGTTGTCGCGTGGTGGCCAGCTGTACTTCCTGCACAACGATGTGGAAAGCATGGGCCGGATGCAGCGCGAGCTGTCAGAGCTGGTACCCGAGGCGCGCATCGGCATGGCACACGGGCAGATGCCCGAGCGCGAGCTGGAACGGGTGATGCTGGATTTCCAGAAGCAGCGTTTCAACGTGCTGCTGGCTAGTACCATCATCGAGTCGGGTATCGACATCCCCAACGCCAACACCATCATCATCAACCGCGCCGACCGCTTCGGTCTTGCCCAGCTGCACCAGCTGCGTGGCCGTGTCGGCCGCTCGCATCACCGCGCCTACGCCTATCTGCTGGTGCCGGACAAACGCTCGATCACCGCCGATGCACGCAAACGCCTGGAAGCCATCGCCTCGATGGACGAACTGGGTGCCGGCTTCACCCTGGCCACCCACGATCTGGAAATCCGCGGTGCCGGCGAACTGCTCGGCGAAGACCAGAGCGGGCAGATGGCCGAGATCGGCTTCAGCCTGTACACCGAACTGCTGGAACGCGCGGTGCGCTCCATCAAGTCCGGCAAGCTGCCCGACCTGGATGCCGGTGAAGAAGCCCGCGGTGCCGAAGTCGAACTGCATGTGCCGGCGTTGATTCCGGAAGACTACCTGCCCGACGTGCACACCCGCCTGACCCTGTACAAACGCATCAGCTCGGCACGCGACAGCGAGCGCCTGCGCGAGCTGCAGGTGGAAATGATCGATCGCTTCGGCCTGTTGCCGGATCCGGTCAAGCACCTGTTCGCCATCGCCGAGCTCAAGCTGCAGGCCAACGAGCTGGGCATCCGCAAGCTGGAGCTGGGCGAGAACGGCGGCCGCATCGTGTTTGACAGCAAGCCCAACATCGATCCGATGGTGGTGATCCAGTTGATCCAGAAGCAGCCCAAGCTTTACCAGATGGATGGCCCGGACAAACTGCGCATCAAGCATCCCTTGCCGGAAAGTGCCGACCGTTTCAACGCCGCGCGTGCCTTGCTGACCACGCTGCGTCCCGGAAACGCCTGAATAAATCAATTGGTAAAGATTGCGTGAAAATGACGGGGCGTTGAAAATAACGCCCCCCTTATTACGCTCGCAGCCGTCCCCTCCCGGCTCCGTTCCCATGTCTCCCATCACAACACCCGTGGGCCTGTCGCTTCCACCCGAGGACAGCTCCTGTGCCATCGACGTATTGGCAGCTGCGCTCGATCAGCGCGACAGCTACACCGACCACCATTGCGATCGCGTCTCCCAGCTTGCCCAGGCCATGGGCCAGCGCTGCGAACTGTCCGAGGAACGCATCGGCCACCTCGTGCTCGCCGCGCGCTTCCACGATGTCGGCAAGATCGGCGTCCGTGACGAAGTACTGCTCTATCCGGGCAAGCTGGACGAGGACAAGATGGACGTGATGCGATCGCATCCGGAACGTGGCGCGCGCCTGTTCGCCACGACCGGCCGCAGCGATGCCAAGGCCGTCGCCACCCTGATCCGTCACCATCACGAAGCCTGGGACGGCAGCGGCTATCCACACGGCCTGCAGGGCGAAGACATCCCGCTGGAATCACGCATCCTGACCATCGTCGACAGTTTCGATGCGATGACGTCGCACCGACCCTATCGCGATGCGATGGCCACCCAGCGTGCCGTCGAGATCCTCGCCAATGATCGCGGCCGGTTGATCGACCGTCGCTTGTTCAGCGAATTCATGGGCCTGCTGCGCGGCGATCCTGCACCGGTGGCCTGAGCCGCCAGCGGTGCCTACTGCCCGGTGCGCCGCACCGGCACGCCGGCCGCAAGACAGAACGCACTACCTGCGGCCAGGCCAAACAGAACGCCCACCGGCACACAGAACACCGCGAGGCCAATGCCTCGGCCCAGCAGAAACATATCCAGCGTACCGACATCAGAACGCAGCGCCATCTGCCCAATTCGTACCGTCTGCACCAACAGCAAGATTGCGCCCAGCACAGCTGCACCGAAACACACCGGCCGCCATCGGAGCCGCCCGCGCCACCGCAGCAACAGTACCCAAGGAATCGTCAATGCCGACGTAAGCAAAGCAGCGTTGCGGAGTTCGATGATGATGCCTTCAAACCTCCAAACAGCGTAGAGATTAGGTCTGAATTCAAAAATATAGCCCACGATCAGCAACAGCGAAGCCATCAACGGTGCCACCAAGCATGCCAGCATGCCCAACCACAGCGGGCGCCAATGCCCACGCGCTGGCAGTACCCGATCCGGAATCGGACTGGAACTGGCGCTGTAAGGATTGATAGTCACATGCTTCCCTGCACGACAGCGGATGATTCCGCAGAGCTGGCATGCTACCTGCCCTTGCCGCCGCTGCGAAGCGGCCTCACAACACCGGCGACATCATCGCTATCGCGTTCTGTAGTAATCGCGTTGGCAGCGGCCAGGCCAGCACCTGCTCCAGCAGTACCGGCTCGGATACAGACAGATAGGCTTGCTGACGCCGCATGATGTGTGCGGTCACCGCGGCGTCGGCGATCAACAGATTGTTCTCGAAATTGAGCTCAAGGCTACGCCGGTCCATGTTGGCCGAGCCTATCAAGGCGATTTCGCCATCCACGGTCAGCGATTTGGCGTGCAGCAGGCCCAACGGGTATTCGTGGATCTCCACGCCGGATTGCAGCAGATCGGCGTAGCTGCTGCGGCTGCTCTGCGCCACCAGCCAGGAATCGTTGCGCTTGGGCAGGATCAGCCGCGTGCGCACGCCACGCCGCGGTGCCGCACAGAGTGCACGTAGCAATGCTTCGTCAGGCACGAAGTACGGCGTGCTTATCACCAGCTCGCTTCGCGCGGCATAGATGCAGGCCACGAACATGTCGGCCATCGCATTGGTGCGGGTAACCGGGCCGGTTTCAAATGCCATCGCCACGCAGCCATCGTCGAAATGCCGCGCAGGCGCGGCGTCGGCATATCCCTGCAACGCCCGCTCGCCGGTTTCGGGAATCCAGCCACTGAGGAACAGCCGCTGGATCTGCGCCACCACCGGGCCTTCGCAGCGCAGCAGCAGATCAATCCACGGCGCGTAGCGCGGCTTCACCCGGAACTCGGGATCGGCGCAGTTCTGGCTGCCGCAATACGCAGTGCGATTGTCGATGACCACGATCTTGCGGTGATCACGCAGATCCATGCGGCTGAAGGCCATGTGCTGCAGCCGGGTCAGATCATCCAGGGTGCGCAATAGTGTGACCCCGGCCTGCTGCAGCTGTGCCCAGCGCGGGCTGCTACTGAATGCCCGCGAGCCCAACGCATCCACCATCACCCTGCAGGCCACACCGCGCCGCGCTGCAGCGGCAACCGCATCGGCAACGCGGCCACCGACGCCATCATCCAGCCAGATGTAGAACGCGATATGCACGCTTTCCTGCGCCTGCTCGATGTCCTGCAACAGATGCTCCATGGCCGCGCGGCAATCCTCGGTTGGAGCCAGTGCCTGCGGCTGTGCGGCGCCCAGCAGCACGATCCGGTTGCCCGATAGTGGGCTGAATCCATTGATCGATTGGGCCAGCGCGAACAAGGACACAGCCTGGCCAGCAACCTGCGTACCGCCACTGACCTGCGCATCACCCAGCGCGGACAGGCTGCGTACGGTCTGCCGCAGACGTCGTGCACGTGCCCGCCCAATGCTGGTTTCACCCAGCAGCAGGTACGCGAGCATGCCCAGCAAGGGCGCCAGCATGATCACCGCCACCCAGGCCGCACGTGATGCGGGGGTGCGATTGGACCGGGTCAGCGCACGCGCAGCCACCAGCAGGTGCGCAATGAACACCAACACGCTCATTGCCCATTGCAGGGGTGCCTGCGGCCAGCCCATTTCAAACAACATGCGCTCTCTCCAGTTACCCAAGTGACGATGTCTGCCGTTTCAATAGCACGCTGGCCGTCCAGCCGGGATCAGCGCGCGCGCCGCGCACCAACGACGGATGAACCGTGCGCTGCGGCAAACTGGATCCGCCGCTTTTTTTCACACCTGACAAAGACGCCGCAGCGCCTGCTATGGCGGCAACGGTCGGATGCCCCGGCTGCGAGGAGTACATGATGCACACAACGCTTACAGCACGAATCCTGACCGCCGCACTACTGGCAGGCGGTGCGTGCCTGGCGCAGGCTGCCCCGCCTGCCGACACCGCTTTGCCCAGCTATGCCCAGCTGGACAAGGACAAGGACGGCATCGTGACCATGGCCGAGATGGACGTCTATCCGCCTGGCGTCGCCGCGCGCCTGCATCACTGCGACACCGACAAGAATCATCAACTAAGTCAGCAGGAATATGCACAGTGCGCGGCCAGCGCTCATGCGCCCATGCCGGCCCACAGCATGCCGGGGCCAACACATCCGGTGCATTAAAGCCGTACCCAGGGTGTCTGCGCCAAGGCGGTCCTGAGCAGATCAAGCAAGGCCTGCGACTGCTGCAGCCGCTGTTCACCGATGGCCGCCAACGGCCAGATACCCGAGGCATTGAACGCCACCGCACCGCTGAACCGCGACAGATCAGACAACCGTACTTCAAGCGCCAACTGCGGCTGCCCCAGCACATCCAAACCCTCCATCAGCAGGCGCTCGGCACTGCCACGCAGCGCCGGGGCCTGCGGCCAATACACCTGCACTCCGTCCCAGAACGCGAGGTTCCAGGTTGTGCCTTCGCTGATGCGTCCCTGCGCGTCGACAAACAACGCATCGTCGAAACCCTGCTGCAAGGCCTGCCGGCGCAACTGGAACAATGGAAATGTGCCAACGTGCTTGATATGCGCCAAGTCACGCTGATACGGCACTGGCAACACGGTGCGCGCCTGCGGCGGAATCCGGGCCGGCGCGCCAATGCCGATCAACACGTCCGCCGGTACCGCGCGTAAAGGATTGCGGAAATCGAACTGCCGCGAGAACACCGTGATGCGTACCGAGGCATCGGCTGCATCCAGCTGCAGCAATGCCTGCCGCAACCACGTCAGTACCTGGGGCGCGTCGAGTTCAACGGCAAACAGCTCCTGCGTGCCCTGTTGCAGACGGGCCTGATGCAAAGCCCAGCCCTGCACCGCATGATCGCGGACCTGCAATGAGGTGAAGTGCCCGTAGTTGACCAGCGCGGAGCTCAATGCGCCGGCATCGGCGAGTTGACCGTTGCAGAACAGCACCGTCATGGCAGCGTCTGTGCCTGTGCCCACATCGCACGCAGTATCTGCGCAGCTGGCGCGCGCTTGGCCATCCATGCCGATTGCCCTGCCCAGGCCTGCATTGCGTCCAACGTGTTGCTGGTAACGGCCTGGCGGCGCATGCCGGCGGTGAGCCCGCGTTGCACCGGATACGGCTGCGGCGCAGTTGCAGCTTCCGCTGCGCGTACATAGGCGGTTTCCAGCGCCCGCCCGAGCCGACCGCTGAAGGCGCGGGTGGCGCGGGTAGCCTCCGGTTCGGCCAATGCCAGGGCCTGTTTCCAGACTGTGGGAATATCGGATTCATCGGCAGCCAGGAACGCCGTGCCCACCTGCACCGCGCTGGCACCGAGCATCAACGCGGCAGCCACGCCACGGCCATCGGCTATGCCACCGGCGGCAATCACCGGGATCTGCAGGTGATCGACCACACGCGGCAGCAACGCGAACAGACCCACCATCTGGCGTTCGGCCTGCGCCGCATCGAATGCACCGCGGTGACCGCCGGCCTCCATACCCTGCGCAACCACCGCATCGGCACCTGCGGCCTGCGCCTGCAGCGCTTCATCCAGGGTGGTGACGCAGGCAAACCAGGCAATGCCAGCCGCATGCAGGCTGTCCACCTGTGCGGGCGAGAACAGGCCCATGATGGTCGAGGCCACCGCCGGGCGTGCGGCAATCAGCGCGTCGAGCTGGGCCTGGAAATCCGCCGGGCCGGCATCGCCGGCGGCCAACGGCACCGGCGGCCCCCACTGTGCAAGAAAATCGCGGGTCGCCGCTTCGGCAGCAGGATCACGCCGTGGCGCCGGATCCGGCACCCATAGATTCACCTGCGCCGGGCCCTGCGACTGCTGGGCGAAGGCATCCATCCATTGGCTGATCTGTTCGGGCGTGGACAGCACCGCGCCCATCGCGCCCATGCTGCCGGCATTGGCCACAGCGACCGACAATGGCAGCGGACAGGCGCCGGCCATCGGCGCCAACAGTATGGGCAGTTCAAGACCAAAGCGCTGACAGAACGCCTCGGTGCGGGCGGAGATGATCGCGTTATGCATGGCGGTGACTGTGCCGCCGGGGCCGGCCCCAACTCAAGCAAGCGAGAGGGCGTAGCGACGCACCAGCTGGCAGTCCAACTCTTGGTTGAAAGTGGAGTTCACATACTGGCCGTCATCGGCGGTGAAATCCACCTGCAAAAACGAGCCGCCGATGCCGGCGCCCGCTTCTTCCAGCGCAGGCGCCATTGCGGCGTCCGCGCGGGTGAGCTTGCCGCAGGCCGCATGAGCGGCGTTCTGCGGCAAGCAGCGCGCTTCACCCAAGCGCGATCAACGGAACGGCAGGCCGCCCTTGCCACCCATGGCGCCGAGCATGCCCTTCATGTTGCGCATCATGCCCTTCATGCCGCCACCGGCCAGCTTGCCCATCATCTTTTCCATCTGCATGTACTGCTTCATCAGCTTGTTGACGTCGGCCGGCTGGGTGCCCGAGCCACGCGCGATGCGGGCACGACGCGAACCGTTGAGCAGGCCCGGGTTGCGCCGTTCCTTCTTGGTCATCGAGCCGATGATGGCGATCATGCGCGGCACTTCCTTGCTCTGGCTGACCTGCGCCTTGAGGTGCTCGGGGATCTGCCCCAAGCCCGGCAGCTTGTCCATCAGGCCACCTATGCCACCCATGTTCTGCATCTGTTCCAGCTGATCGCGCATGTCGTTCAGATCGAACTTCTTGCCCTTGGCGACCTTCTCGGCCAGCTTCTGCGCCTTGTCCTTGTCGACCTGCTGCTCGACCTGCTCCACCAGCGACAGTACGTCGCCCATGTCCAGGATGCGGCTGGCCACGCGCTCGGGATGGAACACATCCAGGCCGTCGACCTTTTCACCGGTACCGGTGAACTTGATCGGCTTGCCGGTGATGTAGCGCACGCTCAGCGCGGCACCGCCACGGGCGTCACCGTCGGTCTTGGTCAGCACCACGCCGGTCAGCGGCAGTGCCTCGCCAAAGGCCTTGGCGGTGTTGGCCGCGTCCTGGCCGGTCATGGCGTCGACCACGAACAGGGTTTCGGCCGGGTTGACCGCAGCGTGCAGGGCCTTGATCTCGGCCATCATCGCTTCGTCGATGGCCAGGCGGCCGGCGGTATCGACCAACAGCACGTCGGCGAACGACTTGCGTGCGTCATCGATGGCGGCGCGCACGATGTCGACCGGCTTCTGGTCCGGGCTGGACGGGAAGAACAGCACGCCGACCTGCTCGGCCAGCGTCTTCAACTGCTCGATGGCGGCCGGACGGTAAACGTCGGCGGAAACCACCATCACCTTCTTCTTGCGCTTTTCCTTCAGGTGCTTGGCCAGCTTGCCCACCGTGGTGGTCTTGCCGGCACCCTGCAGGCCTGCCATCAGGATGATGGCCGGTGCGGGCACATTGAGGTTCAGGTCGGTGGCCTGCGACCCCATCACCGCGGTCAGCTCATCGCGCACGACCTTGATCAGGGCCTGGCCCGGGGTCAGCGATTTGAGGACTTCCTGGCCGACCGCACGGACCTTGATCTTCTCGATCAGCGCCTGCACCACCGGCAGGGCCACATCAGCCTCGAGCAGGGCGATGCGCACCTCGCGGGTGGCCTCGCGGATGTTTTCCTCAGTCAGACGGCCGCGCCCACGCAGGCGCTCGATGGTGCCGGAAAGGCGCTGGGTCAGTGACTCGAACATGCGGCGGAACCTGCAGAAATCGTGGAAACAGAGGTGGCAAGTATAACGGCCAGCCGCCATCGCCGCCGGTTCACGTCGCCAGCAGCGGGCCTGTATGCGAAACTGCATCGATGACAATCGTTCTCATCGCCGCCGCACTCTATCTGGTGTCCACCGCCCTGCTGGTCCGTGGGCTGGCTGGGGACGGCAGCCCACCGCCGCGCAACTGGCTGCCAACGGCCATCGGCGCGGTGCTGCTGCACGCCGGCTACCACCTGCTGGTGGCGCTGAAAACCGCTGGCGGCCCGGACATGCACTTCTTCGCGGCGCTGTCGCTGGTGGGGTTGGGCATGGCGGCATTGACCGCCGTGGTCGGCGCACGTGGGCGGATGTCAGCGCTGGGCGTTGTGGTGTTCCCGATGGCGGCGATTCTGCTGCTGGCCTACCACGGCTACGGCCATGCGCCGAGCAAGCTGCTCGGCTGGCGGCTGGCAACCCACGCCTGGCTGGCCCTGCTGGCCTACGCAACGCTGAGCGTGGCGGCCTTGCTGGCAATCATGCTGTGGCTGCAGGAGCGGGCCTTGCGCCGGCGCGATTTCCGCCCCTGGTTGCGCGCCCTGCCGCCGCTGTCCGACCTGGAAACCCTGCTGTTCCGTACCATCACGGTCGGCTTCTGCCTGCTGACCCTGACCCTGCTGACCGGCGTGCTGTTCGTCGACAACCTGCTGGCGCAGAAGCTGGTGCACAAAACCGTGCTCAGCGTGCTGTCGTGGATCGTGTTCGGCACCTTGCTGATCGGCCGCCGCCGTTACGGCTGGCGCGGCAGCAAGGCCGTGCACTGGACCCTGACCGCGATGGCATTGCTGCTGCTGGCCTTCTTCGGCAGCCAGTTCGTGATCGAGCTGGTGCTGGGCCGCGGTTGAGCCTGTAGTGCCGAGCCATGCTCGGCAGGCGCATTACCAACAAAACCACTTGTAGGAGCGGCATAAGCCGCGAAGCCGGTAATCGCTCCGATCCGAAGATGGGTGCAGTTTCATCGCTGCGAGCTTCGCGGCTTATGCCGCTCCTACAAATGCCAGCGCAGAATGCTGGCCGGTTAAGGCATTGCTGGGGAAGCCTCTGCCGAGCATGGCTCGGCACTACAGGGCTTCACTCCATCGCGGCTTCCAGGGCCTGCGACAGCCGCTCCACTGCGATCACTTCCATGCCTTTCACCGCGCCGGCCTTGGGTGCATTGGCCTTGGGCACGATCGCGCGCTTGAAACCATGCGTTGCGGCTTCGCGCAGGCGGTCCTCGCCATTCGGCACCGGCCGGATCTCGCCGGACAAGCCCACTTCGCCAAAGGCAATGGTCTTTTCCGCCAAGGGCCGGTCCTGCAGCGAGGACAGCACCGCCAGCAGCACTGGCAGATCCACCGCGGTTTCCTGCACGCGGATGCCACCAACCACGTTGACGAACACGTCCTGGTCGCCGACCAGCACACCACCATGGCGGTGCAGCACCGCCAGCAGCATCGCCAAGCGGTTCTGTTCCAGGCCCACCGCCACCCGCCGTGGATTGGACAGCGGCGAGGAATCGACCAGCGCCTGCACTTCCACCAACAACGGGCGGGTGCCTTCGCGGGTCACCATCACGCAGCTGCCGGGCTGGCGGGTGCTGCCACCGGACAGGAAGATTGCCGATGGATTGGGGACTTCCTTCAGCCCCTTCTCGCCCATCGCGAACACGCCCAGCTCATTGACCGCACCAAAGCGGTTCTTGAACGCGCGCAGGATGCGGAAGCGGCTGCCGCTTTCACCTTCGAAATACAGCACCGCATCGACCATGTGCTCCAGCACACGCGGGCCGGCGATGCCGCCTTCTTTGGTGACGTGGCCGACCAGGAACACGGCGGTACCGGTTTCCTTGGCAAAGCGCACCAGCCGCGCCGCACTCTCACGCACCTGGCTGACCGAGCCCGGCGCGGCGGTCAGCGCCTCGGTCCACAGGGTCTGCACCGAGTCGGCGACGATCAACTTGGGCTTCGACTTCATCGCATGCTGCAGGATGTTTTCGACGCCGGTTTCGGCCAGCGCGTTGATGCCTTCCAGTGGCAGATCCAAGCGCACCGCGCGGCCGGCCACCTGCGAAAGCGACTCCTCACCGGTGACGTACAGCACCGGCAGCGTGCCGGCCATCTTGGCCACGGCCTGCAGCAGCAAGGTGGATTTGCCGATACCCGGATCACCGCCGACCAGCACCACCGCACCTTCCACCAGGCCGCCACCCAGCACCCGGTCAAACTCGCCGATGCCGGTGGATACGCGCAGATGTTCGGTCTGCTGCACGTCCTTCAGTGCGGTGATCTGGGGCGCTTCCACCTTGCCGGCCCAACCGCTGCGGCGCGACGCCGGCGCCTTTGCGGCAGCCGCGGTTTCCAGCACGATCTCACTGAGCACGTTCCAAACGCCGCACTCGGTACACTGCCCCTGCCACTTGCTGTACTCGGCGCCGCATTCACTGCAGACGTAGGCGCTGCGGGTCTTGGCCATGGAAATTCCTATCTGCGTTAGCGACGCAGGATAGCCCACCGATGTCGCAAAGGCTGCGACAGCTAAAGTCCCTGCCGCCGCTGCCGCTATGCAAGCGGGGCTTTGCCCCGTCTCGACGTTCCAGGAAATCGCATGATCGGCAGTTACAACCAGAGCCTCGTTGTCGTCTCGTTGCTGGTGGCGATACTTGCCGCCTACACCGCTCTGGACATGTCCGCGCGCGTGGCCAACAGCCAGAGCCGGCGCGCAGCGCGTATCTGGCTGGTGGGCGGCGCAGCAGCCATGGGGCTGGGTATCTGGTCGATGCACTTCATCGGCATGCTTGCCTTCAAGCTGCCGATCCCGGTCGGCTACGACCTGCTGCTTACCGGCTGTTCGCTGGCGGCCTCCGTCGCGGCGTCCATGTATGCGCTGTGGCTGGTGTCGCGGCAGCGGCTGTCGGCCGGACGCCTGCTGGCTGGCGCGGTGCTGATGGGCCTGGGCATCGCCGCCATGCACTACATCGGCATGGCGGCAATGCGGATGCAGCCGGGGATCGACTACGACCCAGCGTGGTTCAGCGCCTCGCTGCTGGTCGCCATCGGCGCTTCGGCTGCCGCATTGTGGATAGCGCAGCGCCTGCGCCATGAGCAGAAACGGCTGGTGCCGATGCGCCTGTTGGCGTCGCTGGTGATGGGCGTGGCCATTGTCGGCATGCATTACACCGGCATGGCCGCCGCGCGTTTCCCCGCCGGTGCCATGTGCGGTGCCATCAGCGATGGCGGGCTGGATACCCACCTGCTTGCCGGCCTGGTCATCGTCACCACCATCGCCACCCTGACGGTCGCGCTGCTGGCCTCGGTTTTCGACGGACAGATGCGCCTGCGCACCGGTCTGCTGGCCCATTCACTGGCCAATGCCAACGAAAAATTGGTGCAGGCCGCCCTGCACGATCCGCTGACCCAGCTGCCCAACCGTGTCCTGCTGCAGGACCGTATCGAGCGTGCCATCGAAAAGGCCGCACGCCGTGAATTCGGGCTGGCGCTGATGTTCTGTGACCTGGACGGCTTCAAGAACGTCAACGATGCCTACGGCCACCAGCTCGGCGATCGCCTGCTGGTGCAGTTCAGCAGGCGGGTCGGCGCGCTGCTGCGCAGCCAGGACACCTTTGCCCGGCTCGGCGGCGACGAATTCGTGATCGTGATGGCCATCGATTCACCCGATGACGCTGCATTGATGGCCGAGCAGATCAGCACCGCCATCAACGAACCGTTCCTGATCGACAACGCCGAGCTGATGGTCAGCACCAGCATCGGCATCGCCCTGTACCCGGAGGACGCCAGCAGCGAACGCGAGCTGATGGCGCATGCCGATGCGGCGATGTACCACGTCAAGCAGAGCGGGCGGAACAGCCATGCGTTCTTCACCTCGACCATGCAGGCCGGCACCCGCCAACGCCTGCGCCTGCTGCAAGACCTGCGCCGCGCCATCGCCCGCGACGAACTGCTGCTGCACTACCAGCCCAAGTTCCCGGCCGGCGGCAACCGTGCCAACGGTGCTGAAGCGCTGCTGCGCTGGAACCACCCGGAACTGGGCATGCTGTCACCGGATGTGTTCATTCCCATCGCCGAGCGCAGCGGCCTGATCATCCCCATCGGCGAATGGGTGCTGGATGCGGCCTGCGCGCAGCTGCGCGCCTGGCACGATGCCGGCAACGCGGATTGGTCGATGGCGGTCAATCTGTCGCCGCTGCAGTTCGCCTCGCCGACCCTGGTGGAGAGCGTGCGCGGTGCCCTGCAGCGGCACGCCCTGGACCCACGCCAGCTGACCCTGGAAGTAACCGAAAGCACCGCGATGAAGAACGTGGACGCCAGCCTGCAGATGCTCGAAGCCCTGACCGCGATGGGCGTGCGCATTGCCATCGACGACTTCGGCACTGGCTATTCCAGCCTGCTCTATCTCAAGCGCATGCCAGCCACCGAGCTGAAGATTGACCGCGCTTTTGTACGCGACCTTGAACACAACGCCGAAGATGCGGCAATTGTGTCTTCGATCATCGCGCTGGGGCGTTCACTGCAATTGCAGGTGGTTGCCGAAGGCGTGGAAACCGAGGCCCAACGCGAGTTCCTAGGTGCGCTGGGTTGCGACGTACTGCAGGGCTACCACCTGGGCCGGCCAATGGCAGCAGCGGAGTTCATCAGCTGCAACAGCTGAAGCGCACCTTTTTTTGTGGGAGCGGCATAAGCCGCGAAACGTAGTGCCGAGCCATGCTCGGCAGGGGCTTTCCCAAAATTCCGTCAGCGGTTGTAGGAGCGGCGTAAGCCGCGAAGCTGGTGGATCACCATATCCCAGGGCAAATAATCACGGAAACGACGTCAGCTTCGCGGCTGACGCCGCTCCTACAAATGCCGTCGGCCGACGTATTGCCGGGAAGGCTTCTGCCGAGCATGGCTCGGCACTACACATACGTCTTAGGCACAAGCGACGAAACGGTAGTGCCGAGCCATGCTCGGCAAGGGGCTTTCCCACAATTTTGTCAGCGGTTGTAGGAGCGGCGTAAGCCGCGAAGCTGGTGGATCAACGGATCCCGGGGCAATGATCTCGGAATGGTTATCGGCTTCGCGGCTTACGCCGCTCCTACAAATGTCGTCGGCCGACGCATTGCCGGGAAAGCTTCTGCCGAGCATGGCTCGGCACTACACAAAAAAAAACAAAGGCCGCCTTGCGGCGGCCTTTGTTGTGCATCAAGCGATCAAGCCGCTCAGTGCATCATGTGGTGGTTCATGTTGTACATGACCCACAACGTGCCCAGCACGATGATGCCGATCACCACCAGGGTGAACATGCCGGCATTGACGTTCCAGCGCGCGGACGAGGAACGGTCCAGGTGCAGGAAGAACACCAGGTGCACCAGCAGCTGCAGGATGCCTGCAACCACCACCACCGCACCGGTGGCGAAGGTCGACATGCCACCGCTCATCACCACCCAGAACGGGATGATGGTGAGCACCGCGGCCAGCACGAAGCCGATCAGGTAAGACTTGACGCTGCCGTGGCTTTCGCCAGCGGCACCGTGTGCATGATTGTCATGTGCGGACATTACATCGCTCCCGACAGATAAACGACAGAGAACACGCCAATCCAGACCAGATCCAGGAAGTGCCAGAACAGGCTCAGGCACGCCATGCGGGTCTTGTTGCGCTGGGTCAGGCCATCCTGCTTGAGCTGGATGAACATCACCGCCAACCACAGCAAGCCGGCGGTCACGTGCAGGCCGTGGGTACCGACCAGGGCGAAGAACGCCGACAGGAAGGCACTCTTGTCCGGACCGTTGCCGTTGTGGATCAGGTGGTTGAACTCCCAGATTTCCATGCCCATGAAGCCGGCACCCAGCAGCCAGGTGATGGCCAGCCAGAAGAACATCAGGCCCTTCCTGGACTGGTGCATGGCGATCATGCCCAGGCCGAAGGTCAGCGAGGACACCAGCAGCAACGCGGTTTCCCATGCCACGAACGGCAGTTCGAACAGGTCCTTCGGACCCGGGCCGCCATTGGTACCACCAGACAACACAACGTAGGTCACGAACAGGGTGGCGAAGATGAGCAGATCGCTCATCAGGTACACCCAGAAACCGAAGACGGTGTTCTCGCTGGTGTCGTGATGCTCGTGATGATCATCGCCATGGCCCGCCGCGTGAGCGGCGGTACCGTGGGTCATCGTGTGGGCGTTCGTGCTCATGCCTTCACCTCGGTCTTCACCAAGCCCTGAGCTTCCAGGTGCTTACGGTGCTCGTTCTCGATACGTTCCACTTCGGCAGCCGGCACCCAGTAATCCACGTCCTTGTCGAAGGTACGGTAGATGAAGGTGGCGATCATGCCGACCAGGCCGATGATGGCCAGCAACCAGATGTGCCAGACCATCGCAAAACCCAGCACCAGGCTGAACGCGCCGATGACAACGCCGGTGCCAGTGTTCTTCGGCATGTGGATGTCGCTGTACTTGGCCGGCTTCTGCCAGGCTTCGCCGCGCTGCTTGCGGTGCCAGAATTCGTCCAGCTCCTCACCCTTGGGCAGGGTGGCGAAGTTGTAGAACTGCACCGGGGAAGCGGTCTCCCACTCCAGGGTACGGGCATCCCACGGATCGCCGGTGAGGTCGACATTCTTCTTGCGGTCGCGGATGGACACGGCGATCTGGATCACCTGGCACAGGATGCCCACGGCGATGATCGCAGCACCAATGGCGGCAACGATGAAGAACGGCTGGTAGTCCATGTTCGGGTAGCTCTGCATGCGACGCGTAGCACCCATGAAGCCCAGTGCGTACAGCGGCATGAAGGCCACGTAGAAGCCGATGAACCAGCCCCAGAACGCACGCTTGCCCCAGGTTTCATTCAAGGTGAAGCCGAACATCTTCGGCCACCAGTAAGTGATACCGGCAAACATGCCGAACACCACGCCGCCGATGATGACGTTGTGGAAGTGGGCAATCAGGAACAGCGAGTTGTGCAGCACGAAGTCGATGGCCGGGATCGCCAACATCACGCCGGTCATGCCGCCGATGGTGAAGGTGACCATGAAGCCGATGGTCCACAACACCGGCGAGGTGAAGTGCACGCGGCCGCGGTACATCGTGAACAGCCAGTTGAAGATCTTCACGCCGGTCGGGATCGAGATGATCATCGTCGTGATGCCGAAGAAGGCATTGACGTTGGCACCCGAGCCCATGGTGAAGAAGTGGTGCAACCACACCAGGAACGACAGCACACCGATCGCACAGGTGGCGTAGACCATGCCCTTGTAACCGAACAGGGTCTTGCGCGAGAACGTGGCGATCACTTCAGAGAACACACCAAATGCCGGCAGCACCAGGATGTAGACCTCCGGGTGACCCCAGATCCAGATCAGGTTGATGTACAGCATGGCGTTGCCGCCACCATCGTTGGTGAAGAAGTGCGTACCCAGGTAACGATCCAGGGTCAGCAGCACCAGGGTGATGGTCAGCACCGGGAACGCAGCGATGATCAGCAGGTTGGTGACCAGGGCGGTCCAGCTGAACACCGGCATGTGCATCAGCTTCATGCCCGGGCTACGCATCTTGAGGATGGTGATGAAGAAGTTGATACCGCTCAGTGTGGTACCCAGGCCGGAGACCTGCAGCGCCCAGATGTAGTAATCCATACCTACGCTTGGACTGTATTCCAACCCCGACAAGGGCGGGAACGCCAGCCAACCGGTCGCGGCGAACTCACCGATCCACAGCGAGATCATCATCAGGCCGCAGCCTGCGACGAACAGCCAGAAGCTCAGCGAGTTCAGGAACGGGAAGGCAACGTCGCGCGCACCAATCTGCAGCGGCACCACCAGGTTCATCAAACCGGTGATCAGCGGCATGGCCACGAAGAAGATCATGATCACGCCGTGGGCGGTGAAGATCTGGTCGTAGTGGTGGGGCGGCAGATAGCCTTCGGCGCCGCCGGCGGCAACCGCCTGCTGGGCACGCATCATGATCGCGTCGGAGAAGCCGCGCAGCAGCATCACGAACGCCACGATCAGGTACATCGCGCCGATCTTCTTGTGGTCCACCGAGGTGAACCACTCCTTCCACAGGTAGCCCCACAGCTTGAACTTGGTGACCGCGGCTACAACAGCCAGGCCGCCCAGCATCGCGCCGATGAGGGTGGAGAGCACGATGGGATCGTGCGGCAGTGAATCAAGAGAGAGTTTTCCAAGCATCGTCATTCTCCCGAGGTGCCGTGGCCGGCATGTGCGGCTTCGGCGGGCTCGTTGGCATTGTGACCGGCGTGGCCGTCAGCCTCGGCGGCAGCAGGAGCAGCGGCGGCAGGAGCAGCGTGGCTCATCGCCGCGTGGTCCATTGCGTCATGGCCCATGGCAGCATGGTCCAAGGCTTCAGCCTGCATCGCCTCGTGGCCTGCGCCCTCGTGCGACATCTTCTTGCCATCGTGCTTCATGCCGAAGTGGTGGTTCTCACCGGCGTGCTTGGCAATGATGGTGTCGAACAGGCCCTTTTCAGTGCTGCCGTAATAGGTCACCGGGTACCAGTCGTGGTTCTTCTCGGCGCCCAGTTCGGCGAAGGACTTCTGGTCCAGCACCTTGGCGTCGCCACGGACCTTGGCCAACCAGGCCTGGTATTCCTCGTTGCTCACCGCATGCGCGGTGAAATGCATCTTGCTGAAGCCGGCGCCGCTGTAATGCGAGGACAGGCCTTCATAGCTGCCCGCTTCGTTGGCAACCAGATGCAGCTTGGTCTCCATGCCGGCCATCGAGTAGATCATGCTGCCCAGATGCGGAATGAAGAACGCGTTCATCACCGTATCGGCGGTGATCTTGAAGTTCAGCGGAGCGTCGACCGGGAAGGTCAGCTCGTTGACCACGGCGATGTTCTCTTCCGGGTAGACGAACAGCCACTTCCAGTCCAGCGAGATCGCTTCGATCACCACCGGCTTGGTATCGGACTCCAGCGGCTTGTACGGATCCAGCGCGTGCGAAGAACGCCAGGTCAGCACGGCCAGGACCAGGATGATCATGCACGGGATCGACCAGACCACCACTTCGATGGCGGTGGAGTGAGACCAGTTGGGCTCGTAACGGGCCTTGGTGTTGGATGCGCGGTATTTCCACGCGAACACCAGCGTCAGCACGATCACCGGAATGACCACCAGCAGCATCAGCACCGTACAGGTGATCAGCAGCGTGAGTTCGTCCCGGGCGATCTGGCCCTTGGGGTCAAACAAGGCCCAGTCGCAGCCCGTCATCATGACGGCCATAGCGACAATGAGGCCCGGACGCAAAAAGCGTCCAAGAGTTTTCAACGGAATCATCGGTCGATCCAATTGCGAGGGAGAGCCGTACCTGGCAAGCCGCTACATGCGAACGCAAACAAGCGCCCGGGGATTGCCCGCCGGGGAGACATGTGGGGGGTTGTCAGATTTCAGCGCAGTAATTTTAGGCCTTCACGCACTACTTAAGAAAGGTATTGACAATGATTTCGCGCAGTAAAAGCCGTCATCGGCATGCGACACGTTGTCGCACCTGCGCGCGCCTGCAGCGCGCGGCGACATCTTCGATGCGACTTTGCTGAATACCACTCTTTGACAACGACAACGCATTCAGCCCCGGTAACCCGGGTAAGCGCAGCGCACCCGGGAAGCGCGTCAGCCTTCGACCAAGAACCCGCGCTGTTGCTGCCATTCTCCGCTGGCAAGCCAGCTACAACACCCGACAGCGCTGCTTGCCCGGGCCACGAACCATGGGATATCCGGGTTTTCACGCCCTCGACGCCGGTAAACCGCGTCGCCCCTTCACGCTTCATCCATTGACTGAAACGTTCAGCAGCCTGGATCGGCCACGCCGGCAACGCGACGACATCGGCTGGCGGCAACCAAGGGTGCGCCCGTCTCTCCAACCCAGGACGTTCATCGCGTTCATTGCCGAGCCGGCATACGCGGAAGAGCCACCTTTATAGGAGTAGATCCGTAGCAGCCGGAGGCCACGCAAAGAAAAGGCCCGCGCAAGGCGGGCCTGATCTTGGTGCCGGAAATAGGAATCGAACCTACGACCTACGCATTACGAATGCGCCGCTCTACCAACTGAGCTATTCCGGCGAAGGCGCGAATTGTAGGCAAAGCGGCCCCCTCCGGTCAATCGCCCGTTCACATGAGACGCGCGCGGGCCCCAGACGGCGTTCACGCCCCCCTGCGGAGCGGAGCTGGGCCAGCAACCCGCGCGGTAGTGGCGAGCGAGCGTGGTGTGGCGCAAACCGCCCCGCCCCACCTACAACCCCAACCGGCGCGCCGCCGCAAGCCGATACGCCCGCAACCGCGCATGCAGCATCGGGTCACCCGCAAAGCCTATCCCCGCCGGCAGCAAGGCCGGGTCGAAGGCCAGTTTGCGCTGGCTGGACTGGTGCGGCAGCAGGCGCTCCAGCCAGATATGGCCGAGCGCGAAGGATGGCGAGGCCGGGTCCCAGGCGCGGGTGATGTCGGTCGAGTCCTCGCCTTCCGGCACCGGGGTGAACAGCAATACGAACACCACGTGGCCCTTGGCGAGTTCGCCGCGCATGCGCCTGTCCAGGTAGTCCGCGCCCTCCGGCGCCGCGCGGGCCACGTAAGGCCGTGTCGGGTGCACACTGAGCCGGCCTATGCGCGCATGCCCGTCCGGCGCGATCAGCCGGTAGGCGTGCAGCATGTGGTAGTCCAAGGCACTGAAACTGCTGCTGACCGCGGCCGCGCGCAAGGCCTCGAAGCGGGCTGCGGCCGGGTTGCCGGCCAGGTGCGCGGCCCACAGCGTGGGTGAGCGTTCGCGTTGATTGGCTGCATTCAAGAATGCGAGAAACGCTTCCGGCTCGCTCGCCGGAAAGCCTTGCAGCGAATGCCCCACTAGCACCATCGCCGCCTTGTTGCCGATCCGCAGGGCCAGCCCGCGCGGTTCCGCTGCGGGGCTGCGCTGGTCGATGTGCGGGTTGCCGCTGGAATTTGAAAAGCGCGCCAGTACGCGCACGTCCTCGCCACCAAATACCGCCGCCATGCAGAACTGCGGCGCGGTGGAAGTGGCACGGAAGTGCCCTTCCACCAGCAGCCCGCGCGCATGGTTGACCCTGCCGCCGCCAGCAATCTTCGCACCGGTCTGCAAAGCGCCGACCAGGGCCTGGGACATGTCTGTCGCCATCGCCGTGTCCTCCCGCCATAACGCCGTGGCAGCAAACAGCAGCTCGCGGACGTACAGTATTGATCAACGCTCGCCCACGCCGGGGTGCAGCGCGATGTGTTTGTATTCGAGAAAATCTTCCAGGGCCGCCAATCCATTGAGCCGCCCCAATCCGGACTGTTTGAAGCCGCCCTCCTCCGTGCCGTCGAACACCCGCGCCCAGTCGTTGATCCAGACCGAGCCGGCATCAAGCGCTTCGGCCACGCGCAATGCGCGGTCGACATCGCGCGTCCACACGCTGGCAGCCAGGCCGTATTCGTTGTCGTTGGCCAGCCGCACCGCCTGCGCTTCATCACTGAAGCGTTGCAGGGTGAGCACCGGGCCGAAGGTTTCCTGCTGGATGATGTCCAAGGCGTTGTCGAACACCTCCAGCAGGGCCGGCCGGAAGAACGCGCCCTTGCGTAGCGGCCCGCTGGTGATGGGGCCACCGCGTTCCACCACCGCCGCGCCGGCGCCGATGGCGTTTTCCACCACCGCATCCACCCGCTCGACGTTGGCGCGATCAATCAACGGCCCCATGTCGCTGCCGGGGTCGGCCGCAGGACCCACTCTGACCGCGCGCAGCCGTGCTGCCATGCCATCACGCACCGCGTCGTAGATGGCGTCGTGCACCAGCAGGCGCGAGCCGGTCATGCAGAACTGTCCACTGAACACCGTCAGCGCCTTTTCGAGCATGGGCAGCGCCTGCTGCAGGTCCGCGTCTTCGAACAGGATCATCGGCGTCTTGCCCCCCAGCTCCATGCCAAAGCGTTTGAGATGCCTGGCACCGGTGCTGCTGATTGCACGCCCGGTGCGCGTGGAGCCGGTAAAGCTCACCACCGGCACATCCGGCGTATCCACCAGATAGCTGGAACCCTCGGGCCCGCTTTCAAAGAATAGATTGATTACCCCGCGCGGCAAGGACGTCGCCTCGCCCATGATCCTGGCCATCAGGCTGGCGGTCTGGGCCACCTGCGCCGGCAGTTTGATCACCGTGGTGCAGCCAGCCGCCAACGCCGGCGCAAGCGAACGGATGGTGAGCACTACCGGTGAATTCCACGGCGCAATCACCGCTGCCACACCCATGGGCTGGCGCAATATCATCGACACCCGGCCAGGCTTGGGCCGCAATGCGCGGCCCGTTTCCAGCAGCGCCGTCGCCGCCGAATAGCGCAGCTTGCTTGGCACCATGTCCAGTTCGAACGCCGCTTCTGCCGCTACCTTGCCGTTCTCCAACGACAGAATCTCCATCAACCGACCGCGGTTGCGTTCAAATGCCTGCGCCATTTCTTCCAGCACGCGTGCGCGCAGTTCGTGATCATGCGCCCACAGGCTGTGCTGGAAGGCCTGTGAGGCGGCGGTCACCGCCGCCATCGCTGCCGCACGGCCGTTGTCCGGATAGCTGCCGATCACCTGGTAGGTGGCCGGGTCTATCGATTCCCTGAGCACGCCGTCAAAGCGCGGAATGCCGTTGATCCAATTGGCTGCGCGGCGCAATTGGCCAGGTGGGTGAGTTGCCCCGCTCATGGAACCTCCAGGGGTGTGGTCATTGAGGGCGTGCGCGCGAGCGTCGGTAATGCAACCAGTGGCGCATTATCTTGGCCACCACCGCCTCAAGCAGCGGTGCGCTGATGTTGACCACGATCGGCACCACGATCATGGTTGATCCCAATGCCCGTAGCGGCAGTGGCCAATGGCTGAAACCGGGGCCGTAGGTGCTCAACAGCTTCAGCACCAGCAGCACGGTTGGGTACACCGACAGCCACACCATCGCGGTTTTCCTGATGCGTGCGTACAGCAGCTCATGCTTCCTCACCGGTCCACATCCCGCATCCACTGGCTGATGCGCTCGGCAACCATGATCACGGTCGGATTGGTGGCCACGCAGGGCACGTCCGGGAACAGCGATGCATCGGCCACACGCAGTCGATCAATGCCACGCACCCGTCCCTGGTAATCGGTGACCGCATGCACATCGTTGGCGCCACCCATCGGTGCCGTCGAGCTTGGGTGGTGGTAGATATCCAGCGCCATCGGCAACGCTGCTTCCAGTGCATCGCTAGTGGTGATGAACGCGCCCGGCACCATTTCTTCGGCAATCAGGGCGGCCAACGGGCCGGTCCGCGCAATACGGCGGATCAGCTCGATGCCCTCCACCATCAATTGCCTGTCCTGCGCTTCGCTCAGCAGGTTGAGCGCGATCACCGGCGCTGCCGCAGGGTCGCGCGAGCGCAGCGTCACCGTTCCCAGCGAGCGCGGCCGTGTCAGCGCCAGGGCAAGCATGAAGATGGCGCCGGTAGGGGAGGTTTGCTGGTCACCGTAATGCACTGCCGAGACGTGCAGGTCGCCCACATCCGCCGCTGCCTTGGACGATTGCGTCCACAGGATGGCACCCACCGGCGGCACCGGCAGGCCGAGCCGGTCCGGGCGCGCGGCCCAGGTGGTGTAGAAGAACGGATGCTCCTGCAAGCGCCTGCCTACCGGGAGATCGGCCACCACCTCCACTCCCAGCGCCTGCAACTCCGCCGCCGGGCCAATGCCCGAGCGCAACAGGATGGCGGCGGTGCCATAGGTGCCGGCGCACAACACGATGTTGCTGCCGGTGATGCGTTGACCATCGGCCAGCACCACCGACACCGCTGCGCCGTTCTCACACGCCACGCGGTCCACCAGTGTCTGGCTGCGTATGCATAGATTCGGCCGCTGGCGCACGTCCAGCGACAGATAAGTCATGCCGGTATTGAGGCGCTGCCCCATCCGGTTGTTCATCGGATAAGGGCCTACCCCGAACGGCTGGGCGCTGTTGAAATCGGTGACATTTGCGAAGCCGGCCTGCATCGCCGAAGCGACGAACGCACGCTGCATGTCGGACACTTCGTCGTCCTGCAGGTAGTGGATCGGCCAGGGTCCGCTACGGCCATGCACTGCGTCGTCACCGTGCACGGTGCGCTCGCTGCGCTGGAAGGACGGCAGCACGTCCTGTGCCGTCCAGTGCTCCAGTCCCGCAGCGCTCCAGCGCTCGAAATCACCGGCTGGCGCACGCATCGCCACCCCGGCATTGACCGCCGAACACCCGCCCAGCACCTTGCCACGCGGCACTGGAATCTGCGTCCCGTAGCGCGTGGGCTCGGAGACATAGCCCCAGTCGTGCGCCGCGTCGCCGCCAATGATGTGCTGCAGGCGTACCGCATCCGGATAGGCGGCCGGTGCGTAAGTCGGCCCGGCCTCGATCAGCAGCACCCGCCGGAACGGCTCCTCGCTGAGCCGGCTCGCCATCACCGCACCGGCCGAACCACCGCCCACGATCACCACGTCGTAGGCCGATGCCTCGTCACCCAGCAAGGACGGCTCACTGTCACTGTGCACTTGTGTGCCTGTACCCGCGTATTTTTGCTGGGTAGCCATCTCGAGCCGCTCCTGTATCAGAACTTCCAAACACGTTGCCGCCGTCAGCGATCACATCAGCCCAAGGGAGCCATGACAGTCATCGTCGGCTTCTGCCGGCGGCGATGGAATCCACGCAAGCTTCATGACAGTCAGGAAAAAATGTCGTCAGTTCTCTCATCACTCGAATCATTGAACGGCCTGGTCGCGTTCGCCGCCGCCGTACAGGCCGGCAGCTTCTCTGCCGCAGGCAGGCACCTGGGCCTGTCCGCATCGGCCGTCGGCAAGGCGGTCGAACGCCTGGAGCTCCGCCTGAGTACGCGGCTGCTCAATCGCACCACGCGCTCCCTGGCCCTTACCAGCGAAGGCGAAGTGCTTTACCACTACACCAACAAGGTGCTGAAGGATCTGCAGGAAGCAGAGCGCGAACTGAGCATGCGCCAGCACAGCCCGCGTGGGCGGCTGAGGATCAGTGCTGCGCCGGTTCTCGGCCGCAGGTTCCTGCTGCCGCTGATGCACGATTTCCACGTGCGCTACCCCGAGGTGATCGTCAACGTCAGCCTGGACGCCGCGCGCCTTGATCTGGTTGAAGAAGCGTTCGATCTGGGGCTGTGGGCAGGCGAGCTGGAGGACTCCAGCCTGCAGGCGAGGCGACTTGGCTCGTATACCTTGGTCACCTGCGGCGCACCAGCGTATTTCAGTGAGCACGGCACACCGGCCTCACCTGACGAACTGGCCGACCATCACTGCCTGTATTACCGGCATCCGGGCAACGAACGATTGGAGCCGTGGCGCTACCAGGACAAGCTGATTCCCAAGCCCGCCTGCCCCAACAAAGCCTTGAATGATGTCGAAGCGCTCGCCAGCGCGGCATTGGCAGGCCTGGGGATCGTGCAGGTGCCGGAGTATCTGGTACGCGATGAGCTCGCCGATGGCCGCCTGCTGGAGATATTGAAAGCGTATGCACCCGCCACCCGCAGCGCCTTCCTGGTGTGGCCGCCACTGTCCGCACAGATACCCCGTGTGCGCGTGTTCATCGATTTCATCGTTGCCAACCTGGGCCCGCAACTCGGCCCGGTGGACTCCGCCATGAACCAATGAAGCCGGCCTTGTGGGCCGGCTTCAGGGAGTTGCAACCGCGCGGCGGCGATCAGTCGACAAGCCGCAGGCGCAGCTCCTTGGGCAGCGCGAACACCATCGACTCCGGCTCGCCGCCGGTTTCGCGCACGTCGCCGGCACCGAGTTCCCGCAGGCGTGCGATTACCCCATCCACCAGCACCTGCGGTGCCGAGGCACCTGCGGTCAGGCCGATGTGCTTCTTGCCGACCACCCATTGCGGGTCGATCTCCTGCGCACCATCGATCAGGTATGACTCCACGCCTTCACGGCGTGCAAGCTCGCTGAGCCGGTTGGAATTGGAGCTGTTCGGCGAGCCCACCACCAGCACAAGATCGCACTGCGTGGCCAGGTCGCGTACCGCATCCTGGCGGTTCTGCGTGGCATAGCAGATGTCGTCGTTCTTCGGCCCCTGGATCTTGGGGAAGTGCAGGCGCAGCGCTTCGATCACCGCGCGCGTGTCGTCCACCGACAAGGTGGTCTGGGTGGTGTAGGCGAAGTTTTCCGGCTGCGAAACCTGCAGCGCCGCCACGTCTTCCACGCTTTCCACCAGATAGATATGGCCCTTGCCCTTCTCCCGGTTCCACTGGCCCATGGTGCCTTCCACTTCCGGGTGTCCCTCGTGGCCGATCAGCACCACATCGCGGCCGGCACGGCAGTGGCGCGCCACTTCCAGATGCACCTTGGTCACCAACGGGCAGGTGGCGTCGAACACTTTCAGGCCACGGCGGTCGGCTTCCAGGCGCACCGCCTGCGAAACGCCATGTGCGCTGAAGATGACGGTATTGCCGTCCGGCACTTCGTCGAGTTCTTCGACGAAGATGGCGCCGCGGGCCTTCAGGTCATCAACCACGAAGCGGTTGTGCACCACTTCATGGCGCACATAGATCGGCGCGCCCAGGGTTTCGATGGCGCGTTTGACGATCTCGATGGCACGGTCGACGCCGGCACAGAAACCACGGGGATTGGCGAGCAGTACATCCATCTTCAACGACTCCGACCACTGACGGTCGCAAATGCGGGAACAGGTGCCGGCATCATCCGGCTTTCTTCTCGGCCTTGCCATCAAGCAGGCCCATCAGGGCGATACCGATGGCGCCGAGCACGATCGCCGAATCGGCGATATTGAACGAAGGCCAGTAGTGATCACCGACATACCACTGGATGAAGTCGACGACATGACCGTGGATCTGGCGATCGATGACGTTGCCGATGGCACCGCCGATCACCAGCGCGTACGGCAGCGCACTGCGCCAGTTCGCACGCGGCGTGCGCGACAGCCAGAACGCCATCAGGCCACTGATCGCCACCGCCAGCAAGGTGAAGAACCACAGCTGCCAGCCGCCGGCATCGCTGAGGAAGCTGAATGCAGCGCCGGTGTTGTAGGTGCGGTACCAGTTCCAGAAACCGTCGATCACCGGCACCGGGGTGAATTCAGGCAGGCTGGACAGCACCCAGGCCTTGCTCCACTGGTCCAGGCCGATCACAGCCACGGATACCAGCAGGTAGATCAACGCATTGGGTTTAACTGTTTTGGACTGCATGCAAACACCCTTGAAAGTTCATCAATGAAGAAACGGGAACGATGGTTACCCCAACTCGTTCCTCGTTCCTCCTCACTGGTTTCTGGCCCTTAGAACCAGCGACGGTCTTCACCGGCGCCATCGATATTGCTGGCACAGCGCCCGCACAGCTCCGGATGCGCCGCCACCGAGCCGACATCGGCGCGGTAATGCCAGCAACGCACGCACTTGGCCTTGTCGGTTGGCTGCGCGCTGACAAACACCTCGTCGGTGGTTGCCGGGCGCACGCTGACGTCGCCACTGATGAACAGGAAGCGCAGTTCCTCGGCCAGCGGCTGCCAACGCGCGGCCTGTTCTTCATTGGCGGCAACGGTGATCTCCGCTTCCAGCGCGGCACCGATGGCGCCATTGGCACGCATCGGCTCCAGCACCTTGGAGACCTGCTCGCGCAGTGCCAACAGCTGGTCGAAATCAGCGGCGTTGAGCTGTGCGTCGGCCGGCAACGGCGCTAGGCCGTCGTACCAGGTGGTGAACAGCACGTTCTCGGCACGCTTGCCCGGCAGGTAGCCCCACAGCTCTTCGGCGGTGAAGGTCAGGATCGGTGCCACCCAGCGCACGAACGCCTCGGCGATATGGAACATCGCCGTCTGCGCCGAACGACGGCCGCGCGAATCTTCCTGCATCGTGTACAGGCGGTCCTTGGTCACGTCCAGGTACAACGAGCCCAGGTCGACGCTGCAGAAGTTCAGCAGCAGCTGCACGATCTCGGCCATGTTGTAGTTGGCGTAGGCCGCCTTGATCTTCTCCTGCAGCTCGAACGCGCGATGCACGATCCAGCGGTCCAGGGCGACCATGTCCGCCAGCGGCACTACATGCTGGACCGGGTCGAAACCGTCCAGGTTGCCGAGCAGGAAGCGCGCGGTATTACGCAGACGACGATAGGCGTCGGCGTTGCGCTTGAGGATTTCCTGCGACAGCGACATCTCGTTGCTGTAGTCGGCCGAGGCAATCCACAGGCGCAGGATGTCCGCGCCCAGGGTGCGCATGATTTCCTGCGGCTCGATGCCGTTGCCCAGCGACTTGGACATCTTGCGGCCGTGCTCGTCCACGGTGAAGCCGTGGGTCAGGCACTGCTTGTACGGCGCATGCTTGTCGATGGCCACACCGGTCAGCAGCGAGGACTGGAACCAGCCGCGGTGCTGGTCCGAACCTTCCAGGTACAGATCGGCCGGCTTGCCGAAGCCACGTGCGAGCAGCACGCCTTCGTGGGTGACGCCGGAGTCGAACCAGACATCGAGGATGTCGGTGACCTTCTCGTACTGCGCGGCTTCATCGCCGAGCAGCTCGGTGGCGTCCAGCGAATACCAGACGTCGATTCCACCCTGCTCCACGCGGTCGGCCACCTGCCGCATCAGCTCGACGCTGCGCGGGTGCGGCTCACCGGTTTCGCGATGGGTGAACAATGCGATCGGCACGCCCCAGGTGCGCTGGCGGCTGATGCACCAGTCCGGGCGGCCGTCGACCATGCTGTTGATGCGCGCCTTGCCCCAGCTCGGGAACCAGCCCACGTTGTCGATGGCTGCCATCGCGTCGTTGCGCAGATTGGCCTTGTCCATCGAGATGAACCACTGCGGGGTGGCGCGGAACACCACCGGCGTCTTGTGCCGCCAGCAATGCGGGTAGCTGTGCTGGATTTCGAAGAAGGCCAGCAGCGCGCCGCTTTCACGCAGCACCTCGACGATCAGCGGCTGTGCTTTCCACAGGTGCTGACCGGCCAGCTCGACCGTACCGGCCGGCGGCGTCGACGACAGGTACACGCCACGGCCATCGATCGGATTGATCTGGCCGGCGTTGTACTTGTCCATCAGCCCGTACTGCTGGCTGACCGCGAAGTCTTCCTGGCCGTGGCCCGGCGCGGTGTGCACCGCACCGGTACCGTCGGTATCGGAGACGTGCTCGCCATTGAGCAGCGGGATGTCGCGGTTGGCATAGAACGGGTGGGCGAGCAGCTGGTTCTCCAGCGCCGAACCCTTGGCATGGCCGTGCACGACCACTTCGGCCACGCCATAGCGGCCCAGCGCGCGCTCGGCCAGCGCCGAGGCCAGTACCAGCCAACGCGGCTGGCCGTTGTGGGCCGGCCCTTCCACCAGTGCGTAATCGATTTCCGCACCCAGCGACACCGCCAGCGAAGCCGGCAGCGTCCACGGCGTGGTGGTCCAGATCGGCACGGCCACTTCCACACCGGCCGGCAGCTCGACACCGAAGCTGGCCGCCAGCGCCTTGGAGTCACGCGCGGCATAGGCCACGTCGATGGCCGGCGAGGTCTTGTCCTGGTATTCGATCTCGGCCTCGGCCAGCGCCGAGCCGCAGTCGAAGCACCAATGCACCGGCTTGGCGCCACGCACCAGGTGGCCGTTGGCGACGATCTTGGCCAGCGCACGGATTTCATTGGCCTCGAAGTCGAAGCTCAGCGTCTTGTACGGGTTCTCCCAATCGCCGATCACACCCAGGCGCTTGAAATCAGCGCGCTGCAAGTTGATCTGCTCTTCGGCGTACTCGCGGCACTTCTGCCGGAACTGCTCGGCATCGAGCTTGACGCCAACCTTGCCCCACTTCTTCTCGACCGCGATTTCGATCGGCAGGCCATGGCAGTCCCAGCCCGGCACGTAGGGCGCATCGAAGCCGTCGATATAACGCGACTTGACGATGATGTCCTTGAGGATCTTGTTGACCGCGTGACCCAGGTGGATCTGGCCGTTGGCATACGGCGGGCCATCGTGCAGTACGAACAGCGGGCGGCCTTTCGCGTTTTCACGAAGCTGCGCGTAAATGCCCTGCTCTTCCCAACGTGCCAGGATGCCCGGCTCACGCTTGGGCAGGTCGCCGCGCATCGGGAATTCCGTTGCGGGCAGATGGAGGGTGGCTTTGTAATCCTGGCTCACGCGGTAGCTCGCAATCTGTGTTCGGAAAGGATGCGACGCGCTTGCTCTGCGTCGCGGTGCATCTGCTCGGTCAGCGCCGGCAGATCGTTGAACTTTTCTTCATCCCGCAGCTTGGCGACGAATTCCACTTCGATATGGCGGCCGTACAGATCGCCACTGAAGTCGAACAGGTGCGCCTCCAGCAGCGGCTCCACGCCCTCAACCGTTGGGCGGGTGCCGAAGCTCGACACCGACGGCCACGGCTGCTCGAACACACCGTGTACCCAGGTAGCGTAGATACCAGAAAGTGCGGGTGTTTTCGGGAAACGCAAGTTGGCGGTGGGGAAGCCCAGGGTGCGGCCGAGCTGGCGCCCGCGCACGACGCGGCCACCAATCGAATACGGGCGGCCCAGCAACTCGCCGGCATGGGCGAACTCGCCAGCGACAATCAGCTCGCGGATACGGGTGCTGGAAATGCGCTCGCCGTTCAGGTGAACCGGCTCGATCTCACCGGCAACAAAGCCCAGCTCGGCGCCCATGGCCTGCAGCAAGGCGATATCGCCGCCGCGGCGGTTGCCGAAATGGAACTTGGGGCCGATCCAGACTTCACGCGCACCGAGCCGGCGTACCAGCATGTCGCGCACGAAATCCTCAGCGGTGATCGCCACCATCTTGGCGTCAAAGCGCAACAGGCCAACGCTGTCGACGCCGAGCTCGCGCAGCGTGGCAACCTTGTCACGGGCCAGCATCAGTCGCGGCGGCGGGTTGTCCTTGGCGAAGAACTCGCGCGGCAAGGGCTCAAAGCCCAGCGCCACAGCCGGCACACCCAGGGCGCGGGCACGGGCGACCGCGTGGCGCACCAGCGCCCGATGGCCCAGGTGCAGGCCATCGAAGGCACCAATGCAGACCACGCTTCCCTGCGGGAACAACACCCCGCCTTCGACGTCTCTAAAAAGCCTGCTCATTCCATCCGGATCCGGCCCATACGGGCCGGTTCTGTCGTGTGTAGCCCTGAAGTATAACGGGCGCCTCAATGCCCGCGCAGGTCACGTGGACGGAAGCCCATCGCAATCATCGCCAGCAGATAGGCCGCGCCGCCACTGCCGACCAGCACGGCCAGGGCGCTGGCGCGCTGCCATTTGTCCATCGGGGTGAACGCGGGCAACCAATGCAGCAGGCCCAGCAGCACCGCCACCATCACCGAGCAGGCCACCAGCAGCCGCAGCAGATAGCCGCCCCAGCCCGGCCGGCGCTGGTAGACGCCGGTCTTGCCCAACCAGTGCCAGAGCAGGATCAGGTTCAGGTAGCTGGACAGCGCACTGGCAATCCCCAGCGCCAGATGCAGGCCCGGCTGCTTGCCCAGCGCCGCCATCACGCCCTGCGCCTTCAGCTCCGGCGGCACCATGAAGTGGAACACCACGGCCAGCAGGATGAAGTTGAAGACCATGTTGGCGACCAGCGCGACCAGGCCCGCGCGAACCGGGGTTTTGGTGTCCTGGCGCGAATAGAACGCGGGCAGCACCACCTTGAGCAAGGCGAAGGCCGGCAGGCCGAAACTCAGTCCGTAAACCGCCAGCGCGGTCATCTGGGTGTCGAATTCAGTGAATTTCTTGTACTGGAACAGCGTGGCGATCAGCGGCTCGGCCAGCAACAGCAGGGCCAGCATCGCCGGCACCGCGATCAGCAGGGTCATGCGCAGACCCCAGTCCAAGGCATTGGAGAAGCCCTCGCCGTCGGTCTTGACATGATGCCGGGCCAGCGCCGGCAGGATCACCGTGCCCAAGGCGACACCAAACACCCCCAGTGGCAGCTCCAGGAAGCGGTCAGCCAATGACAACCAGGACTGCGAACCATCGGTGAGATGCGCGGCAATCACCGTATCCAGCAGCAGGTTGATCTGTGCCACCGAAGAACCGAACAGCGTCGGCACCATCAGGGTCAGCACCTTGCGCACATCGGGGTGATTCCAGCCCCAGCGCGGCAAGGTCAGCAGATTGATGCCCTTCAGCCCAGGCAGCTGGAACAATAGCTGCAGCGCACCGGCTGCCAGCACCGCCCAACCCAGCGCCAGGATCTGCTTTTCCGGCGTGCCGCCAAGCCGTGGCGCCAGCCACAGCGCGCCGGCGATCATGCACAGATTCAGGATTACCGGCGTCAGCGCAGGCATCGCGAATTTCTGGAAACTGTTCAGCGCCCCGCCGGCCAGGGCGGTCAACGAGACGAACAGCAGAAACGGGAAGGTGAGCCGGAACAGGTCGATCAGCAGGCCCTGCTTGGCCGGATCCGTCGCACCGCTGCTGAACAGGAAGGCCAGCTGCGGGGTAAAGATCAACGCCAACGCGGTGACCACCAGCAGCGCGCCGCCCAGAGTGCCCGAAACCCGCGACATCAGCTCGCGCAGATCGGTATGCGGGCGGGTTTCCTTGACCTCGGTGAAGACCGGCACGAAGGCCGTGGCGAACGAGCCCTCGGCAAACAGCCTGCGCAGGAAATTGGGCACGCGGAACGCTACCCAGAAGGCATCGGTGACGGCGTTGCTACCGAAGGTGGTAGTGATAACCTGATCACGAACCAGGCCCAGAACCCGGGAAATCATCGTCATGCTGCTGAACGACAGCAGCCCCCGCAACATGCGCGGTGAACTCACCCACGGCCCCCTTGACAACTTGACTTGACGTTCATTCGGACAGCCATCATACTTGCATGCTTGCTGTTCCCACCACATCGATTTTCAGGAAACCACCACTGTGGCCAATATCAAGTCCGCCAAGAAGCGCGCCAAGCAGACCGTTGTGCGCAACGCGCGCAACACGGCTCAGCGTTCGATGCTGCGCACCGCCGTCAAGAAGGTGATCAAGGCTCTGGATGCCAACGACGCCGCTGGCGCCGAGGCAGCCTTTGCCGTCGCCCAGCCGATCCTCGACCGTTTCAGCGCCCGTGGCCTGATTCACAAGAACAAGGCTGCGCGTCACAAGAGCCGTTTGACTGCACGCATCAAAGCCATCAAGGCTGCCTGATCCGCGCAACAACCTGGAGTCGCAAGACTCCCGGCATGAAAAACCCGGCCTTGCGTCGGGTTTTTTGTTGGGCGGAAATCGGGGTATATGAGCCCCTCCTCCGCCTGCAGGCTGATAGCTCGCAGCAGAACCACTGGCTCCGAATGTCGCAACCTGGTTGCGCACACGACGAGGCCTGGACAGCAATACCTCGCAACAGGGCCACTCCCATTTCGACCTGGTTGCGCGCGCGACGAGGCCCTGGGCGGCGCCCGATGCGCACCCAATCCATGGGCAGCAAAAGCCCAGCCTTGGACTTTGACTACGCGGCTTTGGCTTTGCGACTTTAAGCCTCAGCCTTGGACATCAACTTGTGCTCCGGCTTTCGACTTACGGCTTCCGACTTACGACTTCCGGTCTTGAGCTTTGAGCCCTGGCTTTGGCTTTGGCTTCGGCTTCGGCTTCGGCCTTGGCTTCGGCTTCGGCTTCGGCTCTGCTCTGGCCTTTGGGCCGATGCCGAGGAAGCAAAACACCTCCCTTCTCCCGCCTGCGGGAGAAGGTGCCCGAAGGGCGGATGAGGGGGCTGTGGCTTTCAAAGCAAAAGCTTGCCCTCACCCCAACCCCTCTCCCGCAGGCGGGAGAGGGGCTTCAAGCCCAAACCAAAGCCAAAGCCAAAGCGAAAGCCACAGCTACAACTACAGCCAAACCCAAACCCAAACCCAAACCCCAAAAGCAGAAAACCCGGCCTTGGCCGGGTTTTCCTCTTGCAACAGCTGGTCAGCTGTAAAACACCTTACTCGCCGCGCGTCACGCGCTCTTCGGCTTCCAGGATCTTCTGCTGATCGAAGAACGCCATGATGTCCTTCATGATCGGCCAGGTGCCTTCACGACCCAACGCCGACACCAGATACCACGGGCCGGTCCAGCCCAGCTCCTTGATGATCTGCTCCGCCGCCAGCTTGGCTTCGTCCTCGAACATCAGGTCGGCCTTGTTCAGTACCAGCCAACGCGGCTTCTTCAGCAGCTCCGGATCGTGCTTGCCCAGCTCGCGCTCGATTGCACGCACCTGCTCAACCGGGGAAATACCTTCGACACCACCTTCCATCGGCGAGATGTCGACGAGGTGCAACAACAGGCGGGTGCGCTGCAGATGACGCAGGAACTGCGCACCCAGGCCAGCACCGTCGGCGGCACCCTCGATCAGGCCCGGAATGTCGGCGATCACGAAGCTGCGGTAATTCTCGACCTTCACCACACCCAGGTTCGGGTACAAGGTGGTGAACGGGTAATCAGCGACCTTCGGCGTGGCTGCCGACACCGCACGGATCAAGGTGCTCTTGCCCGCGTTGGGGAAGCCCAGCAGGCCAACGTCGGCCAGCAGCTTCAGCTCCAGCTTGAGCAGACGCTCTTCGCCCTCTTCACCCGGCAGCGCCTGACGCGGCGCGCGGTTGGTGGAGCTCTTGAAGTGCATGTTGCCCAGGCCGCCCTTGCCGCCCTTGGCCACCAGCAGGCGGTCGCCATGCGTGGTCATGTCACCAATGACTTCATCGGTATCGACGTTCATCACCACGGTGCCAACCGGCACGGTGATGATCAGGTCTTCGCCGCCCTTGCCGTAGGCCTGGCGACCCATGCCGTTCTCGCCACGCTGCGCCTTGAAGATGCGGTCATGGCGGAAGTCGACCAGGGTGTTCAGGTTTTCGTCGGCGCGGATCCAGACACTGCCGCCGTTGCCGCCGTCACCACCATCCGGACCACCGAGCGGAATGAACTTCTCGCGGCGAAAGCCGATACAGCCATTGCCGCCGTTGCCAGCGATGACTTCGATCTCCGCTTCGTCTACAAGTTTCATGAATTTAACGCCGGGATTAGGAAATGGGGATTGGGGGAATAGCAAAAGCAGGTACTGCCCATTATCGGCCCTGCACCCCGGAATGTCGGGGTTCCAACGAAAAACCCCGCCGAAGCGGGGCTCTCGTCAGCAGCCCACACCGGAGTATGGGCGGCTTGCGCGTACGGAATTAAGCTTCCGTGACAACGCTGACGGTACGACGCTTGTTGGCGCCCTTCACCGTGAACTCAACCTTGCCATTGACCAGCGCGAACAGCGTGTGGTCACGGCCCAGGCCGACGCCGGTACCCGGGTGGAACTGGGTGCCGCGCTGACGCACGATGATGTTGCCTGCTTCGATGGCCTGGCCACCGAAGATCTTGACGCCGAGGTATTTCGGGTTGGAATCGCGACCGTTGCGCGAGGAACCTACGCCCTTTTTATGTGCCATGACGGATGCTCCTTAGCAATTAGCCGGCAATGCCGGTGATTTCGATTTCGGTGTAGTACTGACGGTGACCCTGACGCTTCATGTGGTGCTTGCGGCGACGGAACTTGATGATCCGGACCTTGTCGGCGCGGCCATGAGCCACAACCTTTGCGGTCACCGAAGCGCCCTTCAGCGCGTCACCCAGCTTGATGCCGTCGGCATCGCCGAGCATCAGGACGGTGTCAAACTTGATCTCGCTGCCGGCTTCGACTTCGAGTTTTTCCACGCGCAGGGTTTCACCCTGAACGACGCGGTACTGCTTACCGCCTGTTACCAGAACTGCATACATGACCAGACTTCCTCTGTAGTTATTGTGGTCGCCTTGCCCGCCGTCGAGGGCGGACAGAAGCGGGATTTTACCGGCCAGACCAAGCTCGGGTCAACCCACCCCCTGCCCTGATACGCCGGGGCTGAACGCCAGTTCAGGCCCGCGCCCGGGATCGGCCACATGGGCGGGAAACAGCACTGGCAAAACTGGCAATTGCCCCCAAATGACAAGGTCGCTAGGCTGATTGACTGCCGTCAGCGACGCCCCCACACCCCCTGCTACCGGCCCCCAAGCCGGCAGTGGTCCAAATCGGATTTCCCATGGCGATGGATTTCATCCGCATCCGCGGTGCGCGGACGCACAACCTCAAGAACATCGACCTCGACCTGCCCCGCGACAAATTGATCGTGATCACCGGCCTGTCCGGCTCGGGCAAGTCCTCGTTGGCGTTCGACACCATCTATGCCGAAGGCCAGCGCCGCTATGTCGAGTCGCTGTCGGCGTATGCGCGGCAGTTCCTGAGCGTGATGGAAAAGCCCGACCTGGATCACATCGAAGGCCTGTCGCCGGCGATCTCCATCGAGCAGAAGTCCACCTCGCACAATCCGCGTTCGACCGTGGGCACCATCACCGAGATCTACGACTACCTGCGCCTGCTCTACGCCCGCGTCGGCAGCCCGCGCTGCCCGGACCACGGCTATCCGCTGGAAGCGCAGACCGTCAGCCAGATGGTCGACCAGGTGCTCACATTGGATCCGGAGCAGCGCTACATGCTGCTGGCCCCGGTCATCCGTGAGCGCAAGGGCGAGCACGCCCAGGTCTTCGACCAGCTGCGCGCGCAGGGTTTCGTGCGTGTCCGCGTGGATGGCGAGCTGTACGAAATCGATGAAGTGCCGGCGCTGACCCTGCGCCAGAAGCACACCATCGAGGCGGTGATCGACCGTTTCCGCCCGCGCGAGGACATCAAGCAGCGCCTGGCCGAAAGCTTTGAAACCGCGCTCAAGCTGGGCGACGGCATGGCCACGGTGATGGCGCTGGAAGCGGCCGATACCACACCGCAGCTGTTCTCTTCCAAGTACAGCTGCCCGGTCTGCGACTACGCGCTGCCGGAACTGGAACCGCGCCTGTTCTCGTTCAACTCGCCGGTCGGCGCCTGCCCGGGCTGCGACGGCCTGGGTGTGGCCGAATTCTTCGACCCGAACCGCGTAGTCGTGCACCCGGAGCTGTCGCTGGCCGCTGGCGCGGTGCGCGGTTGGGACCGCCGCAACGCCTATTATTTCCAGCTGATCGCCTCGCTGGCCAAGCACTTCAAGTTCGACGTGGATGCCAGCTGGCAATCGCTGCCGGACAACGTCAAGCAGGCCGTGCTGTACGGCAGCGGCGAAGACCAGATCACCTTCACCTATTTCACCGAAGCCGGTGGCCGCAACCAGCGCAAGCACCGCTTCGAAGGCATCATTCCCAATCTTGAGCGCCGCTACCGCGAGACCGAATCGCCGGCCGTGCGTGAGGAGTTGGCCAAGTACATCAGCTCGCGGCCGTGCCCGGAGTGCAAGGGCGCACGCTTGAACAAGGCAGCGCGCAATGTATTCGTCGCCGACCGCCCGCTGCCGGAAATCGCGGTGCTGCCGATCGACGAGGCCAAGCGCTTCTTCAGCGAGTTGAGCCTGCCCGGCTGGCGCGGCGAGATCGCCACCAAGATCGTCAAGGAAATCGGCGAGCGGCTCGGCTTCCTGGTCGACGTCGGCCTGGATTACCTCACCCTGGAACGCAAGGCCGACACCTTGTCCGGCGGCGAAGCACAGCGCATCCGTCTGGCCTCGCAGATCGGCGCCGGCCTGGTCGGCGTGATGTACGTGCTCGACGAGCCGTCCATCGGCCTGCACCAGCGCGACAACGAGCGCCTGCTCGGCACCCTCACCCGCCTGCGCGACCTCGGCAATACGGTGATCGTGGTCGAACATGATGAAGACGCAATCCGGTTGGCCGACTACGTGGTCGATATCGGCCCGGGCGCTGGCGTGCATGGCGGCGAAATCGTCGGCCAGGGCCAGCTGCAGGACCTGCTGGATGCACCACGTTCGCTGACCGGCCAGTACCTGTCGGGCAAGCGCCGCATCGAGATTCCGGCACGTCGGCACAAGCCCAATCCGAAGATGACGCTGCGCCTGCGCGGCGCCAGCGGCAACAACCTGAAGAATGTGGACCTGGACATTCCGTCGGGCCTGCTGACCTGCGTGACCGGCGTGTCGGGCTCGGGCAAATCGACGCTGATCAACGACACTTTGTTCTCGCTGGCCGCCAACGAGATCAACGGCTCCTCTCACCCCATCGCCAAGTACAAGAGCGTGGAGGGGCTGGACCTGTTCGACAAGGTGGTGGACATCGACCAGTCGCCGATTGGCCGCACCCCGCGTTCCAACCCGGCAACCTATACCGGCCTGTTCACGCCGCTGCGCGAGCTGTACGCACAGGTGCCCGAAGCGCGTGCACGCGGTTATTCGCCGGGCCGTTTCAGCTTCAATGTACGCGGCGGCCGCTGCGAAGCCTGCCAGGGCGATGGCCTGATCAAGGTGGAGATGCACTTCCTGCCGGACGTGTATGTGCCTTGCGATGTCTGCCACGGCAAGCGCTACAACCGCGAGACGCTGGAGATCCTGTACAAGGGCTACAACATCAACGACGTGCTGCAGATGACGGTGGAAGATGCGCTGCGCCTGTTCGAGCCGGTGCCGTCGATCGCACGCAAGCTGGAAACGCTGATGGACGTGGGCTTGAGTTACATCAAGCTGGGCCAGAGCGCGACCACGTTGTCCGGCGGTGAGGCGCAGCGCGTCAAACTGTCCAAGGAATTGTCGCGCCGTGATACCGGCCGCACCTTGTACATCCTCGACGAGCCGACCACCGGCCTGCACTTCCACGACATCGAAGCCCTGCTCGGCGTGCTGCACAAGCTGCGCGACGAGGGCAACACGGTGGTGGTGATCGAGCACAACCTGGACGTGATCAAGACCGCCGACTGGATCGTCGATCTGGGTCCGGAAGGCGGCCATCGCGGCGGCACCGTGCTGGTCACCGGCACGCCGGAAGACGTGGCGGCACACCCGGACTCTTACACCGGCCAGTTCCTGGCCAAGATGCTGCCTTCCACCAGCGCGCGCCCAGAACAACCGGCCGCGGTTGCCAACAAGCCCGATGCGCGCCCGCCGCGCAAGGAAAAGCCGGTCAAGAAGACCGCCGCCAAGAAGGCTGCCGCCCCCGCAAAGAAAAAGGCTTCGAAATGAGCAGTGAGCATAAGCAACTGGCCCGCGTACCGATCAGCGTGCGCTGGCGCGACATGGACTCGATGGGCCACGTCAACAACGCCAAGTACGTGTCCTACCTGGAGGAAGCGCGCGTGCGCTGGATGCTGGGCGTGGAAGGCGTGTCGATGAACGACCGCATCGCCCCGGTGGTGGCCAATACCAACATCAACTACCGGCTGCCGATCGTGTGGCCGAACGACATCGTGGTGGAGTTGTTCGTCGAGCGCCTGGGCAACAGCAGCGTGACCATCGGTCACCGCATCGTTGACCAGAATGACGACAGCAAGCTGTATTCGGACGGCAATGTGGTGGTGGTGTGGATGGACACGCAGACCGGCAAGAGCGCGCCGTTGCCGGAGGCTGTGCGCGGGGCTTCGAGCTGAGACGCGACGAACTGCACAAAAAGCCTGAAGACTCCTTTCTCCCGCGTGCGGGACTGCAGCCCCCTTCTTGGGGGAAGGTGCCCGAAGGGCGGATGAGGGGAGCTTTTGAAGCTTTAGAGCTTTAAAGCGCCCTCACCCCAACCCCTCTCCCGCAAGCGGGAGAGGGGCTTGAGCTGCAGTTGCGGGCATGGCGTCTACCTGCTTGCACCCACGCAGTCTTACTTCAACGCTACCTTCGGAAAATCCACCGGCACATCCAACGCCACGTTGATGTAGTTGGTGAACAGGTTCAACGCGACATGCGCGAGAATCTCGACGATCTGCTCGTCGCCGAACCCTACGCTGCGCAGCGCCGCTACATCGGCATCATCCAACTGCGCACGCTGCTCCACCACCTTCAACGCGAAACGCAACGCGGCCGCAGTACGCGCGTCATCGGACTGGCCTGCCTGTGCCGATGCCATTTCGGTCGCGGTAGCGCCGGCCTGCTGGCCCAGCACGGTGTGCGCGGCCAGGCAGTATTCGCAGCGGTTGCGGTTGGCAATGGCGACGGCGATCTGCTCGCCCAGCTTGCTGCCAAGCGCGCCCTTGCCCAGGGCGCCAAATGCTGCCCACATGCTCTGCAATGCCGCCGGTGAATTGGCTACTGCCTTGAACATGTTTGGCGTTGCGCCAAAGGCCTGGTGGATCTGCGCCAACAGTGGCTGGCTGGCGGTCGGGACGGTCTGGGTCTGCAGGTTGATACGTGACATGGCGATCTCCTGATCGATTGGAATGAGCTGCCGGGCACTGCGCCCGTGAGCAAAGTATTGCCAACCAATCAGAACCATTTGATACGATTAGTCCATCAAACAAACCAATTGATACAGATGAGCACACTTCCGCCCGTGGATCGCCTGGCCGGCGTGCTGGAGAACTTCCGCTTCCAGGCGCAGCTGTTCCACTCCGGCCCGCTGTGCGGGTTGACCAGCTTCGATGCGAGTGAAGGCCATGCCTATCTGCATGTACTTCGGCGTGGGCAGCTTGAAGTCAGCCATCCGGGCAGCCGTGATGTTCCGGCCTCGATGCACTTCAACGAGCCTACCCTGCTGTTCTATGCACGCCCGCTCAGCCATCGCTTCCACAACCCGCCACGCGACGGCGCCGACTTCACCTGCGCCCGCCTCGACTTTGATGGCGGCACCGCTCATCCCCTCGTGCGCGGACTGCCGTCGCTGATCGCGCTGCCACTGGCCCGCATCCCCGGGCTGGCGATGACACTGGAACTGCTGTTCAACGAAACCGACCATGTCCGTTGCGGCCAGCGCCTGCTCACCGACCGCTTGTTCGAGGTGCTGGTCATCCAGCTGCTGCGCTGGTTGCTGGATCACCCACAAGAAGCAGGCATTCCGGCCGGCTTCATCACCGGCTTGTCGGATCCGCGCCTGGCACGCGCGCTGGCGGCCATGCACGACCGTCCGGGTGAAATCTGGTCACTCAGCAGCCTCGCCGAACAGGCTGGGATGTCACGCACGGCGTTCGCCAACAGCTTTCGCGATGTGGTCGGGCAGACTCCGCTCGACTACCTGACCGATTGGCGTATCGCCCTGGCCCAGCGCCGGCTGCGTCAGGGCCGGCCGATCAAGGCGCTGGCCGACGAGCTGGGCTACGCCAATGCGTCGGCGCTGTCGCGCGTGTTCGCCGCAAAAACCGGCATGGCGCCGCGCGAATGGTTGAAACAACGCAGTGACTGACAACCCGACGGCAAACTGCAGGCAACGCGCTAGCGCGCAGGCGCCTCGCGCCGCAGCTGCAGCAGTCCGTCGATCCGGGTGCCATCTTCCAGGCTGAGCCGCAGCGGCAGCTGCGCGCCTTCGGCAAGCGGCACCTCCGGCTGCATCAGCATCAAGTGCATGCCACCGGGCTTGAGCTCGACCGATGTGCCCGCCGCGATCGGCAGACGTTCGATTTCGCGCATCCGGCTCACCCCCTGCACCATCGTGGTTTCGTGCAAGGACACCTCGCCGAACGCTTTGCTGCCGGCGCCGATCACCACCACATCTCCGGCACAATCGTTGCGGATCCGCGCATAGCCCGCCGCCATCCGCATCGGCCCCGGTGTCAGCCGCACCCAGCCCTGTTCCAGCTTCACGCAGGCCGGCGCCGCAGCCGATGCCTCGAATGCACACAGGACCAACAGTACGCACACGAATGGTTTGGTTATCATCGGGCCACGACTCCTTGCCGTACGAGAAACCGCAGCATGACCACGCTCATCGAAGTGATCAACCATGGCCCCATCCGCGAACTGCGCCTCGCCCGGCCGCCGGTCAACGCGCTGGACACCGAGCTGTGCCGCGCCCTGATTGCGGCCGTAACCCTGGCCATGAGCGACGACGTGCACGGCATCGTGCTGTCCGGCAGCGAGCGCATCTTCACCGGCGGCATGGACGTACCGCACCTGCTGTCGCATGGCGATGACAAGCGCAAGCTGATGGACAGCTGGCAGGCCTTCTTCGGCGCCGCGCGCGTGCTGGCCGAAAGCCGCGTGCCGGTCGTGGCTGCATTGACCGGCCATTCGCCGGCCGGCGGCTGCGTACTGGCACTGTGCTGCGACTACCGGGTGATGGCGCGCAGCACCGACCCCGCCAAGCCCTATGTGATCGGCCTGAACGAGGTACAGGTAGGCCTGGTGGCACCGGAAGGCATCCAGCGGCTGATGCGTCGTGTGGTCGGCCCGCACCGCGCCGGCGTGCTGCTGAGCGGCGGCCAGCTGGTCACGGCCGAACGCGCGCTTGAGATCGGCCTGGTCGATGAATTGGCAGACGGCGCCCCGCTGGTGGTCGAACGCGCCATCGGCTGGCTGCAGGCCCAGCTCACCCTGCCGCCGCAGCCGATGCTGCAGACCCGCGCCATCGCCCGCGCCGACCTGCATGAGGCCATGCAGGCCGAGCACATCCAGCTGGAACGCTTTGTCGAGGCCTGGTTCTCGGCCGATGCGCAGACGGCGTTGCAGGCCTTGGCAGCGCGGCTAGGCAAGAAATAGGAACGAGAGGCCAGGAACCGGGAACGAGTAGAAGCCCTGCTCCTGCTTTCACTGGATTCTGGTTCCTGATCCCTGGTTCCTTGCCCCTATATAATCCCGGTCTGTCGAAATGAAGGCCGCCGCCTTGTCCAACACGCCCGAACCCGTGGTCTCCGAACTGATTGACCTGCTGTCGCTGGAGCGGCTGGAGGACAACCTGTTCCGTGGCCAGAGCCGTGATATCGGCACCAAATACGTGTTCGGTGGGCAGGTGCTGGGGCAGGCGCTGGCAGCAGCGCAGGCCACGGTCGAAAACGGCCGTCACGTGCACTCACTGCATGCCTACTTCCTGCGCGCCGGCAATATCGACCACCCCATCGTCTATGACGTTGACCGCACCCGCGATGGCGGCAGCTTCTCGGTGCGCCGGGTCACCGCCATCCAGCACGGCAAGGTGATCTTCTTCTGCGCGGCCTCGTTCCAGCAGGCCGAAAGCGGCGCCGAACACCAGCACAAGATGCCGGAAGTGCCGCAGCCCGAAGACATCGAGCCGCAACGCCCGCTGCCGGCCGATGTGTTGGAGCGGTTGCCGGTCAAGGTGCAACGCTGGCTTTCGCGCGGCGGCCCGTTCGAGTTCCGCCATGTCTACCCGCGTGATGAACTGAACCCGCCCAAGCGCCCGCCCTATCATCAGGTGTGGCTGCGCTTGAACGAGAAGATCGGCGACGCGCCGGAACTGCACCAGGCGCTGTTGGCCTATGCCTCCGATTTCCACCTGCTAGGCACGGCAACCTTCCCGCACGGCATCAGCTACTACCAGCCGCATGTGCAGATGGCCTCGCTGGACCACGCCATCTGGTTCCACCGCCCGTTCCGTGTTGATGATTGGCTGCTGTACTCGCTGGACAGCCCCAGCGCGCAGGATTCGCGCGGGCTGGCACGTGGCCAGTTCTACACCCGCAATGGCGTGCTGGTCGCCAGCACCGCGCAGGAAGGCCTGATCCGTGTGACCCCCGACGACAACCAAGCGAGCAAGGGCTGAACCATGCGCAAGATTTTCAGCAGCCAGCGCGTCGAGAACGCCGAAGGCGTTGCGCAGATCCTGCGTGATGCCGGCATCGAGGTGCGAGTGACCAATGGCCGCTCGTACCACAGCAAGCGGCGCGGCCAGTTCAGCTATACCGACAAGGTCAACAACGACAACCAACCCGCGGTCTGGGTGGTGCACGCCAACGACCAGCCGCGTGCGCGCGAAATCCTGCGCGACAAACGCCTGCTCGACACCACCCGCCGTGACCACCCCACCGCCGAATACGCCTTCCGCGATGCTCCCGCCGAAACCGGCACCGGCCGCAACTGGGCCTGGCGCATCCGCATCGCGCTGCTGGTGGTGATTGCCGGCGTGGCGCTGGTGATCATGCTGCGCCATCGCAACGCGCCCACGGCTGCCCAGGCCCCCGCCGCCGCACCGCAGGCGCAGCCGGCCGAGGCAGCGCCCGCCGCCGATGAATTCCGCGTGCGCATTGCGCCGCAGCCCACCACCCCGCCCCCCGCACCGACGCCTGCCTCGGGCAAGTAGACGGTCACATCCGGCGCCGGCCTCCGTCCTGCTTGGCAGTACCGTCCCGAAGGCCCGTCCGATGAGCTCCGAAACGCTGGAAATACTGCTGCAGAACGAGCTGCCTGCCGCCCGTAAGGGCTGCATGCAGTCCTACGGGCGCATCGTGGTGGCCTGCCAGAACACGGTGACCGCCATCGCCCTGGCCATCACCCGCGACGTGCACGCCAGCGAGGACATCGCCCAGGAAGCCTTCATCAAAGCCTGGCAGCAACTCACCCAGCTCAACAATGCCGCCAGCTTCCTGCCGTGGCTGCGGCAGATCACCCGCAACCTGGCCCGCGACTGGCTGCGCGCCAACCGCAACCGACCGCTCTCCGGCGAGGCTGCGGAAATCGCCATCAGCATGGCCGCCGATCCCTCGCCCAATGGCGTGGATGTGATGGCGCGGGTGGAAGAAGAACTGGTCGCCGAGGAAATCATCTCGGCCCTGCCCGAGGACAGCCGCGAAACACTGCTGCTGTACTACCGCGAAGGACAAAGTTCGCAGCAGGTGGCGATGCTGCTCGGCCTGAGCGATGCGGCCGTGCGCAAGCGGCTGTCGCGCGCACGCGCCAGCGTGAAGGAGGAAATGCTCAAGCGCTTTGGTGAATTTGCACGCAGCAGCGCACCCGGTGCGGCATTTGCCGCGTTCGTCAGCTCGGCGCTGATGCTGGCCGCACCCGGCACCGCCAGCGCGGTGATCCTGGGCACCAGCGCAGGGGTCGCAAGCACGGGTGTCGGCAAGCTGGGCATTGGCGGCCTTGGCGCCAGCACCGCCAGCAGCGGTGCGGCAGCGGGCACGCTGGGGGCGGTAATCAACAACTTGTTTCCCAATTCCTTTGCTGTCTGGGTGGTGCTGGGCTCGGTTGCGCTCGGTACCGGGGCCACCTACCTCTCCAATCTCTACCTGTTGAGCTATGCCGAGACGGCGGAGGAGAAGCGCGGCGTTCGGCGCTTCATGCGCTTGATCACCCTCAGCGCATTTGCGTTCTGCATCTGCACCATGGCCGGCGTCGCTCTGCGCATGGGCGTGATCGGCGGACTGGTGACGATGGCCGTGGGCATGATCGTTCTGAACTACCAGTATCTTGTGATCCTGCCCCCACTGATGGCGCCCATGCTCGCCCGCGACGCAGCACGCCATGGCCGCAACGGCCCCACCTGGGTTTACCAAAGCATGTTCGGGCGCAGTGCCATTGCCGTCACCTCGCTGATCGTGGTGGCAGTGGTGCTTTTCGTCCTGCTGCGGCACTGAAGCAGGCAAACAAAAACCCCCGCTGTTGCCAGCGGGGATGGTGTCGATCGGCGCCTCTCCGGAATTACTTCGCAGCCGGAGTCTGCGGCGTCATCGGGCCACGCGGACCGCGGTGATCACGATGACCGTCGTTGCGTGCGGCCTCCAGTTCGGCCGGGCTCAACTTGCCGTCCTTGTTGGTGTCGGCCTTGGCAAACCATTCGGCGCGACGCTGTTCGGCGCGGGCCTGGCGATCAGCCTGGTCGATGTAGCCGTCCTTGTTGACGTCCAGGCGGGCGAAGTTGGCCTGGTACTCGGCGGCACTGATGCGGCCATCGTGGTCGGTGTCCATGCCACGCATGAAGCCGCCATCGCGCTGCCCATGCATGCCGGCGTGACGACCGCCGCCATGACGTCCGCCGTGGCGCGGCTGCGGCATTTCCTCGCGCTGCAGCTTGCCGTCCTTGTTCTTGTCCAGTTCGTCAAAACGCTGCGCCAGTCGCGGATGCGCCGCTGCTTCCTGGCGGTCAACCACGCCGTCATTGTTGGCGTCCATGCGCGGCGCGGCCGGCTTCGGATCGGCCGGTGCAGCTGCAAAAGCCAGGCCGGTCGCCGAGGTGGCCAGCAGCATCGCCAGCAGGAGGAGAGGTTTGCGGTGGGTCTGGGTCATGGTGTGGCTCCGTGGTGAGACTGCGGACGCGGCATTGCGTCCTCGCTACGGTCAACGCGCCAGCCACCGAGCGGTTGACCTGTACACCGGCGATATTCATCGCGCAGACAGGCGCAGGTTTTGCGACGCACCGCCGCTATGCTGTGCGCATGGCAGCCCACGGTGACAACAACGACGAACTGCGCCTGTTCCAGACCGGCGAGCATCCCTGTGGCTATTGGCCGGAACGGCAGGCACGCGACCTGGTGCTGGATCCGCAGGACCGGCGCCTGGGCGCGCTGTATCCAATGGCCTTGACCTGGGGCTTCCGCCGCTCTGGCGATCTGGTCTACCGCCCGCACTGCGAAGGCTGCCGCGCCTGCGTGCCGGTGCGCATACCGGTGGCGCGTTTCAACCCGGACCGCAGCCAGCGCCGCTGCCTGGCCCACAACGCCGATCTGGACTACCGGATCCTGCCCGCCGAACGCACCGAGGAACAGTTCGCGCTGTACCAGCGCTACCTGCAGCACCGTCACCGCAACGGCGGCATGGATGACCACGGCCCGCACGAGTTCGATCAATTCCTGATCGGCAGCTGGTCGCATGGGCGTTTCATGGAGATCCGCACACCGGGCGCGGCCGGCAAGCGCGGGCAATTGCTGGCCGTTGCAGTCACCGATGTGACCGAGCAGGGCCTGTCGGCGGTGTATACCTTCTTCGACCCGGATCAGGCAAAGCGCGGCCTGGGCACCTACGCCATCCTGCAGCAGATCGCCTGGGCGCAGCGCAATGGCCTGCCGCATCTCTACCTGGGTTATTGGATCAACGGCCATCGCAAGATGGACTACAAACGGCGCTTCCATCCCTTGGAATATTTCGACGGCAAACGCTGGATGCCGGGCGGCCTGGACAACGATGATGGTTTCCCTTGAATGAGAACCCGCTCAATTGTGCCGCGCCTTGATGCATATTTAACCGCGATTTATGCAGAATGGCACGTCATCGCGCATCGTGGTGGCGCAAGGAAGTATCCATTCAACAGGAGCAATGCGTGAAGACCCAACTACTGATTCTGGCTGCAATTGGCACCCTCGCCCTGGCCGGCTGCAAGAAGGCCGAGACCCCGGCTGCCGATGCACCGGCAACCGCCGCCGCCGAGGTTACCCCGGCGCCGTCCACCGACACCGTCAAGGCCGGCACCGGCGTCCCCGAATGCGACCAGTACCTGGAAAAGGTCTACGCCTGCATCAGCGACAAGGTCCCCGAGGCCCAGCGCGACATGATGAAGCAGGGCATCGAGCAGTCGCGCAGCGCCTGGGCGGGCGTGACCGACAAGACCGAACTGGCCAACCAGTGCAAGACCGCGCTGGAGCAGGCCAAGACCACCTTCGGCGCGATGGGCTGCAAGTTCTAAGCAACCGCATCGCGTTGTGCATGGGCGCCCCGCTTGCGGGGCGTCCGTGTTTTCGCCTCTCCGTCATGGGGACGTGAGAAAATGGTCGCATGCGCATATCAACCCTACTCGCCCCGATGACCCTGCTGCTGGCAGCCTGTTCCACTTCCCCCAGCGGCAGCGCCGCCGCCCCGGAGCAACTCCGGCTGGCCACCTACAACACCTCGCTGTACTCCGATGAGGAAGGCGGCCTGATCCGCGAACTGCAAGGCGACAGCGCGCATGCGCGCAAGATCGCCGCAGTGCTGCAGCAGACACGCCCGGACCTGGTCCTGCTCAACGAATTCGATTTCGACGACGCCCACAGCGCCGCCGACCTGTTCCAGCAACGCTATCTGGAAGTGGCCCAGCCCGGTGGCGGCGAACCCCTGAAATATCCTTACCGCTACCTGGCCCCGGTCAATACCGGCGTGCCCAGCGGCCTGGATCTGGACAACAACGGCAGCGTCGGCGGCAAGGGCCGCGAGCGCGGCAACGATGCCTGGGGCTACGGCCTGCACCCGGGCCAGTACGGCATGCTGGTGCTGTCCCGGTACCCCATCGATGAAGCCGCCGTACGCACCTTCCAGTTGTTGAAGTGGAGCAGCCTGCCCGGCGCGCTGCGCCCGGTCGACCCGACCACCGGCAAGTCGTTCTGGCCGGACGCGGTATGGTCGCAGCTGCGCTTGTCCTCCAAATCGCATTGGGACGTGCCGGTGCGCACGCCGCTGGGCACCGTGCATGTACTGGCCTCGCACCCCACCCCGCCCGTGTTCGATGGCAAGGAAAAGCGCAACGTCGCGCGCAACCACGACGAACTGCGGCTGTGGAAGGAATACCTGGACGGCGGCGACAAGCCATGGCTGTGCGACGACAAGGGTACCTGCGGCGGCCTGGCTGACGACGCGCGCTTCGTCATCGTCGGCGATCTGAACAATGACCCCGCCGATGGCGACGGCCGCCACGACGCCATCCTCGAACTGCTGGAGCACCCGCGTGTGCTGCGCTACCCAACCCCGACCAGCATTGGCGCCGAGCAGACCAGCCTGGCCTATGCCGAAAAGGGCATCGTTCGCCGCGGCGCTCCGCAGCACGCCACCGGCGACTTCGGCCCGCGCTCGGGCACGATGCGGTTGGACTATGTGCTGCCCTCCAGCGGCCTGGGCTACATCGGCAGTGGCGTGTTCTGGCCTGCCAATGAAAGCCCGGAGGCGAAGATCGCCGATGGCAGCGACCACCATCTTGTCTGGGTGGATGTGCGCTGAAAAAAACGCCGGCTAAGCCGGCGTTTTTTTTTGCTTCTGGATTTTGTGGGAGCGGTGTAAACCGCGAAGCTGATGGATCATCAGATCACAGAAACCACTGCACTCCAGCGATGCGAGCTTCGCGACCAACTTTGCTACCACAAAGCAATGGCGACCCGCGCATGTAGGGGCGGCGTCAGTCGCGAAGCAGAAGCATCATCAGATGGCGATGCGCCTGTCTGCGCCAGCAATGCCAGCTTCGCGGCTCACGCCGCTCCTACAAGCTGACAACGCGCTCACGTGTAGGAGCGGCGTCAGCCATGAAGCTGCACCAGCAAGAGCGGTGAAGCTCCCCCTCCCCAACCCTCCCCTGGCCTTCGGCAAAGCGAGGGAGCAGAGCGCTCAGCGCAGTTCAATTCCAATGGCCGCTGCGGCATCACGCGCAATCGCACGCGCCTGATCCACATCAGCTGCGCGGGCCAGGGTTACGCCGACGCGGCGCTGGCCCTGCACCATCGGCTTGCCGAACAGGCGCAGTGCCGAATCCGGATGGATCAGTGCCTCAGCCACATTGCTGAAGAACGGCACGCCATTGCCCTGTGCCAGCATCGCGCACGACGCCGACGCACCGTTGTGGCGGATGGTCGGGATCGGCAGCCCGAGGATGGCGCGCGCATGCAATGCGAACTCGCTCAGTTCCTGCGACACCAGCGTGACCAGCCCGGTATCGTGCGGGCGCGGTGAGACTTCACTGAACCACACCGCATCGCCCTTCACGAACAGCTCCACGCCGAACAGGCCCCAACCGCCGAGGTCATCGGTGATGGCGCGGGCAATCTGCTGCGCGCCTTCCAGTGCCTTGGCCGACATCGCCTGCGGCTGCCAGCTTTCACGGTAATCGCCGTCCTTCTGCAGATGGCCGACCGGATCGCAGAACGCGGTGCCGCCGGCATGGCGCACGGTCAGCAGGGTGATCTCGTAATCGAAATCGATGAAGCCCTCGACGATGCAGCGACCGGCACCGGCACGGCCGCCGGTCTGCGCGTATTCCCAGGCCGGACCGATGTCGGCCTCATTGCGCAGCGTGCTCTGGCCTTTGCCCGAAGACGACATTACCGGCTTGACCACGCACGGCAGGCCGATCGCGGCAACAGCGTCTCGGTACTCGGCTTCGGTATCGACGAAGCGATACGGCGAGGTCGGCAGGCCCAGGGTTTCCGCTGCGAGACGGCGGATGCCTTCTCGGTCCATGGTCAGGCGCGCAGCGCGCGCGGTCGGGATGACCCGCAGGCCCTGCTCGGCCTCCAGCTGCACCAGGGTTTCGGTGTGGATGGCCTCGATCTCGGGCACCACCAGATGCGGCTGCTCCTGCGCGATCAACGCCTTCAGCGCGGCCGGGTCCAGCATGTCCAGCACATGGCTGCGATGGGCGACCTGCATGGCCGGGGCATTGGCATAGCGGTCGGCGGCAATCACCTCCACCCCGAAACGCTGCAGCTCGATGGCCACCTCCTTGCCCAGTTCGCCCGAACCAAGCAGCAGCACACGGGTAGCGGACGGGGACAACGGGGTACCGAGGGTGATCATCAGGCGGGTCCGGAAGGGCGATGAAGAGGGTGCCTATTCTAGGCAAGCCGGCCCGGCAAGGGGTGGCCGACGGCCCCGTCACCACGTGGGGTCGTAGCCCGGGTAAGCAAAGCGCACCCGCGGATTCACCGCGATGACATCTGGCGCTGACGCCGGGGGATGCCCCGTGTGCGCTGCGCTTACCCGGGCTACTGGGCCTGGCCGGAAGCCGATTGTCAGAACCGCTTGCATGTTGATATCAATTTGATATCTTCCATCTCAACCACCACGGAAGATGTGCCATGAAAGAGAAGTCCATCGGTTCCATGTCCGGCATCCCCACCCTGCTCGGTACGCTCGTGATGATGCTGGTCGGTGCGGTCGCCATCGTCGCGGCAATCGTCGTCACCAAGAACGGCACTGGCGGCGGCGGGCTGCTGGTCCTGGCCGGCATCGTGCTGGTCACCGTGGGCATCTTCCTCAGCGCCGGCCTGTACATGGTGCAGCCCAACCAGGCGGCGGTAATCAGCCTGTTCGGCAAGTATGTGGGTACGGTCAAGGACAACGGCCTGCGCTGGAACAACCCCTTCTACAGCAAGCGCACCGTCAGCCAGCGCGTACGCAACTTCGAAAGCGGCAAGCTCAAGGTCAATGAACTGGATGGTTCGCCCATCGAAATTGCCGCGGTCATCGTCTGGCAGGTGGTTGATGCTTCTGAAGCCGTCTACAACGTCGACGACTACGAAAGCTTCGTGCACATCCAGTCCGAATCGGCGCTGCGTGCGATGGCCACCAGCTATCCCTACGACCAGCACACCGAAGGCCAGCTTGCCCTGCGCAGCCATGCCGCCGAGATCTCCCAGCACCTGAAGGACGAACTGGCCGAGCGCCTGGCCGATGCCGGTGTGCAGGTGCTCGACGCACGCATCAGCCACCTCGCCTATGCGCCGGAAATCGCCCAGGCCATGCTGCAGCGCCAGCAGGCCAGCGCGGTGATCGCCGCACGTACGCAGATCGTCGCCGGCGCTGTCGGCATGGTCGAAATGGCGCTGCTGGAACTGCAGAAGAACGCCGTCGTCACCCTGGACGAGGAGCGCAAGGCGCACATGGTCAGCAACCTGTTGACCGTCCTGTGCTCGGACCGTGGCACCCAGCCGATCGTCAATGCCGGTTCGCTGTACTGAACAACGTAGTGAGGTAATCGTAGTGAATGTCTTCGCCCCCCTGATCATTGCCGCCACCGGCATCCCCGCACTGTGTTTCGCCGTATGGAGCGGACGCCCCGGCACCGCGCACGCGCGCGGCATGGGACTGCGCTGGGCCTTGATCGCGCTGTGCATGTTCGTGGCGGCCACCGGCGTCTACCTGGCCGGTGACAACCGCAACGTCGCCTACGGCGTTGTCATCGCGCTGGTGGTCGCGGTCAATGCGCTGGGCATCTCGCTGCTGCTGCATCTGCGTCGCGGCAACAACGGAGCACCCCGCCGGTGAGCGAGAAGAAGGCCTATCCGCTGCGCATCAACGCTGATGTTCTGGCCGCGACCCAGCGCTGGGCCGATGACGAACTGCGCAGCCTCAACGCGCAGATCGAGTATGTGATCCGCGACGCCCTGCGCAAGGCCGGGCGCCTGCCCACCCCCAAAGCTGATGACAAGGAAGAACAATGAGCAAGCGCTGGCAGTACCTCACCGTCGAACTTTCTCCGTCCATGCTCAAGGGCGGCCCGGCCAGCGACAAGCTGCAGGCCGAGCTGACCAAGCAGGGCAACCTTGGCTGGGAACTGGTCAACATGGTGCACTACGGGCAATTCGCACCGGCAATGCTGATCTTCAAGAAGGAGCAGTGATGAAAGCGCCGCGTGCATGGATCACAGCACTTGCACTGCTGGCGGCGGCAACCGCCAACGCCGCCGAGGCACCGGCCACACTGGCAGGCCGCCTGCTTGATCAACTCGATGCCGGGCAATACGCGGCCGCCGAAGCCAGCTTCTCGCCACAGATGAAAGCTGCAGTGCCGGCCGACAAACTCAAGGCGGTGTGGCAGTCATTGCCCGCACAGATGGGCGCGGCAGGCCCGCGCGGCACCGCGGTAACCAGCGAAGCGGACGGCTTCCGCATCGTCGTCATTCCGCTGCAGTACGCCAATGGCAGCCTGCAGGCCCGCATCGCACTGGACAAGGATGACAAGGTTGCCGGCTTCCTGGTACAGCCTGCCGCCGCGCCGCCGGCACCCGTACCGGCCGCCGATGCCCGCTATATCGAGAAGGATTTCAGCGTACCTGCCAGCGGCAGCGCGAGCGCCGCCCTGCCCGGCACGCTGACCTTGCCCAAGGGCAAGGGCCCCTTCCCCGCCATCGTGCTGGTACACGGCTCCGGGCCGCAGGACCGCGATGAAAGCATCGGCCCGAATCGTCCCTTCCTCGACATCGCGCGCGGCCTGGCCGCGCAGGGCATCGCCGTGCTGCGTTACGAAAAACGCAGCCATGCGCGCCCGCAGGATTTCAAGACGACTTTCAGCATCGATGATGAAACAACGGACGATGCCGTGGCCGCAGTGCGTGCGCTGGCCGCTACAGCGGATATCGATCCCAAGCATCTCTACCTGCTCGGCCATAGCCAGGGCGGACTGCTGGCCGGCCGCATTGCCAAGGCCGCCAACGGCACGCTGGCGGGGTTGGTGCTGCTTGCTGCACCGGCACGCCCCATCCTCGATCTGCTGGCCGAACAGAACCGCTACATGGCCAATCTCGATGGCAGCGTCAGCACCGACGAACAGGCGCAGCTGGCAGCGCTGGATGCCGCCATTGCTGCCGTGCGTGCCGATCCAGACGCACGGCTGATGGAGGTCCCCGGCCGCTTCTGGCAGCAGTTGGAACAGGTCGACCCGATTGCCGATGCGCGCGACAGCCAACTGCCCATCTTGCTGCTGCAGGGCGGCCGTGACTTCCAGGTGGTTGACACCGATTGGCAGCGATGGAACCAGGGCCTGAAAGGCAAGCATTACCGCTTCCGGCACTACCCCGCACTCAATCACCTCGGAATCGCCGGTGAAGGCAAGGGTTCGCTGCAGGAATATGCACGCCCCGGCCATGTCGATGCCGCGCTGATCAACGACATCGCTCAGTGGATCAAGGCACAGCCGTGAGCAGCCGCAGCAACGCCAGCGCATCCTCATCGGCAGCGTTCAAGGTCGCTGCGCCAACCAGCTCGCTGCTGTTCTGGCTATGGGCGCCGATGCTGCTGGTACTCAGCATCGACCCCTTGATCAGGCTGTTCGCAGGCAAGCTGCCGTTCGAGGCGGCATTCAATTCCTGGGGTGGCTGGCTGGTGCTGCCGCTGGTCGGCATCGCCTTGACCCTGGCGTATCGCCGCCGCGAACTACGCGTGGAACCGCAGCAACTGACCATCGCCGCCACCTTGTACACGCGGCGCGTGCCGCTGAGTTCGATGTGGCTGGATCGTGCGCGCATCGTCAACTTCGCCGAGAACCCCGACTTCAAGCCCGGCATGAAATCCAACGGCCTCCAGTTCCCGGGGTTTCGCGCCGGCCACTTCCATATGAAGGGTGGCGGCAAGTGTTTCTGCCTGATCACCGATGACAGCCGCGTGCTGGTCATTCCGCTGCGCGACGGCAACAGCGTGCTGGTCAGCCCCGAGCAGCCGCGCGCACTGCTGGATGAACTCAGGCGACTGGCCGGCAACGGCGCGCGGGCCTAAGCTGCGCCTATGCGCAACGCCCCCCATATCCTGCTCAACACCCCCGACATCGAAATCTGGCCGGGCGGCCTGCTGCGTGCACGCAGCAGCGACGATGCCCGCATTCTCGCTCGCGCAAGCCATGTGCTGCGACGCAAGCGCGACGGCCGCTATCTGGCCGCGCAGCTGCGCGGCGGGCTGATGCCGCTGGTGAACCGGTTGGCAGACGAACCCGGCATCGACTTCGCATTGACCGCACTCGACACCCTGCGTACCCAACCCGCACGCATTCCGCCGCCAGCGGGTACGCTGCCGCTGCTGCAATTGCACCTGCATCTGCAGCAGCTGGACCTGGATGCCGATGCCTATGCCGAACAGACCGGCCTGCCGCTGGTCGCCGAACCTGCGCATCTGCACCTCGCCGGCTTTGATCGCTACCGCCGTCCACTCTGGCTGACGGCCGCTGCAGCGCGCGGCTGGCAGCGCATACAGCAGGCCGCTGCCATCGACGGCGTGGCACTGGATGCGATCTCCGGCTACCGCAGCCACGCCTATCAACTCGGCATTTTTGAACGCAAGCTGGCACGTGGCCTGCGCGTGGACGAGATCCTCACCGTCAACGCCGCCCCCGGCTACAGCGAGCACCACGGCGGCGATGCGCTGGACATCAGCACGCCCGGCGAACCGCCGGCCGAAGAATCCTTCGAGCACACCGCCGGGTTTGCCTGGCTACAGCAGCATGCAGCGCGGTTCGGTTTCCACATGAGCTACCCGCGCGACAACCCGCACGGCATCGTCTACGAGCCCTGGCATTGGTGTTACCGCCGCGCGGAAGCGTTGTTGTAGGAGCGGCGTAAGCCGCGAAGCTGACGATAATCGAACCGCCACTTGAGTCCCGCTGATTCCGCGCCGGACAACACACAAGTGCAGGTTTGTGCGCAAAGGCATCACCTCCTGCTCTGAAACTCCATCAGCTTCGCGGCTTACGCCGCTCCTACAAACAACAGCGCACGCCGGCGCTTGTGGGAGCGGCATAAGCCGCGAAGCTGACGATAATCGAACCACCACTTGAGCCCCGCTGATTCCGCGCCGGAAAACACACAAGTGCAGGTTTGTGCACGCAGGCATCACCTCCTGCGCTGAAGCTCCATCAGCCTCGCGGCTTACGCCGCTCCTACAAACAACAGCGCACGCCGGCGCTTGTGGGAGCGGCGTAAGCCGTGAAGCTGACGATAATCGAACCACCACTTGAGCCCCGCTGATTCCGCGCCGGAAAACACACAAGTGCAGGTTTGTGCGCGCAGGCATCACCTCATGCGCTGGAGCTGCATCGACTTCGCGGCTTACGCCGCTCCTGCAAAACAGCGGTGCGCGGCGGTCATGGGCTCAGTCCTGCGAGCGGTTGGTCTTTTGTTTGGGCTCGGTGCTGAAATCGGCGATGCGCCACAGATAGAGGCTGGCCCAGGTCCGGTATGGGCCCCAACGCTCACCGCGCTCGGCCAGGGCCTTGGGGGTCAGCATGGTCTCACCGCCATCAACACGTTGGGCACCCTTGCGGATGCCGAGGTCGTCCACCGGCAGGATGTCCGGCCGCCCAAGCCGGAACATCAGCATCATCTCCACGGTCCAGCGACCAATCCCGCGCACCGGCAGCCAGGCATCAACGATGGCGTGGTGATCCATCAGCGCCATCTGCCGCAGGTTAGGCAATTCGCCCGCGGCCTCGCGCCGCGTCAGGTCGCGCAATGCCAGCGCCTTGTTGCCGGAGACGCCGCAGGTGCGCAGCGCGGCATCGTCAATCAGATCCAGGCTGGCCGCATGCAGGCGCTTGCTGCCAATCGCCGTTTCCACCCGCCCGACGATGGTCGAGGCAGCCTTGCCACTGAGCTGTTGGAACAGGATAGCCCGTGCCAATGCATCCACCGGATCGAAGCGACGGGCCCAGCCTTCCGGGGCAGGCAATGGCCCTACGCGGCGCATCCAGCTGGCCAGGCGCTTATCTACCCGCTGCAGATGCGTCTGCGCCGCATCGATATCGAAACCGCGGCCGTAACGGGGCATGGCTCAGCGACGCAGCGCGCTGAGTGCCAGCAGCACCCAGCCGCCCATCAAGGTCATGCCACCGGCGGGCGCCAAGGTGGTCGGCCACTGCATCAGCACATTGCCTGCCAGGCTGCCGGAGAACAGCAACGTCCCCACCAGCAACACATACAGCGCGCCGCGCCCGAGCTGGTTCAACGAGGCCGCGCCAAGACACACCAGCACGACGCCATGGCCGAAGGCATACAGCGCCGCCGTGTTCAGATGCGACTGCGCCAGCGCATCGCTCACACCATGCGACGCATAGGCCGAAAGCCCGACCGCCGCCGCTGCCAGCAGGCCGCCACAGAACGCAAGAAACGAGGGCTTACGCATCCGCCGTTCCACTCCCAACATGTCGTTCTCCCATCAATCCAACCCGCACCACCAGCCCAAAAAAAAACGCGCCGCTGGAAGCGGCGCGTTTCTTCGATCAGATCATCGTCAACAACCGATGATTACTTGACCGCCCAGTAGAGGTCGTAGGAACCATCCGTGGTGAAGGCCTTGGCCACACCACCCTTCCACGACTCATACGGACGATCAACAACTTCGTTGCCGGTGGTGGTTGCCCATGCACGCAGGCCGTTGCGGGCCAGGTCCAGGCCAGCCATGTGACCGGTGTAGGAAGCAAACGCCGAGCGGTGCGCCGGAGCATGCACGTAGGTCACCGGGTTGCCCGCGGGGATCTTGACGGTCAGTTCGGCAGCGTCGCCAGCAGCAACCGGTGCAGCGGCAACAGCCGGAGCGGCAGCTTCGCCGTCCTTCTTGTCAGCAGCCTTGTCGGCAGCCGGAGCAGCAGTGCCCTTGCGAACCGGCAGCGCCACGTCGAAGGCGTACTTCTCAGCACCGAAATCGGTGGTGACGATACGCACAGGACCGGCAGCGACCAGACCATTGGCATCCATCGTGCGCTTGATCCATTCCATGTTGTCGTCGATCGACTTCTGGATGGCATCGTTGTTGCGGTCGATGTTGCCGGCGTTGACCACCAGCAGGTTTTCAGCCGGCACCTGGATGACCTTCAGGTCGACCAGCGGCGCTTCCGGAGCGGCGTAGTCAACGTTCGGCACCGAGGCCAGCATGTTGGCCATGCGCGACAGACCCAGCTTCAGGTCGTCACCGATGTGACGGCTGACGTACAAGCCGGCGTAACGACCAAACAGGTCGAAACCGTACTTGACGCTGTAGTCCTGGGTGATCTTGACGTTGCGGTCGTTCTTGCCGGTCGGCTCGAGCGTGAACGAGGTGACCTTGTCGGTACCGCGCGTTGCATCATCAATGGCGATCACGACGCGCTTGTTCTTCTCGCTATCGGTGATCTCCCAGCTGCCCTGGCCCATGTCCTTGGAGACGTAGTCCATGCGTGCGCCCTTGCCGGCATCCGGACCGCTGAACTTCAGCTCGATGGCCTTGTCGCGCAGCACGAGCGGATTCCAATCCTTGAAGCGGCGCAGGCTGTTCACCGTGTCATACACGATGGTCATCTTGCGATTGGTTTCGATGCTTTCAGTGATATGGCGCTCGCCCGGCAGACACACGCCAATGAGGACAAACAGGCCAGCCACGATCCCCAAAGCGATCAGGAACTCGATAATACGGGTCATTCAGGAGTCTCCGGGGCCGATCCCACGGCCGGGTTGATTGAAGGGAAGCCCCCATCCTATCAGGGTTTCCGCAGGTTGTTCAGCACATTTGGCGCACCGGTTTCCATTACCAGAACGCGCTATCTCCGCGCCAGCTCGCAGGGTAGCGTATCAACCACCAACCCTACGCGACTTCAGCCGATAGCTTGGGCCGCATCCGGCCCACAAGCCGTCTATTTTCCACCTTGTCTGGTGCCCAACACCAGACCTGCCGGCATCTTTTTCGCATTCGGGCAGCGTATTCATCCAGGCCTGGGCACGCCGGATGCGGCGACCCGCTCAGACCAGCTGCAGCTCGAAGGCCTTGAGCACGGCACGGGTACGGTCGCGCACACCCAGTTTGGAAAGAATGTTGGAGACGTGGTTCTTGATGGTGCCCTCGGCCACGCCCAGCGAATTGGCGATCTCCTTGTTGGAGAAGCCGCTCGCCATCAGCCGCAGGATCTCGGTCTCGCGGTCGGTCAACGGGTCCGGCCGGTCCAGGCTGACGAACTCGTTGCGCATGTGCTCCAGCCCCGACAACAGCCGCTGGGTCACCGCCGGCTGCACCAGCGAGCCGCCGTTGGCCACGGTACGGATGGCACCGACCAGCTGTTCAAGGGTCACATCCTTGAGCAGGTAGCCCTTGGCACCGGCCTTGAGCCCGGCCAGCACCAGCTGATCGTCATCAAAGGTGGTCAGGATGATCGACGGCGGCAGCGTGCCGGCCCGGCTCAGCGTCTGCAGGGCCTCCAGCCCGGACATCACCGGCATGCGCATATCCATCAGCACCACGTCCGGCTGCACCTGCGGGATCAATTCCACCGCCTGCCGTCCATCGATGGCTTCGGCTACCACTTCGATGCTGTCATCCAGCGCAAGCAGTGAACGGATGCCCTGCCGTACCAGGGTTTGGTCGTCGACCAGACAGACACGGATCATCAATTCACTCCTTGCGGCCCCGAGGCCAACATCATATTGGTTACCAGTGGCAGGCTGGCGCGAAGACGGAAACCCTCACCGCGTCGCGCCGAAACATCCAGCACACCCCCATACTGCGCCAGCCGTTCACGCATGCCGCGCAAACCATTGCCCGGCATTATTTCCTCGAAATCGCCACCGATGCCGTCATCATGCGCGCAGATGACCACTTCCGCATCGTCACGCTCGACCTTGATCCACAGGTTGCGGGCACCGGCGTGGCGCACCGCATTGGTGATGATTTCCTGCGTACAGCGCAACAGCACGTGCGCGCGCTCGGGATCTTCGACGCTGAACGGATCGTCCACCTGCAGATGGATATCCAGCGACGGCACCCGCTCGGTCAAGGGCCGCAAGGCCGCCGCCAGGTCGATCGCACCGCTCTCGCGTAGCTGGCTGACCGCCTCGCGCACGTCGGTGAGCAGCAATTTGGCCAGCGTATGCGCCTGCCGCACGTGTTCCTGCGCCTGGCCTTCGGTGATATGCCCGGCTACTTCGAGATTCAGGCTCAGCGCGGTCAGGTGATGGCCGAGCAGGTCGTGCAGCTCGCGCGAGATGCGGGTGCGCTCGTTCACCCGCGCGCTTTCCGCCAGCAGCAGGCGGGTGGCGCGCAGCTCGGCATTCAAGCGCCGCTGCTCCTCGCGCGCCTGGGTCTGCTGCCGGGCCACCAGGCTGGTGACGAAGATGAACATCGAGAAGCCGCCGTACAGCAGCGACTGCAGCAGCGCCTCGAACAGCGGCAGGCCCAGGATCAGGTTGTAGACCGGCAGCACCGCCAGCTGGCTCAGCACCAGCCAGATGATCCCCACCCAGCGGCTGAGCAGCCACGGGATCACCCCGGCCGCCACCATCATCAGGATGCTGCCCAGGCCGGTGGCCGACAGGTAGCTCACCGCCAGCGCCGAGACCGTCAGCACCAACAGCGCCAGGCGGTCGTACCAGCTGGTGTGACCGGCGGCGTTGAGCCCGCGGGTCAACCAGAAGTAGCAGCCACCGAAGGCCAGATAGGCTACGAACAGCCAGACCGCCTCGCCGGCAGCCGGCTGCAGCACGCCTTCTTCCGGCGCGTATTGGGTATAGACCAGGGGCAGGCTGACCAGGGCCCAGGTAAACAGGCCGGCCAGGCGGAGCACACGGGTATGGCTGAGGTATCCCAACATCCGGCCATGGTAAGGATCTGGCGGCCCGGGCGCCCTCCCTCGTAAGTCATGGGTACCGATGATGGCTGCCCGCTCGCCCGGCTCGGGCGAGCCATGCGATAATCGCGCCACAGCCCACTGGGCCGACCGCGATACCCCACGGAGTCACAATGTCGATTGTTATCCGCGACGTGCGCGAGCACGAGCTCGATTCCGTCCTGGCACTGAACAACAACGCTGGTCTTGCGATTCTTCCGCTGGATGCAGCCAAGCTCCGCCGTTTCTACGAAACCGCCGAATACTTCCGGGTTGCCGAACGCGACGGCAACATGGCCGGTTTCCTGGTCGGCTACGGCAGCAACAGTGCACATGACAGCTGCAACTTCGCCTGGTTCCAGCAGCGCTACCCCAGCTTCTTCTATATCGACCGCATCGTGGTCGCCAGCCGCCGCCGCGGCGGTGGTGTCGGCCGCGCGTTCTATGCCGATGCCCAGAGCTACGCTGAACTGCGCTACCCGCAGATGGCCTGCGAGGTGTTCCTCGACCACGGCGCCGACGCCGCGCTGCTGTTCCATGGCAGCTTCGGCTTCCGCGAGGTCGGCCAGAACACCATGCCCTCGGTGGATGTGCGGGCCAGCATGCTGCTCAAGGATCTGTGCAGCTACGAGTGGGTAAAAGAGACCTATGGCGACAACCTGCCCGACGTTCCCTGGGTAGGCAACACACGCCGGCTGCTGCAACAGCGGCCGACCGGAACCTGAGATGGCAGTGAATTTGGATTACGAACAGGCTGGTGAACTGAAAATCGGGCAGGTGGGCATTGCCAACCTGCGTATCCGCACCCTCGATGTAGCGCGGCTTAGCCAGGAAATGCGCGAACGCGTGGCGCGCGCGCCCAAGTTGTTTGGCCGGGCGGCGGTGATCCTGGATTTCGGCGGCTTGAGCCAGTTGCCCGACCGCGCCACCGCCCAGGAGCTGGTCAATGGCCTGCGCGACGCCGGCGTACTGCCGGTCGCCCTGGCCTACGGCACCAGCGAGACTGAGACCTTGGCCCAGCAACTGGGCTTGCCCCTGCTGGCCAAGTTCCGCGCCCAGTACGAGCGCGCCGACGTCGAACCGGCTGCAGCCCCGGCGCCCGCAGCAGCGCCAGCCGCCACTTCGACAGCAAGCAAACGCGCCTCGGCAGCCGTGCCTGCCCCCGCCGCGCAGGCCGCCGCCGAGGCCGCCGCACCACAGCCAGGGCGCATGCAACTGGCCACGGTGCGCTCCGGCCAGCAGCTCTACGCCGAGAACTGCGACCTGACCGTACTCTCAACAGTGGGTGCCGGCGCCGAGGTCATCGCCGACGGCAGCATCCATATCTACGGTACGCTGCGTGGCCGCGCATTGGCCGGTGCCCAGGGCAACACCAGCGCACGCATTTTCTGTCGCTACTTCCATGCTGAATTAGTCGCGATTGCAGGACGGTATAAGGTACTGGACGATATTCCGGACAATCTGCGCGGCAAGGCCGTGCAGGTATGGCTGGAACAGGACCAGATCATGATTGCTGCGCTGGATTGACGCAGCTCCCAAACATATTCAGGAGAGATCCTTTGGCTGAAATCATCGTAGTCACTTCCGGCAAGGGCGGCGTGGGCAAGACCACCTCCAGCGCCAGCCTGGCATGTGGCATCGCCCGGCGCGGCAAGAAAGTTGCCGTCATCGACTTCGACGTCGGCCTGCGCAACCTCGACCTGATCATGGGCTGCGAGCGCCGGGTGGTATACGACTTCGTCAACGTCGTGCATGGCGAGGCCACGCTCAAGCAGGCGTTGATCAAGGACAAGCGCTTCGACAACCTGTACGTGCTGGCTGCCTCGCAGACCCGCGACAAGGACGCGCTGAACAAGGAAGGCGTGGAGAAGGTCCTCAAGGACCTGGCCGCCGACGGCTTCGACTACATCATCTGCGACTCCCCGGCCGGCATCGAGAAGGGCGCGTTCCTGGCGATGTACTTCGCCGATCGCGCCGTCGTGGTGGTCAACCCGGAAGTGTCCTCGGTACGCGACTCGGACCGCATCATCGGCCTGCTCGATTCTAAGACCGCCAATGCCGAGGCCGGCAAGCCGGTGCCAGCCTACCTGCTGCTGACCCGCTACAGCCCCTCGCGGGTTGAAACCGGCGAGATGCTGAGCATCACCGACGTGGAAGAAGTGCTGGGGCTCAAGGCCATCGGCGTCATTCCCGAATCGGGCGACGTGCTCAACGCCTCCAACAAGGGCGAGCCGGTCATCCTGGACAATGAATCGCCGGCCGGACAGGCCTACGATGACGCAGTGAGCCGCATCCTGGGCGAAGATCGCCCGATGCGCTTCATCTCGGTGGAGAAGAAGGGCTTCTTCAGCAAGTTGTTTGGAGGATAAGCATGGGACTGCTCGACTTCCTGAGACAGAAGAAGACGACCGCCGAAACGGCGAAGAACCGCCTGCAGATCATCATCGCGCAGGAGCGCAGCACCCGTGGCGGCCCAGATTACCTGCCGCTGCTGCAGCGTGAACTGCTGGAAGTGATCAAGAAGTACGTCAACATCGACGCCGATGCGGTCCGCGTGGACCTGGTCAAGGATGGCGCCAACGACGTGCTCGATATTTCCGTGGCCCTGCCCGACGACAAGTAACCGCCACCCGGCGGCTGCGGCCGCCGGGGCTACCGTGCCCGTGAACGAAAGCCCTGCCAGCGCCCCGACCCACCCCGTACTCTGTGTGGGCGATATCGTGTGGGATGACGCGCAGGCCCTGCTTGCGCGCCACGGCCTGCGCCTGAACCACGTTGCCGCGGGCGAGAAGATCCCCGGCAGCTACTGGGGCGAGCCCGAGGCCGGCATCATCGCCTGCGATGTCTATGTACGCGACGACACGCCGGTGCATTCGATGCTGCACGAGTCCTGCCACCTGATCGTACTGCCGCCCGAGCGCCGCGCGCAGGTACATACCGACGCCACCGACTCGGTGCCCGAGGAAGACGCCACCTGCTACCTGCAGATCGTGCTGGCCGGGCAATTGCCCGGCGTTGGCAGCGCGCGGCTGATGGCCGACATGGACAGCTGGGGCTATACCTACCGGCTGGGTTCGACCCAAGCCTGGTTCGAGCAGGATGCCGACGATGCCCGCCGCTGGCTGGTGGAGCGCAACCTGCTGCCGGCCTGACGAGGCAGGCTTGCAGGAGCGGCGTAAGCCGCGAAGCAGATGGACCAACAGGTCCAGCTGCTGCCAGCCATCACGCATTGCCAGCTTCGCGGCTTACGCCGCTCTTACAACCGCCCTCGCCCGTTCACCGCTATTGCGGCCTGGAACTGCTCATATCCAGGGTGACGCGGGTCCCGCGCTCCGGCTGCGAATGGATATCCAGCCGCCAGCCCAGGTGATCGCATAGCCGCGCGATCAGGTCCAGGCCGATGCCGGCGCCCGGATTGCGTTCGCCACGAGTCATGCGCGCATAGACCTGCGCGACTTCTTCCGGGCTCATGCCATGGCCGGGGTCTTCGATGCTCAGCACCGCATCGGCGGAAATACCCATGCGCACCACACCACGGTCACTGTTCTCGATGGCGTTGCGCAGCAGGTTGCCGATTGCCGCCTGCACCACCGCCAGCGGCGCAAGGATCCGGCACGGCGCCACTTCCACCAGCTCCAGTTCCAGCTCCTTGCCCTTGGCGAGATAACGGTGGTCTTCGGCGATTTCCGGCAGCAGTTCTTCCAACGCCACCAGTTCGCTCATCGCGGCCAGCTTGGCCGGGTCGCGTGCCAGCACCAGTAGCAGCTGGATCAACTGCTCCATACCGGTGGAAGTGCTGCGCACGCGCAGCAGCTGCTGGCGCGCCCTTTCCGGCAGGCCCGGCTGTTCCAGCGCCAGCTCGGCGGCGCCGCTGATCACCGCGATCGGCGTGCGCAGCTCGTGGCTCGCGGTACTGATGAACGCCCGCTCGCGCTCGACGAAATGCTCATTGCGCTGCAGGTAGTCATTCACGGCACCGGCAATCACTTCCAATTCGGTGCTGCCACGCCGGTCCACGTAAACGCGCTGCCCGCGACGCTCAGGGCTCAGCCTGGCGATGTCCTGCGCCAGCACCGACAAGGGCCGTACCAGCCGGGTCATGCCCACCCAGGCCATCAACAAGGTGACCAGCAACAAGGCCACGCCGGCCAGCAACGCCCAGCGGGTGATGAAGTGCTCAAGCTCACCGAAATCGGAAATATCCAGTGCCAGCACCACCCGACCGAAATCGGAGGTATCGCGCACCATCACCGCCATGTCCTTGCCTTCCAGCAAGGCGCCGTCGTGCAGCCCCGGATGCAGCTTGGCCAGCCCTTCGGGAATGCCAGCCGGAACATGCGCCGAATAGAAACGCAGCGTGTCCGAATCCTGCCAGTGGTAGTTCGGGTCGCTGCGCATCTGGCCGATGATGCTGTCCAGCTCGGTATTCAACAGCGAGCGCCACACCGCATGCTCGGCATGCTCATGCACATAGTTGGCCGCACTGAACACCGCCAGCGTCACCAGCCCCACATAGATCGCCAGCCAGCCCAGCAGCTTGCGGCGCAGCGTGCGCCGTGTCACTGCGAGCTGCCTGCTGCCGGTGCGGACAACCGGTAGCCAACGCGCGGCAGGGTCTGCAGCAGCTTCTCTTCGAACGGACCATCGACGGCGCGGCGCAGTTCGTAGATATGCGAGCGCAGCATGTCGCCATCGGGCGGCTCATCGCCCCACAGCGCGTATTCGAGCTGGTCCCGGGTGACCGCCGCCGGGCTGGCGCGCATCAGCACTTCCAGCAATTTGCGGCAGGCCGGGTACAGGTGCAGCACCTGGCCGCCGCGCTTGGCTTCGAAGCTGGACATATCCAGCTGCAGGTCGTGGACCTCCAGCACCTTGCGCGGGTTGCGCCCGTGGGTACGCGCCAGCACCGCCTCCAGCCGCACCTCCAGTTCCGGCAGGGCGAAGGGTTTGGTCAGGTAATCGTCGGCACCGGCGCGGAAGCCGGCGATCTTGTCGGGCAGCTCGTCGCGGGCGGTCAGCATGATCACCGGCACTTCGGAACGGAACTCCTCGCGCAGCTTGCGCAGCACCTCCGGTCCTTCCATGCGCGGCAACATCCAGTCCAGCAGAATGGCGTCGTAACTCTGGGTGCCGGCCAGGTGCAGGCCGGTGATGCCGTCCGGCGCGACGTCGAGCACGTGCCCGCGCGCCTCGAAATAGTCGAACAGGTTGGCGATCAGATTGCGATTGTCTTCAATGACCAGCAGCCGCATGCGGGCGTAACCTTGCTGCCCCGGGCCGGGGCTTTACCGACGTATCCTAGCGCCGCCACCGTCGGATTGTCGTGGGAACACCGGCGAAGCCGGCAACTGCCGGTTTCGACGTGTTTCCAACGTGGTCTGCGGCATCATCCTGCCAGCCTTCGACACCGAGCCGCCTGTGCACCCAAGCCTGCCCCGCCCTTCCCGTTCAAATCCCTGGTTTGCGGTCCTGATCGCGCTGGTGGTGATCAGCCTGCTGGCCGGGCTTGGCATGCGCTCGCCGAACCCGCCGGACGAGCCCCGCTTCGTGCTGTCCGCACGCCATATGGTGGAAACCGGGCAATGGCTGCTGCCCCATCGCGGCAGCGAGTTGTATGCGGAAAAGCCCGCCACATTCATGTGGATACAGGCGGCCAGCTACAAGCTGATCGGCGACTGGAACCTGTCGTTCCTGGTGCCGTCGCTGCTGGCGGCGCTGCTGACCCTGTGGCTGACCTGGGACATGAGCCGACGGCTGTGGAACCGGCAGATCGCGCGCTATGCGGTGGTCGGGCTGTTCGTCTGCATCCAGTTCGGGCTGATGGCCAAACGCGCGCAGATCGACATGGTGCTGGTCGCCATGACCACACTGGCGTTGTGGGGGCTGGTCCGCCACCTGCTGCTCGGGCCGAACTGGTGGGCACTGGCGCTGGCCGCCTTTGCCGCCGGTGCCGGCACCGTCACCAAGGGCGTGGGCTTCCTGCCACTACTGATGCTGCTGCCGTGGATGGTCTGGCGCTGGCGCCACCCGCAGGCCGCAGGCCCTGGACGCAGCTGGGGCTGGTGGCTGCTGCTGCCGGCGTTCCTGGCCGGTACCGCAATCTGGCTGGGTCCCCTGGCCATCGCCCTGCTGCAGAACCCCGACCCGCACCTGCAGGCCTACGCCAAGGAACTGCTGTTCAAGCAGACCGGCACCCGCTATGCCAACGCCTGGCACCATCATCAGCCGTTCTGGTACTACCTGCAGGTCATGGCGACGCTGTGGCTGCCGGGCAGCCTGCTGGCACCGTGGCTGATTCCCGCTTGGTGGCGCCGCTGCCGCCGCGCCGATCCGCGCTACATCCTGCTGCTGGGCTGGGCGCTGCTGGTGCTGCTGTTTTTCAGCGCCAGCCCGGGCAAGCGCGAGGTCTACATATTGCCGATGCTGCCGGCCCTGGCGGTGGCCGCGGCGCCGCTGCTGCCGGGCCTGTTGCGGCGCACCGGCGTGCGCTGGCTGCTGCTGGGCTATGTGTTGCTGCTGGCCGTCGCCACGCTGGTGGTCGGCTACGGCGCCGTGCACGGTGACGGCTGGGCACAGCGCAATGCGATCAAGCGCGCAATCGATCCCTGGGTGCTGCCGCAGATTGGCTGGTGGCTGATCGGCTTCAGTGCTGCCTCGCTGCTGTTGGTCGCAGTGCTGCGGCTGCGCCGCGCCGGCTTGGCGGTGGTGCTGACCACGGTGCTGCTGTGGAGCATGTATGGCCTGGGCGCGATGCCGGCACTGGATCCCTACAGCTCGGCCTCGCTGCTGATGGACAAGGTACGCGAGCGGATAGGCCCGGACGCGCAGTTGGGCATGGTCGGCTGGCGTGAACAGAACCTGCTGCAGACCCATCCGCAGGCCACCGATTTCGGTTTCAAACGGCCTGTCGCCGAACAATGGGAAGACGCTGCCCGCTGGGTGACCGAAGACCCGCAGCGGCGCTGGCTGTTCGTGCTGGACAAGGCGATGACGCCCTGTGCTGACCGCGAGCAGATCGTCGATATCGGCAGCGCCAACCGCAACAACTGGCAGTTGCTGCCCGGCACCGCCCTGCATGCGGACTGTGTTGCCAGGACCCATGGCGTGGTGGCCGGCGGTGACGCGGCGGTGGACGACGCCGGCGACTGAGCCGTGCGGCGGGAACCCGGCGCCGGGTTGCCGCCTTCACATCGCCGGCCGCGGCAGGCGATGCTGATGTTTCGACATAATTCCCACATCGCTCCGACCGAGTTCCGACAGCACCGGGCACAGCATGCAGCCATCCTCCTGATGGTCCGCATGCTCCATGCCCCAGTCACCGCTACCAATCCCCACTGCGCAGCAGCCGCCCAGCCGAGCCGCCTTCGCCCGGCAGGCATTGTGGCTGCCGCTGCTGCTGGCGTTGGCAGCGAGCGCTGCGCTGATGGCCGGCGGTGGTGACCAATGGCTGGCCGACCAGTTGTTCCAGCTGCAAGGGCAGCAATGGGCAGCCAAGAACGCCTGGTGGAGCGCACACCTGGTCCACAAGGGTGGCCGCAACCTGAGCTTCCTGATGGCGGCACTGGTGCTGCTGGCGCTGATCCGCAGCAGCCTGCACCCGCGTTGGAAGCCGCTGCGGCGGCCACTGGGTTATCTGCTGCTGTCGGTAGCCCTGTCCACCGGCATCATCGCCCTGCTCAAGTCCTGGACCCATATGGACTGCCCGTGGGACCTGCAGCGCTACGGCGGCCTGCGGCCGTTCATTGGTTTGTTCGAACAGCGCCCGGTTCTGCTCGGACACGCTTCCTGCTTTCCGGGCGGCCACTCCGGCTCGGCCTATGCGTGGATAGCGGCGTACTTCTTCATGTTGCAGGTGCGCCCGCAGTGGCGCCGCCCTGCGCTGCTCATTCCCTTGGGTATTGGCGTGGTGTTCGGTTTCACCCAACAGCTGCGCGGCGCCCATTTCCTGTCGCATGACCTGTGGTCGCTGGCGATCAGCTGGTCGGTTGCAGTGCTGCTGTACACGTGGATGTTCGCGCCTTCCCTGGCTACCGCACGGGTGCCCCGCCCTGCCACCTCTACCGTTGGAGAAACCGCATGAGCACCACGCTTTCGCGCCCTGACAGCCCGCGCCTTAGCTGGGACCGCCTGCGCGCCTGGCGCCCGGAAATCAGCAGCGAAATGCTGATACTCGCGGCCAGCCTGTTCTTCGCGCTGGCCTGCAACAGCTTGTTCTGGCGCAGCGCCATGGCCGCCAACCCGGGCAGCGTGATGTTTGCGCTGTCCTTGTTCGCGCTGCTGGTAGGCGTGCATGCGCTGCTGCTGAGCGTGTTGCTGTGGCGGTGGAATGCCAAGGTGCTGCTGACGTTGCTGTTCATCACCACCGCCTTCGCGGTGCATTACATGAGCAGCTTCAACGTCTACCTGGATGCGGACATGCTGCGCAATGTGCTGGCCACCGACCGCAAGGAAAGCAGCGAGCTGATGACGCCGGCACTGATCCTGCCGCTGCTCGGCTACGGCCTGTTGCCCACCCTGCTGCTGTGGCGCCTGCGCCTGCGCAAGCGCAGCTGGGGCAAGGCGTTGCTGTGGCGCGTCGCGTTCATGCTGGGCGTGGTGCTGGTGACCGGTGCCGGTGCGATGGCTTCGTTCCAGGATATCTCGGCATTGATGCGCAACCACCGTGAAGTGCGTTATCTGGCCACACCGGTGAACTACCTGATCGCCCTGAAGCAGAACCTTGCCAGCTCCAGCCCGATCAAGAAGCAACCCAAGCTGCCGATCGGCACCGACGCCAAGGTCCTGCCGCGTGCAACGGGCAGCAAGCCGCGCCTGCTGGTGCTGGTGGTGGGCGAAACCGTGCGCGCGCAGAACTGGGGCCTGAATGGCTATGCGCGGCAGACCACGCCGGAGCTGGCACAGACCGGTGCGGTCAACTTCCCCGACATGCACGCCTGCGGGTCCAGCACCGAGGTGTCGCTGCCGTGCATGTTCTCGCCGTACGGGCGACACGACTACGATGAGAAGAAAATCCGCGACCATCAATCGCTGCTGCACGTACTGGAACATGCCGGCATCAGCACCCTGTGGCGCGACAACCAGTCCGGTTGCAAGGGCGTATGCGAGAACTTGCCGATAGAGCGCCTGGACGACGCAAAGACCCCGGGCCTGTGCGCCGATGGCCGTTGCATGGATGAAATCCTGATCGAAAACCTGGCCAGCCAGGTACGCGCCAAGCCGGGCGACCGGGTGGTGGTGCTGCATCAGCTGGGCAACCATGGCCCGAGTTATTTCCAGCGTTACCCCGCCCAGTTCCGCCAGTTCGTACCCACCTGCGACACCCCTGACCTGGGCAAGTGCGATCGCCAGCAGATCGTCAACAGCTACGACAACGCAATCCGTTACACCGACCATTTCCTGAGCCGCACCATTGCCACACTGCGCGGACTGGACGACTACGACACGGCGATGATCTACCTGTCCGACCACGGTGAATCGCTGGGTGAGAAGGGCTTGTACCTGCACGGCATGCCATATGCGATCGCGCCGGAAGAGCAGACCCGCGTGCCGATGGTGATGTGGTTCTCGCCGGGGTTCGTCGCCGATCGCGGGCTGGACATCCAGTGCCTGCGCCACCGCGCCGGCCAGCGCACCGAGCAGGACAACCTGTTCCCCTCGGTATTGGGCCTGATGCAGGTGCAGACCTCGGTGTATGACCGGTCAAGGGATGTGTTTGCCGGGTGTGCGGGATGAGTGTTGGGTGTAGAGCGTAGCGGCAATGCTCGAGCCGGCTTGATATTTGATGCCGCGTGCTGAAGCAGAAGCCGATGCGAAGTGAGATGACAGGCGCTGACGCAGATAGCTAGTTTTGCTGTTGCTTTAGGGCCTGGCTGTTGCTTTGGCGATTGCTTTTGGCTTTGGCTTTTGGCTTTTGGCTTTTGGCTTTGGCTTTGGCTGTTGCTTTGGCCGTTGCTTTGGCCGTTGCTTTGGGCGTTGCTTTGGCTGCTGCTTTGGCTGCTGCTTTGGCTGCTGCTTTGGCTGCTGCTTTGGCTGTTGCTTTGGCCGTTGGCTTCACCTTCCCTTCTCCCGCCTGCGGGGGAAGGTGCCCGAAGGGCGGATGGGGGGAAGCTTCTGCAGTTGCCTGCTTTAAATTCAACTGATGCCCCATCAGCTTGGCGGCTTACGCCGCTCCTACAACAAACTGTTGGTCTATCAGCTTCGCGGCTCACGCCGCTCCCACAAACTGCTGTTCCATCAGCTTCGCGGCTCACGCCGCTCCCACAAACTGGTGGTCTATCGGTTTCGCCGCTTACACTGCTCCCGCAAACCCGCGCTGTTCCGCTCCCCTAAACAGCCGGCCGCCGGCGACCAGGAGCTGTCATGACCACCTTCCCGCAATGGCTTCCTTGGGCGCTGCTGTCGGCGGTGTTCGCCGCGCTGACCGCCATCTTCGCCAAGCTCGGCCTGCAGAACATCGATTCGGACATGGCGATGCTGCTGCGAACGGTCATCATCACCGTGGTACTGGCGATGTTCGTCGCCGCCACCGGCAAATGGAGCAACCCGCTGCAACTGCCCGGCCCGACGGTCGGCTGGCTGGTACTGTCCGCGCTGGCCACCGGTGCCTCCTGGGTGTGTTATTTCCGCGCACTGCAGCGCGGTCCGGCCGCGCAGGTGGCGCCGGTGGACAAGCTCAGCGTGGTGCTGGTCGCCATCTTCGCAGTGGCCTTCCTGCACGAGCGCCTGGCCTGGCGGGAATGGCTGGGGGTGGCGATGATCGGCAGCGGCGTGCTGCTGATGGCGCTCAAGCGCTGACCTTTGTCCACTTGCGGCCCGGCCGCTGCCCCACTAGCCTTCGCCGGTACTTATAAACCGGGGTTTGCTGTGAAGAATCGTCATTTGGTCCTGGCCGCCGCCGTCGGCGTGGCCGTGCTCTCGTTGGCTGCCTGTAAAAAGGACGCCGCCACCGACGCCGCCAAGCCGGCCACCACCCAGACCGCACCGGCCGAAAGCGCCGACCAGTTCATTGCCCGGGTCAATGCCGAATACAAGGCCATGTACCCGGAGATGACCTCGGCGCAGTGGCTGTCGTCCACCTATATCAACGACGATTCGGCACGCGTCGCGGCCAAGGCCAACGAGCGCTGGCTGACCGTGCTGAACGGCTGGATCGAGCAGGCCAACAAGTACGAAGGCCAGCCGATGAGTGCCGATACCAAGCGCGCCATCAGCCTGCTCAAGCTGATGACCTCGATGCCCGCCCCGCGTGACCCGCAGAAGCTGGCCGAGCTGGCCGGCATCGCCACCAAGCTGGAAGGCGACTACGGCGCCGGCACCTATTGCGTGGGTGAAGGCGACAAGCAGAACTGCCGCCAGCTTGGCGACCTGGAGAAGGTATTGGCCACGTCGCGCGACTACGACAAGCAACTCGACGCCTGGCAGGGCTGGCAGTCCACCGCCGTGCCGTCGCGTGCCAACTACCAGCGCTTCGTCGAACTGGTCAACGAAGGCGCACGCGAACTGGGTTACACCGATGCCGGCCAGATGTGGCGCAGCGGCTACGACATGCCGGCCGACCAGGTTGGCCCGGAAACCGACCGCCTGTGGGGCCAGCTCAAGCCGCTCTACGAACAACTGCACTGCTACACCCGCGCCAAGCTGGACAAGGAATACGGCAAGGACAAGGCCGAAGTGGGCGGCGGCATGATCGCCGCGCACCTGACCGGCAACATGTGGCAGCAGGACTGGAGCAACCTGTGGGACATGACCGCGCCGTACCCGAACGCGGGCAGCCTGGACATCACCGCCGCGCTGGAAAAACAGTACCAGACCAATCTGAGCGGTGCCCTGGCCAAGGCCGGCGGCAGCGACCCGGCCAGCCGCTTCAAGGCGCAGCGTGAAGCCGAGCTGGCCACCGCCAAGCAGATGACCGAGCGCGCGCAGGACTTCTACGTGTCGCTGGGCATGCCCAAGCTGCCGGACAGCTACTGGCAGAACACCCAGTTCATCAAGCCGCTGGACCGCAACGTGGTCTGCCACGCCAGCGCCTGGGACATGAACATGGGCGGTGACGGCAAGGATGTTGGCCCGGACGTGCGCACCAAGATGTGCATCACCCCGAACGAAGAAAACTTCACCACCATCTACCACGAGCTCGGCCACATCTATTACGACCTGGCCTACAACCCGCTGCCGCCGTTGTTCCAGGGCGGTGCCAACGACGGCTTCCACGAAGCCATCGGCGACACCATCGTGCTGGCGATGACGCCCAAGTACCTCAACTCGATCGGTCTGGTCGATGCGCAGCAGGAAAGCCGCGAAGCCACCATCAATGCGCAGATGCGCATGGCGATGTCGGGCGTGTCATTCCTGCCGTTCGGGCTGATGATCGACCGCTGGCGCTGGGGCGTGTTCGATGGCTCGATCAAGCCGGACCAGTACAACCAGAAATGGTGGGAACTGAAGGCCCAGTACCAGGGCGTGGCCCCGGCCAGCGCCCGCGGCGAGGAGTTCTTCGACGCCGGTGCCAAGTACCACGTACCGGGTAACACGCCGTACCTGCGCTACTTCCTGGCGCGCGTGTTGCAGTACCAGTTCTACAAGGGCCTGTGCGACGCATCCGGCTATACCGGCCCGCTCAACGAGTGCAGCTTCTATGGCAACAAGGAAGCCGGCCAGAAGTTCTGGGCCATGCTGAGCAAGGGCGCCAGCCAGCCGTGGCAGGCCACGCTGAAGGAACTGACCGGCACCGAGAAGCTCGACGCCGCGCCGATGCTGGAATACTTCTCCCCGCTGCAGGAATGGCTGAAGCAGCAGAACGAAGGCCAGATGTGTGGTTGGCAGGCTGCAGCTCCTGCTGCGGCACCGACCGCTGCTCCAGCAGCTGCACCGGCGCAGCCATCGGCACCGTAATCGCAACAGCTGATGAAACAAACAAAGGGCGCCGCAATGGCGCCCTTTGTGTATCCGCTGGCGCTGCATTTGTCTCAAGGCGAATTGCCTCCAGCCGGCAAACAATGATGCAACCGGCAGTGCTGGCAACCGCGCAACACTCCACGATCCGCCATTCACCCGCCTTGACACATCAGCATGCCGTGGCATCGTTACCCGGCAACTTCGGGAGATACGAATGAAATTAGTAGCAGTTCTTGCTGCATTCGCTGTCCTTGCGATTCCGCTAAACCTGGCGTTTGCCGCCGAGAGCACCGGCACCGGGCCGATACATGTCGGCATCACCGATGCGGGCAGCACGCTTGGCCTTGCATTCACACCTCCCGGCGAAGAAGGCTGGACAAGGAATGGTTCCGGAGCGAGCACGACGCTGAGCTGGAACGCGGAGTCCGCTTCGGACAACCGCAAGATCGAAGCCTATCTAACCCGTCTCGACGCGCCGATAGCGCCAATTTCGGGCTACATCAAGACCGTCAAACGCAATCTGGAACAAGGCTACGCCAGCAGCCCACGCTTCAAGATCAGCTCGCTTCAAGTGAGCCAATACCCTTCGGACCCGCGCTGCGCAAGAATCCACCTGCTGCTTGAGGCACGGCAACCCGCGGCAGACGGGCAGCGGCAATGGAGCGAACAGTACGCACTGTCGTGCGGCTCATTGAAAACCAGAGGTGTCGGTTACGAGCTGCGCTATTACCACCGCTATACCGACGCCCACCGCGATGACGGGCTGGAAGCAAAAGCCAATGCAGTGCTGGAAAGCCTGGTCATTGAAGGCGGTTGATCTTCACTGCGCTCCGCCGTTCCATCCCCGTAGAGCGCAAGGCAGGCAGGGTGCGCGGAACCAGGCGCGCCTACTCCGCCCTGAACATCACCGGCATATTCAGCGTCACCTCGTCCACACCGGCCGCCGTTTCCCCGGGCGACACACTCCAGCCCAAGGCCGCTTCGCGGGCGGCCTTATCCAGCAAGGCGTTACCACTGCTCCTGGCGACGCTGACCCCACGGACCTCGCCTGATCCGGCCAGCCTGATTGCCAACATCACCGTACCGCCCGCCTTTTCGTTCCAGGCAGCGGTGGGATAGCGTGGCGGGTTGAAACGCGCCTGGCGCGCTACCAGCTCCTGCAGATGCTGCACGGTGCGCGGCGAAACCGGGCGTGGCGCCGGCGCCTTGGCCCCTGCTGCCACAGGCTCCCTGCCCGGCACCATGGGCGGGGGCGGCCAGTCGGGAATTTCCTCCACTGGCTGCGGCGCTTCGAATCGCACCTGCACGCGCCGCCGCTCGCCATCCCCGGCAATTGGCCTCAGCGCTTTCCAATTGCGTGCGGACCCCCGCACGGCATCATCCAGCGCGGGGTCGCCGCTGCTGCGCTCGATCAGGACCGAGCTGATGCTGCCATCGGCCAGCACGTCCACCGCCACCAGTACGCTGCCACCACTGCTGAGGCCAGATGGCGGAAGCCGCACAGGACGCTGTTGCTGTTCGAACCCCGCAGACGGCAGATCAACCCGGACCAATTCATCGGCAGGCTGCACCGTCACTACCGAGGGCGGTGTCGGCCGCGGCAACGGCAACAAGCCCTTGCCGGTGCTCACGAACTGCGGCGCGGGCAGGACCTGCTCCGGCGACGTCTTTCCCTCTTCGGCCGCAGCGCTGCTCTCGCCCGAAGCGGACGCGGTGTTGCCGATGATCGTTGCAGCACGCGCCTTCAGCAAATCCAAACGCAGGCGCGAGCCATCGGGCAGCAAGCGGGTGCTGATCCGCATATCCGATTGAAACAACATCTCATCGCTGATCGACATCGTCATCGCGGAACTACCGGATGCCGAGCGCCGCAACTGGTCGGCAAGCAGCAAAGCCCCCAGCGCCACTTCTTCGTCGGCGTCCACGATGGTGGCGGCATAGCTGGACCAGAATTCGGCGGACTTGGGTGCATAGCCGAGGATGGCCTCCTGCAGCCGAATCAGGTCAATGAGTTTTTCCTCCAGCAAGCCATCGTCGTCCGACGCCGCATCCTCAGCGGAACCGCGCTCGGCCTTAAGCCGCAACGCAAACGCAAGCACAGCCATGTCCTGCAGCAGCAGCCGCCGCCCGGCGATATCCACATCAGGGACGGCCTGCCACATTGATTTCAGCGCGGCATGCCGCTGCCGGCTCAGCATTTGTTTTGTTTCCCTGCCCGCCGGCATGTCGAAGGTGGCATTGAACCTGTCGCGCGCAGCATTGAACGCCTCGCGGTCACCACCAACACGCACGCCCCTGCGCGCCCATAGTTGCAATTCATCCAGCCCGGCATCCACCCGTTGCTGATCCTGACGCGCCGCAGCCCGGGCAAGCGCATGCACTTTTCCGGCAGCGTCTCGCTCGTAGCTGCTGCGTGAATACCATTCGGGAATCTCGGTGCGCTTGACCGCAGGCGAACTGCCAGCAACGTCGGCACGCAGCGTTCCCTCTTCCGGTATTACGACATACGGAGACAAACGGGTGGCAAACAGCAGAAAGGCAAACCCAATCCCCACAACCAGCGCCGCGCCCGCGTACTTGTGGGAGTGGTCCTTGACTGCCACACGCAGCAGCGCACCTACCGAAACCAGGCTGCCCACCAGCACGCCAGCGCGGAACGCTGCCCTGCCATCCGGCAATACACCGGTGGCGAACCGATGCCCGATCCATTCGACTCCGCCATAGATGTAAACACCCAACCAGCCGGCAAACACCACCACGAACAGCAGCATCAGCAGCGCGACGAAGATACCGATGGCGATCTTCATGGCCGCTTGCTCAAAATCAACACCGGCACGCAGACGAGGAACAACAACACCGCGGCCAGCAGCAGGCCGCTCTGGAAGCCCAGCCCCAGGGTCAACCACCAGCCCGGATCCTTGTCCGCCAGGTAGTCACGATAGGCCGTCATTCCCCAGGTGGTGGCCCAGCCCAACAGCACCGGCCCGATCACCGCAAAGAACACCCGCATGCCCAGCCCAACCGGCTGTGTCGCCGGTGCCGCAGGCGCTGCTGCGGTCAAAGCGGCAGCGACATTGGGCGTGGCTGCACGGGTCCGACGTGTCGTGCGCGTCGTTTTTCTGCCGGCCGACGTGGTCTGCCTTGCCCGGGTCTGCGCGGCACGCGCACTGCTCGCCAGCAACTCGGCGCGCGCACAGCCCGCGCACGGCATGCCATCGAAATGCTGATGCGAGCCGTCCCTTACGCACTTCACCAACAAGCCGTTGCTGCGCCGCGCATAGCGCAGCAGCAGCGACGACCATTCGGCCGCGGCCGGTCGCCGCCGGGCCTGGCTGGCGAACGCGCGGTCGAACATGTCACGCAGCTCGGCTGGAAATGCCGCATGGCCACTGACCGGCGATGGCAGGATCCGCGTATCGCCCCTGCCCTGCGCATAAGGATAGAGATGGGCGGCAATCCGCCCCGGCAGATCACTGGGTAGCGTCGCGCCATTGGGCCTGCCGCTATAGGGATGCAGGCCCGAGTTGAGCAGCTGGAACACCATCACCGCCAATGCAAACCTGTCCTGCGCCTCTTCCTCGCCGGCGGCGACGCCGCGCTGCTGGAATTCGGCAGCCAGGTAGTCGGTGGTGACTTGCTCGGACAGAAAACGTTCGCCCTTGCCCTGGATGCTGAAGCCATCGCAATCCAGCATCGCGATGAACAGGGACTTGCGATAGAAGCGCACATTGAGCGGCTTCAGATCCACCACGTAATGCTGGCGCTCATGCAACGCTGCCAGCATCACCGCCAGATTGGCGGCCAGCGTCATCTTCGGGCCCAACGCGGTCGGCAAGCCCTCCTCACGCGCCTGCCGCTCCTGCAGTACGTGTTCCAGATCACTGGTTGCGGCGACATCCAACACCGGCATGGTGAAACCCAGAAACCCCCGCGCCTTGTCGCGCAGCAGGCCGGTGGGCCAGGCAATCTGCACCTGACGCACGCCCTTGTCCTCAACATCGGGCAGGTCCGGGCGCAGCTCCAGCATCGCCCGTACCTTGCGCTCGTAGACCTGGCCACCCTTGTCGGAGTGATAGAGCTTGGCGACTTCGAGCGGGCGTTCCTTGATCAGGAACACGCTGCCCGCACCACCGCTCTTGAGCAGCCGGCCCAGCGTCAGCGGCGTACGCTGCTCGTCGTAGATGGTGTCGCCGGCTTGTGCGGCCATGCGCCTAGACCGGCAGCGCCACCAGCAACGTCTTGTCGTCGCCGGTGATGTGATCGGTGCGCGGATCGGACAGCGTCGCCTGCAAGGCCTGGCTGCCATGGGCAGCATCCACACCGCCCAGATAGCGCAGTACCGGTGCGATGAAGGGCTGGAACAGGCCACTGCCATCGCGTGTCATCGCAAACGGCTGCACGCCATCGGACATCAGCACCACGGCCTGCACGCGCCCCTCAAAGCGGGTCAGCCGCAGCTGCTCACGCCAATTGCCACCGGTGACGAACCAAGTCTCGTTGGCGTATTCGCCATTGGCCGGCAGCGATACCGCCGGCGCCTGCGGCGGCGCAAACTCGCATGCCGCAACACCGTCGCCCACATGGAAGAACCAGCCGCCGCCGGCGTCGGCCACAACCCCGACCAGGGTGCAGGCGTGATCGGCCAGTGTCAGCTGTTTGCCCGCAGCCATACTGGCCAGTTGCTCGCGGGCATCGATGATCGCCGCCTCGATGATTGTGCGCAGCGCATCCACCGACAGCGCAGCAGGATTGCCGCCCAGCTGGCGATGCGCGGCAATCGCCGCCACCACTGCCGTGGACACCGTCTTCGCGCCCGTATCACTATGCGTGGCCGAGCCTGCGCCATCACAGACCGCCGCAACCAGCACGCGCCCTGCGCAAGCCGATGCGAACGCGTCCTGGCATGGCTGCCCGCGATCAAGATGGGAGCGCCCCGTGGCCGATGCGGCCATCACCCGCCAGCCCATGTTCAAACCGTCACGTGCGACCAGCTATCGGTCGACGGCAGCTGTACCTGGCCACCGGGCGTGGAGTTGGACACCACCCGCATGCTGGCACTGAGCCACATGAACAGTTCCTTGAACTGCAAGCCCTGCAGGCGCTTCACGCCGCGCTCGCCATTGCGGCTGAACTGGCCAAGCACAGCCATATCGGCGTTGCCCACACCAATCGGGAACACCGCCACCTTGTTCTGCTGCTCGGCATCGCGGCAGCGCTCGGCCACGGCCTCCCAGGCATCGGTGGGGTTGCCATCGGACATCAGGAACAGCCAAGGCCGCGTATAGGCCACCCCGGCCTGGCGGAAGCGCGCCTTCTCGTCTTCGATTTCCTGCAGGGCCAGCTCCACCGCCGCGCCGGTCGGCGTGGTGCCGTTGGCAGAAAGCTCGGGCGCGCTGAAATCCATCGCGTCACACCAGTCACCGGTGATCGCCGCATTGTCCATGTCGCCGTATTCGATCAGCAGCACGCGCACGCGCTTGGCAGCAATCACGTCGCCTTTCAGCTCCTGCTCCAGCAGCTTCAGCCCGGCATTCAGTTGCGCAATGGGTTCCCCGCTCATGCTGCCGGAACAATCCAGCACCAGAATCAAGGGCGTGCGCTGCTCGCTGTTATCAACCAGCGATACATCGGGAATAGCTGCAACAGACATCAGGTGTGCCTCCATGCTCAGGGGACGTCGTGGCCGGATTATAGCCATAACTGTGTCTGCAGCTTTTGACGCCCCCAGGTCCCGCCCCTACCCGCCACGTCCACGCAGCCGCTCGCAACTGCCGAAACCGGCCTATCGCCCCTGCGTCAGGTCGCCATGGCTGCGCTACCATCCGCCGCAACGGGGCGCTGCGGACCATGGCCCCCTCACCCGCGACCGGCCTGGTCCGGCAGCACAACAGGAGTATCTGGCATGACCGGGATCATCGCTGTTGCCCGTTGGCTGTTTGCACTTTTCTACATCTATGTCGGCGCCAGTTGGTTCTCCTACAAATTGTTCGGCACCGCGTGGCCGGACCATAAGGAAACCCCTGCCGCCAAGGCACTCACCACCGCGCTGACCGACAGCGGCATCGTTGATCCGCTGATCGCATCGGCCTGCCTTGGCGGCGGCCTGCTGTTGCTGTTCCGTCGCACCGCGCCGCTGGGCATCGTCGTGCTCGCACCGCTGGTGGTTGGCATCTTCATCTTCCACCTGTTCCTCAACCACGATTGGCCGTGGGGAACATTTCACCTGTGCTACCTGGGCGTGCTGGTGTGGCTGTATCGCGCAGGCCTGCGGCCCTTGTGGAATTTCCAGACGCCTCCCATCAACAAAGCGCATTGATGTCGATGAAATTACTCACCCGCATGTCTGTCGTGCTGTCGATATTGCTGATGCTGGTGGCATGCAGCTCCGCGCCTGCCCGGGGTCCATCCGAAGCAGAGGACGCGGCCATTAAGGAAAACTGCGCGCTTGCCCGGGAAAGACAAAACGAAATCGCCATCGCGCATTGGTGCGACAAATCAGCGGTGCGTTGAAATCCAGCAGGAACTCCGGCTCCCGGGTGCGCGTCGCTTACCCGGGCTACGCCTGCCGCACGCCAACCTGTAGTGCCGAGCCATGCTCGGCAGAGGCCTCACCGGTAGACCAGAAGCAGCACAACCAAACGTGCACGTGCTTCGCGGCTTACGCCGCTCCTACAACAGGCCATGCAGTTCCACACTTGCCCGGGAAAGACAGAACGAAATCGCCATCTCGCATTGGTGCGACAAATCAGGGAAGCGTTGAAATCCAGCGGGAGTTCCGGCTCCCGGGTGCGCTGCGCTTACCCGGGCTACACCCGTCGCACGCCAACGTGTAGTGCCGAGCCATGCTCAGCAGAGGCCTCACCGGTAGACCAGAAGCAGCACAACCAAACGTGTTCGTGCTTCGCGGCTTACGCCGCTCCTACAAGAGGCGGCGTAGCCCATCGGGCCATCACCAGCGGTTACAGACGACAAGGGCGCCAATGGCGCCCTTGTCGGTTTCAAACCTGTGCGCAAGCTCAGTGCGTACCGGCAGCAGCCTTGCCTTTCGCGCCCAGCTCGCCGGCAAGGTTGCGGCGGTAGGTATCGAAATCGATCCCCTGCTCGGCGGCTTCGGCATGCGCAGCGTCCTTGAGCGCGTCCGAATACATCAGGCGTACCGGGGTTTCGTTGTTCTCGTGCCACTCGGCGGCCTGCATGATCAAGGCCAGCACGCGTGCAGCACTGGTGGTCTCACCGGCGATCTTGCCATCCATGCCCAGCACCCATTCGCCATCACGGCGGACGATACCGGCCAGCAAGGCGCGATGCTGGTCGCGCAATTCGGCATGCGGCTCCACCTTGGCCTTTGCCGGCGGATTGGCTTCGGCCTGGTTGCGCTCGCGCTCGGCCAGCTTCTTCTTCGCCTCGCGGCGGCCTTTGGATTGGATCGACATCAGTTGTTCACTCTTTGAACGGCCGCCGGTGATGGCGGCACGGCTATTGTCCCCGATACGGGGAGAAATTCATGTCAGGACGCGTTCTCGACGCGTTGGGCACGCAGGCTGATGCGCTCCCACTTCCACATTGCCCAGCTGCCAAAGGCAAACAGGGCCGCGCCAATCGCCAGGGTCAGGCCACTGCGGCTGAGCAGCGGCGAAAGCACGCCGGCGATGATGGCATTGGTGACCAGGGTGCTGAAGGCCTGCATCGACGAGGCCGTGCCGCGCTGGCGCGGGTACATATCGAGGATGGCCAGGGTCAAGATCGGGAAGATCAAGGCCACGCCGAACGAGGTCAGGGTCAGCGGCAACACCGCCCACGGTACCGTCATTTCAGTGGCGAAGGCGTTGTAGCTGATGTTGTAGACCGCCGCCACCGCCATGAAGCCGTAGCCGATACGCACCGCGCGGGCGCCATCCATCCGCCCAGCCGCACGGCCGGAGGCGTAGGCACCCAAGGCCATGCCGCCAATGGTGGGGATGAACAACCAGGCGAACTGGCGTTCGTTCATGTGCAGAAGATCGAGCACGAAGGCCGGCGCCGAGGCGATGTACAGGAACAGCCCGCCGAAGCCCAGCGAGCCGGCCAGGGCCAGCCGCAGGAAGCGCGGATTCACGCCGATGCTCACGTAGTCCTGCAGCAGGCGCTTGGGGTGCAGGCTCAGCCGTGCGTGCGGCGGGTGGGTTTCCGGCAGCCAGATGCAGGTGATCAGCAATAACAGTGCCGAGAACCCGACCAGGAACCAGAAGATGCCCTGCCACTGCGTCCAGCCCAGCAGCCAGCCGCCAATGATCGGGGCGATGGCCGGGGCGATGGAGAAGATCATCGACACCTGGCTCATCAGCCGCTGCGCGTCGTCGCCGTCGTACAGGTCACGGATCACCGCGCGGCCGATGATGTAGCCCACGCCAGCGGACAGGCCCTGCAGGAAGCGGAACAGCAGCAGCGTGCCCATGTCAGTGGAAAGTGCGCAGCCGACCGAGGCGGCAATGAACACCACCAGCCCGCCGATGATCACCACCTTGCGGCCCAGCGCATCGGACAGCGCGCCATGCACCAGGCTCATCAGTGCATAGGCCAGCAGGTAGACGCTGATCACCTGCTGCATGGCCAGTTTGTCGGCGCCCAGGTCGGCGCCCATGTGCGGGAACGCGGGGAACACCGCATCGATCGCGAACGGGCCGAACATCGACAACCCGGCCACCAACAGGGCGATACGGCGCAATGAAACCTGCTTGCTTGCTTCCATGGTGTTCAGTAACCAGCAACGGCACCAGCGCGGCGCCGGTGCGGGGTGAGAGACCAGATGAACAGGGCCGGACGCCGGCGGCGCCACTGAGCCATGATGCGGTAATTTGTCCGGACATTCACCCGCCTCAGGTAGCGGTTCCGGGCTCCCGGCCGTACGCGTGCAACGCGCGGGTTTGAAACCGGGACGTAGATGGTAATCCAAGCCGCTGCGCCGGTCTGCCCCGGGCTATAATCGGCCAGCTGTACGAACAAGGTGGGAGAAGCGGTTCACCCCGCTGCCGAAGGCGCAAACGCCCGTAATCGCTCAGGCCCGATACCACCCGCATCAAAACTCTGGAGAGACCGGTTCAATCCGGCGCCGAAGGTGCACGAAGCGCACGATCCTCGTCGCGTCGCTTCCAAACTCTCAGGCAAAAGGACAGAGGGGCGCGAGGTAAGCCACCAGCTTGCCGGCTGAGGTGTCGCGTGTGCGGCACCCGGGCGGCTGCGCGGCAGACCTGGCCCACCGCCCCTGCCCTGCATGCCTTCTCCGGACGTCAGCCATGACCCAGAACACCTCTTCGCTGCGCGAGCTCGAACACAACTCCGCGTTTGTCGACCGCCACATCGGCCCCAACGACGCTGAAATCGCGCAGATGCTGCGCACCGTTGGCCATGATTCGCTGGAAGCGCTTACCGATGCCATCGTGCCGGGCTCGATCAAGTCGCCGGCACCGCTGGCGCTGCCCGAGTCGCTGACCGAAGTCGACGCGCTGGCCAAGATCCGCGCCATCGCCAACAAGAACAAGGTGCTGCGCAGCTTCATCGGCCAGGGCTATTACGGCACCCACACGCCGAACGTGATCCTGCGCAACATCCTCGAGAACCCGGCCTGGTACACGGCCTACACGCCGTACCAGGCGGAAATCTCGCAGGGCCGCATGGAAGCGCTGATCAACTTCCAGACCATGGTCACCGACCTGACCGGCATGGAAATCGCCAACGCCTCGCTGCTGGACGAAGCCACCGCCGCCGCCGAAGCAATGACCCTGGCCAAGCGTTCGGCCAAGTCCAAGTCCAAAGTGTTCTTCGTGCAGGACAGCGTGCACCCGCAGACGCTGGAACTGCTGCGCACCCGCGCCGAGCCGATGGGCATCGAGCTGCAGATCGGCAAGCCGGCCGAGGCACTGACCGCCGACACCTTCGGCGTGCTGCTGCAGTACCCGGACAGCCTGGGCCAGATTGGCGACTACAAGGCGCTGGTCGAGGCCGTACACGCCCGCCAAGGCCTGGTAGCTGTGGCCACCGACCTGCTGGCACTGACCCTGATCGCCGCCCCCGGCGAATGGGGCGCGGACATCGTGGTCGGCAACAGCCAGCGTTTCGGCGTGCCGTTCGGTTTCGGCGGCCCGCACGCTGCCTTCATGGCCTGCCGTGACGCCTACAAGCGCTCGATGCCGGGCCGCCTGATCGGCGTCTCCGTCGATGCCGAAGGCAAGCCCGCCTACCGCCTGACCCTGCAGACCCGCGAGCAGCACATCCGCCGCGAGAAGGCCACCTCCAACATCTGTACCGCACAGGTGCTGCTGGCGGTAATGGCCTCGATGTACGCCGTCTACCACGGCCCGCAGGGCCTGCAGCGCATCGCCCGCCGCACCCACCGCCTGGCCGCCATCCTCGCTGCCGCGTTGCGTGGCAAGGGCGTTGCGGTCGGCAACGACTTCTTCGACACACTGCACATCACCGGTGTTGATTCGGCCGCACTGAAGACCAAGGCGGAAGCCGCCGGCATCAACCTGCGCATCATCGACGCTGGCTCGGTCGGCATCAGCCTGGACGAAACCGCCACCCGCGCCGACGTGGTCGCGCTGGGTCAGTTGTTCGGCGCCAGCGTCGATGTTGACGCACTGGATGCCAGCACCGCCGACGCACTGCCGCAGGGTCTGGTCCGTACCAGCGAGTTCCTGTCGCACCCGGTGTTCAACACGCACCACAGCGAGCACGAGATGCTGCGCTACCTGCGTTCGCTGGCCGACAAGGACCTGGCGATGGATCGCACCATGATCCCGCTGGGCAGCTGCACCATGAAGCTCAACGCCACCGCCGAGATGATCCCGGTGACCTGGCCGGAATTCGCCAACATCCATCCGCTGGCACCGGCGGATCAGGCGCAGGGCTACAAGGAGCTGATCGACGGCCTGGAAGCGATGCTGGTCGAATGCACCGGCTATGACGCGGTAAGCCTGCAGCCGAACTCCGGCGCGCAGGGTGAATATGCCGGCCTGTTGGCGATCCGCGCCTATCACCGCTCGCGCAACGAAGGCCATCGCGACATCTGCTTGATCCCGGACTCGGCGCATGGCACCAATCCGGCTTCGGCACAGATGTGCGGCATGACGGTGGTCGTGACCAAGACCGACGGCAACGGCAACGTCGATGTCGAGGACATCCGCCGCAACGCCGAGAAGTACAGCGACCGCCTGGCCGCGATCATGATGACCTACCCGTCCACGCACGGCGTGTTCGAGGAAGAAGTGGTCGAGATCTGCGAGATCATCCACAAGCACGGCGGCCAGGTGTACACCGACGGCGCCAACATGAACGCCCTGGTCGGCGTGGCCAAGCCCGGCAAGTGGGGCTCGGACGTGTCGCACCTGAACCTGCACAAGACCTTCTGCATTCCGCACGGCGGCGGCGGCCCGGGCGTTGGCCCGTGTGCGGTCAAGTCGCACCTGGCCCCGTTCCTGCCGGGCAAGCTCGGCGACAACGGCCCGGTCGGCATGGTCAGCGCCGCCAGCTTCGGCAGCGCCTCGATTCTGCCGATCAGCTGGATGTACATCGCGATGATGGGCACGGCCGGCCTGCGCAAGGCGACCCAGGTTGCCCTGCTCAACGCCAACTACATCGCCAAGCGCCTGGCCCCGCATTACGCCACCCTTTACACCGGCCGTAATGGTCTGGTGGCGCATGAGTGCATCCTCGACGTGCGTCCGCTGGAGAAAACCTCCGGCATCGGCGCCGAGGACGTGGCCAAGCGCCTGATCGACTTCGGCTTCCACGCCCCGACCCTGAGCTTCCCGGTTGCCGGCACGCTGATGGTGGAGCCGACCGAGAGCGAATCGCAGCACGAGCTGGACCGTTTCATCGACGCGATGATCCAGATCCGCGAGGAAATCCAGGCCATCGAAGACGGCAAGCTGGACCGCGAGGACAACCCGCTCAAGCACGCCCCGCACACCGCCGGTGCGGTGTCGGCCAGCGAGTGGACGCATGCCTATCCGCGTGAACTGGCCGCCTTCCCGCTGCCCTCGCTGAAGCTGCAGAAGTACTGGCCGCCGGTTGCGCGCGTGGACAACGTGTACGGCGACAAGAACATCATGTGCGCCTGTATTCCGGTGGATGCGTACAAGGAAGATGTCGAGGCGTGATCGGGGCTTGATTGCCTGATGGCGTGAATGAAAACAGCCGGCGAAAGCCGGCTGTTTTTTATGTCGATTGGAGAGCTGGAGCGCGGGTCTTTCTGGAGCGGTGGAAACCACAGATGACAAGGTTTTGAGCTTCTGCTTCTGCTTCTGCTACTGCTTTGGCTTTGGCTTTGGCTTCTGCTTTGGCCTCTGCTTTGGCTTCTGCTTTGGCCTCTGCTTTGGCTTTGGCTTTGGCTTTGGCTTTGGCTTCTACTCTCCCTTCTCCCGTTTACGGGAGAAGGTGCCCGAAGGGCGGATGAGGGGGATTTTGACTTTGCTTAGCTAGAAGCTTCCCCTCACCCCAACACCTCTCCCGTAAACGGGAAAGGGGCTTTACAGCTGCAGTTGCATTCATGGCCTCAGCCACAGCTCCTCAATACCCCTTCTGCTTCAACCACGCATCCACCTGCGGCTTGCGCTCCGCGCGCAGTCGCAGTCGGGTCTGGATTCCGGCAATCGCCGTCTCCGCATCACGCCGCGAAGTGGGCGCGATATGCGCATCGGCGAAGGCCTTGATCTTGTCCACCATCTGCAGATTGTCGGCACTGCGGCCCAGGCCCGGGTAATAGCGCGCACGCGAGGTGCTGTCGACCAACCCGTCCACCTGCTCGCGATGGGTGACGGCGAAGTCGAACGCCAGATCCGCGTGCTCACGCGCTACACCGCCAATCATGCTGGCGCTGTTGGTCGCACCGGGCTCGTCGGTCAGTGCCATGTCCAGCGCACGCTGGGCCAGCACCTTGTCTTTCGGCGCGGCCAACAGACCGTAATAGCGATCACGCACCATCGCTGAGGTTTCCTTCTTTGCCAGTGCGTGCAGCGTGTCCCAGGTCGCCACGTCAGCATTGTGTGCAACCACACCCAGCACGGTGGAACGCAGATCCGCCGACAGCGAGTCCGGCTTGAGCAGGAAGGCATCGAAACGACGCTGCGCCTCGGCGATGACCTGCGCATCGTCCAGCGCCGCCAAGGTGCTGATCAGACTGCTGCGCAGCTCCTTGGTCTGTGCAGAATCACTTTCCTTCCCATCCCAACCCAGCGACTGCAGCACCGGCACCAGGCGCGAGCGTGCATAGCTGCGGAACGCCGCCTGCCGGCTTTCATCGCCATCGAACATGCTGTCGATGCCATTCAAGGTGCCCGACACCAGGTCCCACAGATCCGTAGGCGCATCGGTAGCGACCTTGGCCGTCAGATCCAGCAGGTCCGCATCCGGCTGCAGGCCGGCCGCAGCCAGTGCACTGGTATCCATCATCACGCCAAGCTGGTCCACCACCGGCAATTTGTCGAAGCCCGTGCTGAGCGCGGTGAACTGCGCCGGCGCGTACAAGGTGCGGTAGTAGCCCTTCTGTCCAGCGTTGACCAGCAACGGCCCGTCACAGGCGGGCAGCTGCACGGTGGTGTCGCCATCCACCAACGTATGCATGACCTCGCCGGTGCCCGCGCGCAGGCTCACCGGTACGCGCCAGTGCAGCGGCTGCTTGTCCTTGCGATCAATCGTGTACTCGCCCTGGCTCAGCTTCACCTGGGTATTGCCGGCCACGCAGCTGCTGCTGGCGCGGATCAGCGGCACGCCCGGTTGCAGGGTGAAGTCATGCGCCACTTCCATGAAACGCTTGCCCGGTGCCGCCTTGTCGATCTCGACCCACAGGTCATCGGTGACCGCGTTGCCATAGGCATGGGCGGCGACATAGCGGCGTACGCCATCACGCCACGCGTCGGCACCCACATAGTCCTCGAACATCGAGATCACCGCCGAACCCTTGCCGTAGGTGATGCCATCAAACGCCTGGCTGGCCTGCTCCACCGTTGCCACGTGCTGCACGATCGGGTGGGTGGTGGCATAGGCATCACGTCCCATCGCGGCGCGGCTGGTCTGCGCGGCATCGACGTTGTTGATGTCCCATTCCGGATGCAGCTTGCGGGTGGTGCGCGCCTCCATCCATGAAGCGAAGCCTTCGTTGAGCCACAGGTCGTCCCACCAGGCCATCGTCACCAGGTTGCCGAACCACTGGTGCGCGATTTCATGCGCGGCAATCGAGAACACACCCTTCTTGTCCGAGATGCTGGAAACCGCCGGATCAAGCAGCAAGGCATATTCGAAGGTGAAGATCGCGCCCCAGTTCTCCATTGCACTGAAGAACTGGCTGCCGCCCGGCGCGGCCACGTTGTCGAGCTTGGGCAGCGGATACTTCACGCCGAAATAGTCGTTGTATTCGCGCAATACCTCGGCGCTGCCTTCCAGCGCGAAACGCGCCTGTTCGACTTTGCCGGTCTGGGCGATGACACCAATCTCGGTGCCCCCTTCGTTGACGGTGGCGCGCTCGAACTCGCCACTGGAGAAGAACAGCAGGTAGGTCGACATCTTCGGCGTGGTCTGGAACACCACCTCCTTCAGCCCCTTGCCCAGCGGCTTGCTGCTGGCCACCGGCATGTTGCTCACCGCCATCTCCGCTTCGGGCACGGTCACGGCCAGGTCGAAGCTTGCCTTGAAGCCGGGTTCGTCCCAGGACGGAATGAAGCGGCGCGCGTCGGAGTTCTCGAACTGGGTGAACAGCGCGCGCTTCTTGCTGCCATCGGCCACCGGGTAGTCCAGTGCGAACAGACCGTTGGCCTGGGTGTTGATGGTGCCGCTGTAGTCGATGCTCAGCACGTAACGGCCCGGCACCAGCGGCGCGGCAACGGTGAAACTGGCGGTCTGGTTGGGCTCATCGACGCTGACCGTGGCCGGCACCGGCTTGCCGCCACCGGCGGGCTGCAGCTGGCTCTTGCCGAAGCGCATGCCTGCGGCCTGCAGCACGATGCTGTTGGTGGGCTGCAGCACTTCCAGATCGATGCTGACCTTGCCATCGAAGCGCATCTGCGCGGCGTGCGGGGTGATCTGTACGCGGTAATGGTCGGGCCGCGCAGTACGCGGCAGCTGCGTGGTGATCTGTCCTGTGGAAGCCGCGGAGGGAGCCGCTTGCGCCGCGGATATTGCCGGCATGGCACCACAGGAAAGGGCAAGACTGATTGCAACAACGAGAGAAGGGCGCATCAAAGCTCCTGGCGGCTCAGCCTGGGCGAGATGCCCGGCAAACCCGCATCATCTGCCCGTCTGCCGTGCCCCAACACTCCCGGAAGTCACGCCCCCGCAGCTGCGCGGGCGGCGTCATGCTGCGCGCGCTCGGCGATCATGGCCCGGTACTGGCGCGGCGCCATGCCCACTTCTGCCTTGAATTTGCGCGTGAATGCGCTCTGGTCGCTGAAGCCGCACGCTTGGCCGATGCTGGCCACGCTGTCCTCGCCATGCAGCAGGTGCAGCGCGATCTGGATGCGCAGACGCGTCAGCACCTGCTGCGGCGTCATCTGGAACACCTTGCGGAACGAACGCTCCAGCTTGGACAGCGAGAACCCGGTGATGTCCAGCAAGGTCTGCATGCGCACGTTTTCGGCGTAATGCGTGTTGAGGTAATCCAGCGCCAGCCGCAGCGGCTCGTACTGCGATTCCAGCCCACCGCGCTGGCCCAAATCGCGCGAAATACCGATCAGGCCGATCACCTTGCCGTTCTCGACGATGGGCCGCTTGCAGGTCAGGCACCAACCCGGTTGCTGGTTGGGGAACAACTGCAGTTCCATCACGTTCTCGATCACCTCGCCGCCCAGCACCCGTGCATCCTGCGCCACGTAGGCCTCGCTCATGCCCACCGGGTAGAGCTCGTCGGCGCGCCGGCCTATCACGTCATTGCGCGACTTCATGCCCAGCCGCTGCATCATCGTCATGTTGACGTGGGTGTAGCGGCCATCGATGTCCTTGGCAAAAAACAGCACGTTGGGGATGGCGTCGAACAGCGCTTCAATTTCGGCAGGGTCAATACGCATCGGGTCGGTCAGGCTGGCAGCGGGAACGTGCCCGGCCATTCTAGCCAGCGCCGGGCCGGTCCCGCGCTGGCCATAAGTACCTACCCAGGCAAGCACCCGCCAGATCCGGTCAAGTCGGCTGCCGGCATTGGCGGCATGATCGGCCCAACCTGCCTGCGAACACCCGCCCCATGAACCCCACCAGCCCCTCCCCTCCCTACGCTGTCGGCCAACTGTGGGCCTGCCAAGGCCGCCATGACGACGAGCAGCCCACGCTGTTGATCAACCGTATCGACCAGCATCCGCTCGGCGGCGGCAACATCTATCACGTCACCCTGGGGGCGTTGAAGATCCGCCATCCCGGTTTGCCCGGTGGCGTGATGAACCAGCTTGCCCATGCCCCGGTGACCGACCAGACCCTGCAGCGCAGCCAGCTGCGTCTGCTGGGCCAGCAGGCACCTGACCCGGCCTACCTGCAGGGTTATGGACAATGGCGCGAGGCATTTGATGCCGGCAATGCCGGTTCGTTCGGGGTCAGCGTGCCGACCATTCTGGAAATCGTCGAACGTCGGCTCAACGGCACCCCGCTCGATCAGCCCTGAGCGGCAACGGCCACACGCTGCAGTGCGCATCCGCGCAACCGGGTTTCACTGGCCAGCTGCCCGTCCTGACCATGTCACAGAGCAGATGCCGGTGGCCACGAGGCCTCAACCAACGTGGCTTTCACAGCAAGAAACAGGGCACGGGACGCATCCCGTGCCCTGCCTATGGCACCTGCGGCCGTCAGAAGCCGTAACGCAGGTAGAGGTTGGTGCTGCGCGGCGTCTGCAGACCATTGACGGAACGGAAGGTCGGCGAAGGAACCACATTCCCCGATGCATCCAGGCCACTGCTCGACGTCATGTTGCGCGAGGTGATGGCGTCATTGTTGGTCAGGTTGGTAACCGACACATCAACGCTGAGCTGCTGGCCCTTGTCGCGGCCAAAAGCGAAGTCGTAACCAACGCTCATGTCCAGCCGCCAGGTGCTGTCGGTCTTGCCGCCATGCCCCTGCGGCGACAACTTGCCGTTGCAGTAATGGGTGACAGCGCCCTGTTGCACCAGCAGATCGAATTCCGGGCTGCCATCCGGATACACGCCCAGGCAGCTCTGCGGAATGCCCGAGGCAATATTCAACACCGAGCCCACGCGGAAGCCATTGGCGAAGTAATACACGCCATTGGCCACCAGGGCGTGGCGACGATCGCCACTGAGGTTACCGTTGCTGCCAAAGGTGTTCTGCAGGAAGTCGTAGTTGCCCGACGTACCCGGCTTGGGATCGGTCGACCGGGTCAGGTTGGTGTAACCATCGTGGTTGCCGTAGCGGTGCGACCAGGTGTAGCTCAGGTTGAGGTAGTAAGGCGCCTCGTCGCTGCGCTGATGCGACAACTGCGCGCCAAGCTTGATATAGCGGCGCTTGGCCTTGGGCATCTGCAGGTAGCTGTTGGGTATGGTGATGTCCTTCAAGCTGCCATCGGCATCCAGGTAATCACGCAGCTCGATGCTGCTGCCCGGATTGAACTCGATGCAGCCACCGCCACCGGTCAGGCACTCGTAGTCGGCGTGGCCATTGGCACGGACGTAGTCGCTGAGGCGGCCGTCGGTGTCGCAGGTCTGGTCGACGATGCGCTTGAGGTCGTGGAAGGCGGCCTGGCCAAGGAATGACCAGGTCGGGGTCAGCTGCTGCTGCAGATACACCTGGTATTCGTTCTGGTAAGTATTCTTCATGTTGCGGCTGACCACCGCCGACATCTCCGGCAGGGTCCCGTCCGAGTACACATACGATGCCACCGGCGTCAGCCCGGTCGGGGTGCCGTCCGTGTTGCGCCCGCTGTAGGTGTAGTAATTGAGCTTGTAGGTCTCGGCAGAGGCGATCAGATAGCTCAGCGTCGAAGGCATCGGCAGGGTGTAACGGCCAACATTGGCGCCGATCTTCAACGAGCTGTCACCGTGCACGTCCCAGGAAACGCCCGCACGCGGCGAGAACAGATCCATGTCCAGGAACTTGGTGCCGGTCGAGGTCATGTTCTGCGTCTGGTCCCAGCGACCGCCCAGCATCAGCATCACGTTCGGCGACACCTGCCAGTTGTCGTACAGGTACACGCCCTTCTGCTTGCTTTCGAACTCGCCACCAATGGAATACTCGTACTTGTACACGACGTCGCCCGGCGGCACGAAGCTGCCCACTGCATAGGGGTAGTTGGTGTAGTAGTAGTAATAGCCTGCCGGGTTGGTCTCCGGCTCGTAGTAGTAGTTGTTGCGGTAGAACTCGCCGCCGAACACTACTTCATGGTCGCCGATGTTCCAGGTCACATCGCCCTTGAAACCCTTCTTCTCGAAGTAGTACTCGAAGGGCTTCCATTCGTCGCCGGGGCTGATGGTCGTGTCGATATCGGTGGCGTAATCATATTCGCCGATGAACGGGACATCACTGTTCTCCGTCGCCTGGGCATAGTCATAGCGCATGGTGCCTGCCATCAGCCGCACGCGCAGATTGTCGTTGATGCGCCACTTGTAGTTGCCGATGATCAGTTTCTGCTTGGTCTCCAGCCCACTCCAGGCCGGGTCGCCATAGGTCGACTTGGAAGGCTCGTAGCGGACACTGCCGCTTTCGGCCAGCGACTTGTAATAGTTGGTGCTGTATTCGTTGCGGTAGGCGGCAACGTTCAAGGACTGGTCATCGGTGATGTTCCAGGTGAGGTTGATCAGGCCTTCCTTGTTGTCGCGCTGCGTATCGGTGCGCGTGTTGGACGTATAGCTGCGGGAGTCGTAGCCGGGATTGCGCCCGTACAGCACATAGGCAAACAGGCGATCACGCACCAGCGGACCCGATCCCCAGACATAGTGCTGCGCAATGTGGCCGGTACTGTTGTCTGATTGATACAGGCTCGGCGAGCCTGACGGATTGAAACGGTCCTGGCCTCGCGGGTTCAAAGTGCTGGACGTCGCCGGCGTGTAGTAGAGGCTGTAACCGCCGTGGACCTCGTTGGTGCCCTGCCGCAGCGTTGCCGAGGAAATGCCGCCGGTGGTGCTCGTCCAGCCAAGGCCACCGCTGCCGGTGATCAACTGGGTACTGGCAACGGCCACCTGCGGGAACACGATGGCGCCTGCGCCGGTGACGTCATAGGACGTATCGAATTCGTTGAAGTAGTAGCGGTTCTCGGTTTCGCTGGCGCCGCCGATCTGCGCAAAGCTGTTGCCCATCACCGTGGCCGAATCCAGTCTTGCCAGCGCATAGATGCTGGTCTGGCTGACCGGCAGATCGGAAAGAAGATCAGCGGTGTAGATGGAGGACAGTTCCGGCGTGCTGACGTCGATCGGGTTGATGACGGTGTTCCAGTTCTGCGCGGTCACCGTCACCGTCCCCAGGTCGGTAGCCGATTCGCTCGCCGCAGCGGGGACCGCCGCGGCACTGCTGGCCACCACCGTTACCTGCTGGGTGCTGACGGCCTGCCCGCCGCGCATCACCTTGACCTGATAGACGCCTGGCGAGAGCTGATCCAGGCTGTACTGGCCGTTTCGATTCGCAATGACGGTCTTGGCGAAACCGGTAGCCTCACGCGTTACCTCGACGGTTGCGCCGGCCTCCCCTGCCGAACCGTACAGCCCGCCGGTAATCGACTGGGCGTTGGCCTGCATGGCCAGACCAAGCGCGAGCGCCAGCCCCGCCACGCGCAGCGCGCGCCGCCGACAACCGTCCCCACCCGCTTGTTGTTTGATTGCGTCGTACATGTACCCCCCCGGAAATGAAATGACTTCGTTGAATGCAGGCGGGTACCCAACCCCACGCCTGCAGGCACCAATTGCGGCTTCGTTCTGCGCTTCAACTGACGTATCGATATTCCGGGTACAGGGGGCGGCGCGTCTTGAATAATTCAAACTTCGTTAAAGCCGAATTCAGCACACAAATTAAGCAGAACCCGCAAAAATGAGTTGCAAATGCAATCAATAGCCTTGAGGTGAACCGTATTAATGCCGAAATCGGCACAAATTAGAAGCGGCGCGTTTGGCGAATCCCAACTACATCCGGCGCTGATCGCGACCACCGGCCCGGCGCAGGCAGCTTGGCCACAAACAAAAAAGGCCCCGCATTGCGGGGCCTTTTCAACGTGTGTTACCGCTGGCGTATCAGCCCCACGGATCCTGCAGGATCATGGTGTGGTCGCGGTCCGGGCCGGTCGAGACGATCGACACCGGGCAGCCTGCCAGCTCTTCCAGCGAACGCAGGTAGGCGCGTGCGGCCGGCGGCAGCTTGTCCCACTCGGTGATGCCGTGGGTGTTTTCGCTCCAGCCCGGGAACTCCAGGTACACGGGGGTGCACTCTTCCCAGCCCTGCGCGTCCAGCGGCGCGTATTCCGAACGCTTGCCACGGTATTCATAGGCAATGCAGACCTTGAGCTTTTCCATGCCGTCGAGCACGTCAAGCTTGGTGATGCACAGGCCGGAAATACCGTTGATGGCCACAGCGCGCTTGAGCGCGACGATGTCCATCCAGCCGCAGCGACGCGGACGACCGGTCGAAGCGCCGTACTCGGCACCGCGGTCGCGGATGCCCTGGCCGATTTCATCGTCCAGTTCGGTCGGGAACGGGCCACCGCCAACGCGGGTGGCATAAGCCTTGGCGATACCCAGCACGTAATCGATGGCATCGGCGCCAACGCCGGCACCGGCCAGTGCACCACCGACGGTGGTGTTGGAGCTGGTGACGTACGGGTAGGTGCCGTGGTCGATATCGAGCAACGCGCCCTGCGCGCCTTCGAACAGCACGCGCTTGCCCTGCTTGCGCAGGTCATGGCAGATGCCGGCAACGTCGGACTTCATCGGCTCGACGTATTCGCCGAAGGCCAGGGCTTCCTGGTAGACGGTGTCGAAATCGACCGCTTCCACGCCCAGGTACTTGGTCAGCACGAAGTTGTGGTAATCCAGCGCCGCGCGCAGCTTTTCAGCCAGCTGCTCCGGGTAATGCAGGTCGGCGATGCGGATGCCGCGACGCGCCACCTTGTCTTCATAGGCCGGGCCGATGCCGCGACCGGTGGTGCCGATGGCCTTGCCGCCGGCGGCCTTCTCACGGGCCTGATCCAGGGCGATGTGGTACGGCATGATCAGCGGCGCTGCCGGGGAGATCTTCAGACGCGAACGGACTTCAACGCCAGCCGTTTCCAGCTCTTCGATTTCCTTGCGCAGGGCGGCCGGGGAAATCACCACGCCATTGCCGATCAGGCACAGCGCGTCATCGCGCAGGATGCCGGACGGAATCAGGTGCAGGACGGTCTTCTTGCCGTTGATGACCAGGGTATGGCCAGCATTGTGACCACCCTGGAAACGCACAACTGCGCCGATTTCTTCGGTCAGCAGATCGACGATCTTGCCCTTGCCTTCATCGCCCCACTGGGCGCCGAGAACAACAACTGATTGACCCATGACGGGTAACTCCTGAATTTGCTGCGGCCATCGGGGCCGCGGACGGGGCCGTGTACCGCCCTTGGTCCGCCATGGTGGAAGCCCCATCGGGGAGCTGCCGGCAAACGCCAGGGTCATACACGGAAAAAGCCGGACGGGATGCTCTTGAGGAGCGGCCCGACCGGCTTTTCTGGATTATCCGGGTTTTGCATGACAGCTACCACCCCCGCGAGTTCAGGATGGTATGGCCGTCAGGGTTTGGTTCAGTGCCGGGCCCACCACAGGCAGCCCAGGCCAATAACAACGGCCACCGCGCCCATCCCGCGCAGCGCAGAGGACGGCTGCTCCAGCAGCTGCGCGGCCATCCGCTTCCACGCCAGCGGTGCAATGAACAGGAACAGGCCTTCGATGACGGCGACGAGGCAGAGGGCGGAAAGGAGGTCTTGCATGCGCTATCGCCATTGCCTTCTCCCAGCGGGAGAAGGTGCCCGTAGGGCGGATGAGGGTGCGGGCGGAGCCCATCGAATCGGGACATCAGGGGCGTTCCGCCCCCCTGCCCTCAGCCCGGAAGCTGCCCTCACCCCAACCCCTCTCCCGCATGCGGGAGAGGGGCTTGAGCAAGGCCCAGGCCAAGCGATCAGCGATCGCTCTTCATGTACTGCAGGAACGGGTCGTTCTTGTCGAGCACGATCACGCCGTTGCCGTCGGTCATCGAGGCACGGTAGGCCTCCAGGCTGCGATAGAACGCGTAGAACGACGGATCGGCCGAGCCGGCCTTGCCGTAGATCGAGGCGGCAGAAGCATCGCCTTCACCGCGCAGCTGCTGTGCATCACGCTCGGCTTCGGCCACGATCACCGTGCTTTCGCGGTCGGCCTGGGCACGGATGGTCAGTGACTGCTCCTCGCCTTCGGCGCGCAGCTTGGCCGCTTCCTGCTTACGCTGGGCGCGCATGCGCTCGTAAACGTCGGCAATCACCTGGCTGTCGGTAGGCAGGTCGATCTGCTTGATACGCAGATCGATGATCTGCATGCCCAGGGCAGCAATGGCCTCGTTGATCGACTTCAGCTGGCCGGCAATCAGCTCGCCACGGTCGCCAGATACCAGCGCCTGCAAGGTGCGCGAGTTGATCTGGTTACGCAGCGAGTCGGTGATGATCGGCGCAAGCCGGGCATTGACGATCTTGCTGTCGCCGCCGGTGGCGCGGTAGTAGGCGCGCACATCGGAGATCCTGCCAATGGCGAAGAAGTCGACGCTGACGTCCTTCTGCTCGGCGGTGAAGTAACGCGCCGGGGCGGTATCCAGGACCTGGAAGCGACGGTCGAACACGCGCACGGTTTCCACCAGCGGCACCTTGAAGTGCAGGCCCGGCTTGATGTCCGCACGTACCACCTTGCCCAGGTTGAGCACCATGGCGGTCTGGTCTTCACGCACCACATAGACCGAGCCCAGCAGGCCCAGCAACACTGCGACGACTACGCCGATAACGACTGAATTTTTCATCGGCCGGCCTCCTCACGCGATGCCGAGCGCGAGACCGAACGGTCCGCGTTGCGAATGCTGTCGGTTGCCGCCGGCAATGCCGGTGCCACCATCTCCGGGGTCAGCTGCGGCGCATTGCCGGTCTTGCCTGCATCGGCAGGCATCGGCACATAGATCAGCTGACGGCCGTCGCCACCGATGACCTTGCGGTTCTCGGCCAGCACCTGCTCCACCGTTTCCAGCCACAGGCGCTTGCGGGTGACATCCGGGGCGTTCTTGTACTCGCCCTGCAGCAGGGTGAAGCGACGTGCGTCACCTTCGGCGCGGGCGACGATGGCCTGCTTGTAACCTTCGGCGGTGGTACGGGCACGCGAGGCCTGGCCACGCGCTTCCGGCACCACCTTGGCGGCATAGGCCTGGGCTTCGTTGATCAGACGTTCCTTGACCTGCTGGGCACCGTTGACCTCGTCGAAGGCCGGCTTCACTTCTTCCGGCGGACGCGCATCGGGCAGGGTCAGGCCGGTCACGCTGAGGCCGGTCTTGTAGGCCTTCAACGATGCCTGCAGGCGCTGCTCGGCAACCACGGCCAGCGGCCCACGGTTGTTCAGCACGGTGTTCAGGTCGGCACGGCCAACCTGCTCACGCACGGCGCTCTGCGCGGACTGTTCCAGCATCTGGTCGGCATCAACCGTACCGAACAGGTACTCGCGCGGATCATCGACGCGGTACTGCACGTTGACCGACACGTTGACGATGTTCTCGTCGCGGGTCAGCACCGGCACATTGCTGCTGAAGGTCTTGATCTGGGTCGCATTGACCTTGACCACCGATTCCAGCGGCCACGGCAGCTTGAAGTTCGGGCCCGGCTGCAGGATGCGCGAGTATTCGCCAAAGCGCAGGACCACACCACGCTGCTGTTCGCCGATCAGCTGGAAGCTGGAGAACAACAACAGCAGAACCACTGCGACCAGCACCCAGCGCCATATACCGCCATCAAACAGGTCGCGCAGCGGTCCCGGAAGACCCCCACCCCAACCTCCGCCATTGCCGCCACGTGGCGTACGCGGCGCGCGGTTGTTGTCCGCACCACCACCGCTGTTGCCGCCGGGTGTATTCCAGGCCATGCATGCTCCATCTGTAAGGGCCAGGCTGCGGGGGTTCCCGCCGAGGACCTGACCATCTATCGAATCCCGATTCTAACAAGGCAGACTCTGAACAGGTTCGGGGCTACCTGAACCGACAATGTTTACCTGCTGACCATTTACCCAAGCGCCAGATCCTGCGGCACCCGCCCAAGCCGAGGCGGCTCCCGCGGTAACCGTGCAGGCCCCTGTCGGCACCTACTTTGAATAGGAATAAGGGCAGACCGGCCATTTCACAACAGTTATGGTTGCACTCCCCCCGTTCCGACGCAGGCCTACCGATGTTCCCTACCGCCCCGTTTACTGCCTTCCGCATCCATAACGACGACGCTGGCTACCGCAGCGGCCCTGAACAAGTAGGCCTGGACCAACTGAGCCCAGGCGAGGTGGTCATCCGCGCCCGCTGGTCTTCGGTGAATTACAAGGACGCGCTGGCCGGCACCGGCAAGGGCAAGATCCTGCGCCGCTTCCCGCTGGTCGGCGGTATCGACGTGGCCGGCGAAGTGGTCGCCTCCAGCGACCCGGCGTTCCGTGAGGGCGACCAGGTGCTGACCACCGGCTGCGGCCTGAGCGAAACCCGCGACGGCGGCTACAGCCAATACGTGCGCCTGGAATCCAAGTGGGTGATCCCGCTGCCGGCCCAGCTCAGCCTGCGCGAGGCCATGGTGCTGGGCACCGCTGGCTTCACCGCCGCGCTGGCGCTGCTGCGCATGAGCGAGAACCGGCAGGTGCCGTCGCAGGGGCCGCTGGCGGTCACCGGCGCCACCGGCGGGGTCGGCTCGCTGGCGGTGGACATCTTCAGCCGCGCCGGCTTCGAGGTGCACGCCATCAGCGGCAAGGCCGAAGCAGCCGACTACCTGACCGCGATCGGTGCCAGCCAGGTGCTGGGCCGCGATGCCCTGGCCACCACCCGGCCGATGGAATCGGCGCGCTTCGGCGGCGGCCTAGACAATGTCGGCGGCAGCATGCTGACCAGCCTGCTGGCGCAGACAGCGCCCTACGGCAACGTGGCCTCTGCCGGGCTTGCCGCCTCTGGCGAGCTGGACATGACGGTGATGCCCTTCATCATCCGTGGCGTGTCCCTGCTGGGAGTGGCCTCGGCCGGCACCGCTCGCGACATCCGCGAGCAGGTCTGGGAGCGCCTGGGCAGTGACTGGAAGCCGCGCCACCTGGATAAGATCTGTACCCGCGAGGTGGGCCTGGAAGGGCTGCCCGAGGTATTTGCGACGATGCTGGAAGGAAAGTCCTTCGGCCGTACCGTCGTAAGAATTGATTGACGGCGATCACATGACCTCCCCGGCGTGAAGACGGTGACTTCACGCCGGCGGCGTGCCAGCACTACACTGCCGCCACTACTTGGGGAAAAACATGGCGCGTATCCTGATCGTCGACGATTCACCATCGCAGTTGATGGGCATCCAACGCATTGTGGAAAAGCTGGGGCATGAGATTTTCACCGCAACCGATGGCGCCTCTGGGGTGGAGGTTGCCAAGCAGGTGCTGCCGGACCTGGTGTTGATGGACGTGGTGATGCCCAATCTCAATGGCTTCCAGGCGACCCGCACGCTCAAGCGTGAGGCCACCACACAGCACATTCCGGTGATCCTGGTGACCACCAAGGATCAGGACACCGATCGCTTGTGGGGCATGCGTCAGGGCGCCAAGGCCTACATCACCAAACCGTTCACCGAAGACGATCTGTCCGCGGTGATCGCGCAGGTGTTCAGTGCCGAGGCACCGCCGGTTGGGTGAGATCGCTTTCTTGGGG